>NZ_CP088298.1:2734686-3069372 GCF_021117425.1 Brevibacterium zhoupengii | reverse complement strand
CGAACAGCTCACCGACGGCACCGTGGCCGCAGCCTGGTCAGTCCTCTCCGATGAGGAGATCGAGGCGCTCGTGTCCCCGAGCCGCAGCCTGATCAAGGTCCTGGCTCAGTCGGGAGCCTTCCCCGCGTCGGTCTTCGCCCAGCCGGCCAAGAAGACCAGCTGAGTCACTGTAGCAGGGCTGGCATCCACGTCGGCCCCAGGCTGGCATCCACGTCGGCTCAGCGGGAGCCAGTCGAGGCCCGCTTCACGTGTGAGCGAGCATGCTCGATCGCACTGGGCAGGTCATCGAAGAGGTGCTTGTTGTGCCTGAGCGCGCTGAGTACGCCGACGTGACGGAACAGATCGACATGGGAGTCCTTGACGCCCTTGATGAGGACCGTGATCCCGCGGCGTTCGAAGGTGTGCACCACCTCGGCGAGGATCCGCGCGCCGGACGCATCAACGAGCTCGAGCTGGGACATCCGCAGGATCACCACGACGATTCCGTCGAGTTCCATGACTTCGTCGAAGACCCGGTCCGAGGAGGCGAAGAACAGAGGTCCATCGAAGCGCACGATCGAGATCGAGTCATCGCCTGGATCGGCGGAATCGGCGGCGGAGACCTCTTCGATCGTGACTCCGGTGGCCCGGGACAGGTTGCGCAGGGCGAACGCTGCGGCCACCACCATACCGATTCCGACGGCAATGATGAGGTCGAACGAGATAGTGATGAGTGCGGTGATGACGAAGCCGACCGCATCGGAGCGCGTCGAACGCATGATGGCACGCACCGTGGTCAGATGAACCATGCGCACCGCGGTGACGAAGAGGACTCCGCCCAGGGCCGCTAGCGGGATATGCCCTACGGGGGCGGCCGCGGCGAGAACGATGGCCAGGAGCACGAGAGCGTGGACGATCGAGGCGAGCCTGGTGCGACCACCGGCACGGATATTGACCGAGGTGCGCGCGATGGCACCGGTCGCGGGCATGCCGCCGAAGAGTGAGGAGCCGATGGACGCGATTCCCTGTCCGACCAGTTCCCGATCGGGACTGTAGGCGCCCGACTCCGACATCGAGGAGGCCACCCGCGCTGAGAGCAGCGATTCGATGGCCGCCAAGGCAGCGATCGTCCCTGCTGCCGGCAGCAGTCCGCCGATGGCGCCGAGATCGATGCTCGGAATCGACGGCAGCGGCAGCGAGCGTGGAATTTCCCCGATGGTCGCGAGGGGGTTGGGAATGAGTGCGGCGAGGACCGTGACGATGATGATGCCGACGAGAGAGCCTGGGATCGAGGAATGGATCTTCGGTGCCAGGACCATGCATGCGACGACGATCGCAACTGCCGTCAGCGAATAGGGCATGTACGACCAGTCGGCCTCACCGATGAGCTGAACGGCCGCGAGGAGCGCATTCGTGCTGTGCTCTCCGGGCTGTGAGTCTCTCGGCGTGGTGACGAAGGGGACCTGCTGCAAGAAGATGATGGCCGCGATCCCCAGGGTGAATCCCTCGATCACGGGCCAGGGAATGAACGACACGGCACGGCCCAGACGCAATAGGCCGGCCGCGACGACGATGATCCCGGCGATGAGCGTGACCGCAACCACCGCCTCGGCGCCCTGGGTGGCGACGATGGGCACGAGCACGACGGCCATGGCGCCTGTCGGTCCCGAGATCTGCACATGCGAGCCACCGAAGATCGCCGCGAGCAGACCCGCCACGATTGCAGTGATCAGCCCCTGTTCCGCGGTGAGTCCCGAGCTGACGCCGAAGCCGAGTGCCAACGGAAGCGCGACGATGCCGACGGTGACACCGGCGAGGAGGTCCCGCGGCCACGAGCGGCGAGTCTCGCTGTAGTCGGAGACGCGAGGCAGCAGAGAGCGTGCTCGTCTGAGCGTGCTGAGCAGGGCCGCCGAGGCGGTGCTGGGCGCACTCACTGCGCCGGCTCGCTGGTGACAGGGCCGGCTGTGGGCGCAACTCTGCCCGAGGTGGCAGGACCACCTGGAATCTGCGGCAGCGTCTGGGCCTCGGCGAGGCGCCCCTCGTCGTCTTCGAGCATCGACAGCAGCAGCGACCGGGCCACAGAGAGGAGCTCCGCTGTGCGCTGGTCGGACAGGCGGTAGTAGACGTGGCTGGCTCGACGTTCGGATTCGACCAGGCGATGTCGGCGGAGAACGGCGAGGTGCTGGGAGAGGTGGGAGGCTTCGAGCTCGGTCTCGGCCTGCAGGTCGGTGACGCTGACCTCTGCGGCGCCGGCGAGGAGCTCGAGGATGCGGATTCGGTAGGGGTGGGCCAACCCTTTGAACAGGTTGGCCTTGACCTCATAGAGGGGACGCTGTCCGTGACTTAATGGCATGATGGAATCATCATTTCACATCAACGCCGAAGACGGCGAATGGCACTCGGCCAGTCAGAGGGTGATGCTCGGGCCAGTCCGGCGGTGATGCTCGGGCCAGTCAGCGGGAGACGCTGGCGCTGACCTCGGCGGCGATGGATTTCGCCTCGTCGGAGGTCGGGCCTTCAGCCGAGAAGACGGCCTTGCGGTAGTACTGGAGTTCGACGATGGAGTCGAGGATGTCGCCGAGGGCGCGGTGGCCGCCGTGTTTCTCAGGGGACTGGAAGTAGGCGCGGGGGAACCACTGCTTGCTCAGTTCCTTGATCGAGGACACGTCGATGATCCGGTAGTGGAGGTGCTCGACGAGCTCGGGCATCTGCTTGTTCAAAAACACCTTGTCGGTGCCCACCGAGTTGCCGCCCAGGGGCGCCTTGCCGGCCTCTGGGACGTGCTTCTTGATGTAATCGAGCACCTGAGTCTGCGCCTCGGCGACCGTTGTGCCTGCATCGAGTTCGGTGATGAGCCCGGAACTCGTGTGCATCTTGGTGACGAAGTCGTTCATGTTCTCCAGCGCCGAGGCGGAGGGTTTGATGACGATGTCGATGCCCTCGTCGAGGGGGTTGAGGTCGAAGTCGGTGATGACAGCCGCCACTTCGATGAGCTCATCCCTGACTTCGTCGAGGCCGGTCATTTCACAGTCGATCCACACAATTTTGTCGTTGCTCACCACTCCAGCTTAGAGCAGAGGGGCGGGGCTGAGCATTTCCCCTGGCTGTGCGCACCACCACACCGTCAGCTGTGCGCGTCGACACACGCTGAGTACACGCACAAAACCAATCGGCGCTCAGTGACTTAAACTTGGACTGTCCCACGGGTGAACGTGGGGTCAGAAGACACTTTGTTGAGGGAAGGGTTCGTACGTGCGCTACACACTAGCTGTGATTCTCATGGTGGTGGGCGTCGTTGTCGGAGGCCTCGGAATTCTGCAGAAGACCCTGTGGGCGCCGGACGACCAGATCACCGCGACCGCAGAGATCGATGCGGAGACACCGGCCGTCGTCGTCGACCCCGGGATGCTCAATCTCTACGAAACCCCCGCAACTCTTGAGGTCAAGGGCTCCGGCGATCTGACGATCGCTCAGGCACCAGCCGAGAACGTCGAAGCCTGGGTGGGCGACTCAGCCTCGGCTCATGTGACCGGTCTCGCCCCCGAAGGCAAACTGACCGTGAAGGCCCAGGACGGCAAGGCGAAGGTTCCCAACCCTGCCGGTGCCGATCTCTGGACCTCCGAAGTCACCGGAACAGACACGGTGAAGCTTGACTGGACCGATGACGCGAACCGGACCGGATTCCTCATCGCAGGCAGCGGTGAACCCGGCGACGTCAAGACCGTCACCATCTCCTGGCCCAACCACGCCGAGACCCCTTGGGCTCTTCCTCTCATGATCATCGGCGGGGCACTGTTCATCGGCGGCATCGTCGTCCTCTTCTTCAACCGCAAGAGCGCGAAGAAGGAGAAGAACCGACGCACGGCCCGTCAGGAACGCCGCAAGAAGCTGGCAGAATACGGAACCGCATTTGCGATCGTTCCGGTTCTGGCACTGAGCGCCTGTGGTCCCGAAGAGCTGCCTAAGCCGGAACCCTCGGAAGCGCCGAGCTCTGCCGCAGCCGGCGTCAACGATGATCAGGCCAAACGGATCCTCGACTCCGTGGCCGAAGACATCAAGGCCGCAGACAAGAAGACCTCCAGCTCCGATCTGAAGAAGGCCGCTGCAGGACCTGCCCTGCAGCAGCGCGAGGATGCCTATAAGGTGAAGGAGAAGGTCGAGAAGCAGAAGCTTCCACCGGCAGTGGCCAATGAGAAGGTCGTCGTGAACTACACCGCGGCCACCGACTCCTGGCCGCGCATGACCAGCCTCGTCACCTCGGCGGGCAAGGACACTCAGCTTCTGGTCCTGACCCAGGAGGACCCACGGGCCGACTACAAGCTGTGGTCGCAGACCCAGCTGGTCCCGGGTACGGAGCTGCCGGAGATTCCCGATGCCAGGCAGGGTTCGGCACTTCTCGATCCGAAGTCCAAGGACTTTGCGATGACACCGGAGAAGGCCGTGTCCGAATACGCCAAGGCACTGGGTTCGGGGAAGGCTTCGAAGGAAGCGAAGAAGTTCGAGTCCGATGACTTCTCGAAGTCGATCTGGAAGAACCAGCAGGCGCAGAAGCAGAGTGCCGAAGAAGGCAAGGCCGAGGTCAAGTACAAGTACACCCCGGGCAAGGAGATCGTTGCGCAGGGCACTGCTGATGATTCCGCCGTCGTCACGGGAGTCGTCGAGGCCGAGTCGACGATCTCTCCGGAATCGGTCGACGGCCGGACCGGAACCCTGACGCTGTCCAGCCCGCAGAAGGAGCTGACAGGATCCGACAGCACCCAGCAGCCGGTGACGACGAAGACGACCCAGGTCCTGACGTTCCTCGTGCCCAAGGATGGCAAGGTGCGCCTCATCGGCGGACTGGAGACTCTCAGCGGCGCTGAACTGGAATAGTCCGAACTGAAGGGTCGCAGGCCCGGCGACCTGAAATGGTCGCGGGCACTGCGATCTGAAGTGAGTGCAGGCCCGACGATGTCGATACGTTCTAAACTGGATGTCATCAACGCCGTCTGAACTGTAGAGTTCCGGACGAGACGTACCGTACGAATTCGCACTTCCCGCAACAAAGGAGACCACGTGTCAATGGATCCCTCGCAGGACAACACGCAGCCCAACCAGGGACTCGACCTGTCCGCGGTGCGCAGCAAGAACCTGCCCCATGAGGAGAAGACCGGTGGACCGGGTCAGTCCGCAGGAGCCGCCGCGGACCCGAATGCGGTGCCGGTGCCGGCCCTGGCATTCGACGTCGACGAAGCCAGCTTCAACGACGTCGTCGCGATCTCGGATCGCGTTCCCGTCGTCATCGACCTGCAGGCGGAATGGAGCGATCAGGGAAAGCAGCTCTCACCGATCGTCGAGCGCATCGTCGAATCCTTCGGCGGCCGTCTGGTCTTGGCACGAGTCGACGTTGATGCGAACCCACGCCTGCAGCAGGCCTTCGGCGTCGAATCGATCCCGAACGTCATCGCCATCGTCAAGGGCCAGCCCGTGCCTCTGTTCCAGAGCGCACTGCCCGAGGCGCAGGTCAAGGCCTACTTCGATGAGCTGCTCAAACTCGCCGGCGAAAACGGCGTCACCGGGCATGCCGTCGTTGCCGGAGCCGAGCAGGAACCGGCCGGTCCTGCCCATCCCGAGGCTGAAGAGGCACTGGACCGGGGTGACTTCGATACTGCCGAGTCCCTGTTCAAGGCAGCGCTGGCTGCGTCTCCGGCCGATGAGGAGGCCAAGTTCGGTCTCGCTCGTGCCGGATTGGGACGCCGCCTCATCGACGCCGATCCGCAGCAGCTCGTCGCCGCCGCAGATGCGAACCCGAAGGACCCCGAGGCGGCCAAGGCAGCAGCCGACGCCGAGATCGTCGGCGGCAACCCGAGCAGCGCCTTCAACCGACTGATCTCACTGATCCGCGTCAGCGCCGGTGATGAGAAGGAAGCGCTGCGTCTGCGGGTTCTCGAACTCTTCGAAGTCCTGGGTGCGGATGATCCGGCCGTGACCAAGGCACGCACAGCATTGATGAGGGCCTTGTTCTGATCCAGAGAATCCGTCTCACCACAGCCATTCTGTTCGCGCTTGCAGCGGTGATCGTGGCAGTTCTGGTTGTCTCCGCTCTGTCCGTCGTCGGCACCGACGAGGTCACCGAGTCCGAACCCTTCACTGTCAAGGACGGCGCCTACGCCGTCGTCCTCGACGAGGCGATCGTGCCCTATTCGGGCACCAGCGTCACCGTTGAGGCCGAGAATTCCGAGGGCACGGAACTGTTCGTCGGCACCGCGAACGGCGTCGACACCGACAGCATCCTCGACGGAGTGGCACAGGAACAGGTCAGCAACGTCGAGTTCCCCAACACACTCGAGCACAGGTACATCCCCGGCGATGCCGAACCGGAAGCCACGATCACGGACCGGGACTGGTGGATCAGCAAGGACACGGGGGAGAAGGTCGCGAAGACCTTCGACCTCGATGCCGACCCCCAGGTCCTCGTCATCTCGGCAGCGAACGAGGGCGAAAGCCTTGACGGCACCACGGTCTCGATGAAGATGCGTGTGGAAGGAGTCCTGGCATTGAGCCTCATCGGTATCGCTCTGGGCATCATCTTGGCCGGATTCGGCGCCTACTTCTTCCTGCGCTGGTTCCACGGCCGCATCCGACCGGAGAAGAAGACTACGAAGGCCCGCCCCAGCCGCCGCAGCTCAGGTCCAGGTTCTGGCAGCGGCGGCGGAACGGATACCGACGGGACGTTCGCCGACGGGACGAACACAGGACGTGTGCAGAGCTCGCGCCTCGTGAAGAAACCTGCCGGGACGAACGCAGCGCCACCTCGGCGCCAGAGCGCGCGCGGCAGACGATCCATGCGCGCGGTCACCGCCGCAGCGCTGACTTCGGGCCTGGCCTTGAGCGGGTGCAGCGCACTGCCCGTGGCTCAGCCGCACAGCCCCGACATCACCCCCTATGAGCGCACGGCGATGCGCCCGGGCGAGGCCGGGGATTTCATGACCGGCTACACCGAGGCTCTCGACGAGACTCTCAAAGACGGCGGCACCGACCTGGAGAAGATTCAGGGCGAGCCCCTGATCGATCACACTCGCGCACAGATGCAGATCGCGGAGAAGGCGAAGCAGAAGCTGCGGGCACCCAACTTCAGCGAGGTCGTCGCCGGCAGCCCGAGCTTCACCGAATATCCGATGTGGTTCTACGCATTCGGCACCAGCAAGGGCGACAAAAAGCTCACGCAGGTGCAGCTGGTGACTCGCGAGTCGGCAGCGGCCGATCCGATCGTTCGCACCGCCTCCTACATCCCGACCGATCAGATGCCGACGCTGATGGCTGACGGGCAGGGAGCGGTCAAGACCGGCCCTGAGGGATTCGATAAGGATATGACGGCGACCGCGGACCAAGTATCGTCATTCCTCGTTGATGGCAAGGCCGGCAAAGCCGATGCCGATGGGCTGAAGGAAGGCGGGTTCAAGGATTTCAGAGACTATCTGGGCGACCTGCGGGGCAAGGACTCCGGCTTCGAGAAGGTCGACGTCTCCTGCAAGCCCTATGAGAAGCTCGACTTCACCTCGATGACGCTGAGCACCGAACACGGTGCGATCGGCATGGGCGAGGTCCGCTGCACCATGACGATCGAGGTCCCCGACGACTACTCGGTCGACCTGGGCGACACCATCGAAGCAGTGAAGACCAATGACAAGGACGGCAACACCGTCAAGGTCGACACCGCCCACCCGTATGTGCTGATGAAGACCGGCGACGAACTCAGCGCCGTGGCCACCGATTGGAACGTGCTCTCCTCACGCATCGAGTGACAACTTCCTACGTCGAGTGACAACCTCACCCGTCGAGTGACAACCTCAGGCATCGAGTGAGAGTCCACGTCAGGTGAGAAGACAAGTCAGGCCCCGCCGAGGTGGGGCCTGACTTGTCATTTGGTGCGAGCTCAGCTGGTGCGATGTCAGCTGGTGCGGATTCTGCGTCCGACGAGGAAGAGCCACCAGAGTCCGATGAGGGGCAGGACGAGTGGGATGTACCCGTAGCCGCTGCCGAAGGATGACCACACCGAGGGTTTGGCGAAGTCTTCGGGGTGGGTGAAGCTGAGGATGCCGACGACGATGACGCCGACGAATTCGGCGAGGCAGGCAGCGATCGCAGTCCGGTGTGAGACGCGGTTGCCGATGACCAGGCAGACCGTGGCCGCAATGTAGATGACGGCGGCGAGCACGGACAGCGAATACGCAATCGGGGCCACGTCGAACTCGCGGATGACCTGATAGCCGGCACGTGCGGTTGCCGAGAGCGCGAAGACTCCGTAGACGGCAGTCAGTGCCCGACCCGGTCCGGTATGCATCGCCGAGAACGGTGAACGGCGGCGCTTCTCGGCCCTCTCCTGCTTCGCCGCGGCGATCTCTTCTCGCTTCTTCACTGCCAAATCTGGTCCAATCTCTCGATCATGACGATCACCGTCAGTCCTGCCGCCGCAAGCACACCGGGTCCCCACCTGCTCAGTTCCGCAAACGCCCAGAAGCCGGCCAGGGCGATGACGAGGATCGCGGTGATGACGTAGCCGAAGTACAGGAGCGGATCGATGTCGTGAGTCGATCCGAACGTGACGATCGAGAGCACCAGCTGCACGATGAGCAGCAGCAGAAGGAACGCGGTCGCACCGAGCAGCAGTTTGCCGGCGGGCTTGTTGCGGATGGTTTCGACGATCGACCAGATGGCCAGCACGGCGGAGACGGCATAGAGCACGAAGGTGAGAACGGTGAACACAGCCCCAGTTTAGTCGGCACTGGTATGCACCCGGAACCTGCGGTGCCCGGATCTGCCCGGAGCCTCGGGTGAGATGCGGCACTGATCCTGGCCGAAGTGCCGTTCGCGGCCTAAAATAGGGAGAGTGCCGATTTATCTTGACCACGCAGCCACCTCGCCGATGCCGGCAGAGGTGCTCGACGTCTACACCGCTGAGCTGAGCCGACGGGCCAATCCCTCGGCTCTGCACGCCGTGGGACAGGCCGCGCGAATGCGCATCGAGACCGCTCGTGAGGACATTGCCCGCGGTGTCGGCGCTGCCACCTCGTCCGAGGTCATCTTCACCTCCGGCGGCACAGAAGCCGATAACTTCGCACTCAAGGGCCTCTACTTAGCCCGCAACAACTCCACCTTCGAAGCCCCGGTTCGCCCCCGCGTGCTCACCACCACGGTCGAACATCATGCAATCCTCGACTCCGTGGAATGGCTGGGCACTCAGGGTGCCGAAATCGTCTACCTCGACGTCGACGACGAGGGATACCTCGACCTCGATGCCGCCCTGGCCGAACTGCGCAGCGCCCCAGAACGCACAGCACTCATCTCCATCATGGCCGCGAACAATGAGATCGGCACTCTGCAGCCGATCGCCGAGATCGGCGCGGCAGCCAAGGAACTCGGCGTGCCCTTCCACATCGACGCGGTGCAGGCACTGGGCCAGATCCCGCTGAACTTCGCCGAACTCGGCGCCACCGCCATGTCGATCACCGCCCACAAGATCGGCGGTCCCGTGGGCATCGGCGCACTGCTGCTCGACCGCGGCGCAGCCCCGGCCCCGATCCTGCACGGCGGCGGTCAGGAACGCGGAGTCCGCTCGGGCACGCTCGACGTGGCCGGCGCCGTCGCCTTCGCCAAGGCCGTCGAACTCGCCACTTCCGACATCGAGGCTCGGGCCGCTCGCTTCTCGTTCCTACGCAACCGGCTCATCGCCGGCATCGAAGACACGATCCAGGGTGCCACCCTCTCCGGTCGCCGAGGTGAGGGCAGGCTGCCCGCGAACGCGCACTTCACATTCTCCGGATGTGAGGGCGACTCTCTCCTCTTCGGCCTCGACGCGAGAGGACTGGCGACCTCGACGGGCTCGGCCTGCTCGGCCGGGGTCTCCCGTCCCTCCCACGTGTTGCTGGCCTGCGGCATGGAGGAAGACGTCGCCAGATCAGCCCAACGATTCAGCCTCGGCCACGACTCGACCGAAGAGGAAGTCGATCGACTTCTCGCGGTCCTGCCCGAAGTCGTCGAACAAGCACACCAAGCGGGAATGGTCTCGGCCACTCCCCGCTGGATGCAAGGAGCATCATGAAAATTCTCGTCGCCATGTCCGGCGGAGTCGACTCCTCGGTCGCCGCAGCACGCGCCGTCGATGCCGGCCACGAAGTCGTCGGCGTCCACCTCGCCCTGTCCCGCATGCCCGGAACCCTGCGCACGGGTTCACGCGGGTGCTGCACCATCGAAGACTCCCGGGACGCCCACCGCGTAGCCGGGATGCTCGACATCCCCTTCTACGTGTGGGACTTCTCCGAGCGATTCAAAGAAGACATCGTCGATGACTTCATCGCCGAATACGCGGCCGGACGCACACCGAACCCGTGCATGCGCTGCAATGAGCGCATCAAGTTCGCCGCCCTCCTCGACCGTGCCCTGGCACTGGGCTTCGACGCCATCGCCACAGGCCACTACGCCGAGGTGCTGCGCGATGACAACGGTCTCCCGGAACTCCACCGCGGTGAGGACCTGGCCAAGGACCAGTCCTACGTCCTCGGTGTGCTCTCCGGCGATCAGCTCGAACACTGCTACTTCCCGATCGGTGCCACTGCCTCGAAGGCCGAGGTCCGTGCCGAAGCGGCCGAACGTGGGTTCTCCGTGGCCAACAAGCCCGACTCCTATGACATCTGCTTCATCCCCGACGGTGATACGAAGGCATGGCTGGCAGATAAGATCCCCATGCGTCCTGGCCTGATCAAAGACGCCGAGGGTGAGACCCTGGGCGAACACGACGGTGCGATGACCTACACCATCGGCCAGCGCAAGGGACTGGGCATCCAGAAGCCCGCTGCCGATGGCCAGCCTCGCTTCGTCACCGGTCTCGACCCGGCCTCGAACACCGTCACGGTGGGTTCTCGCAGCGATCTCGCGGTGTCCCACCTGACCGGCATCCGCACCACCTGGGCCGGTCCGGCACCAACCGACATCGGCAGCGAACCGGCGACCGCCATCGACTGCGAGGTCCAGATTCGGGCCCACAGCGACCCCGTTCCGGCTCGGGCCTGGCTCGGTGACTACATCTCCGAGGCACCCGAGCACGAAGTGAACCCGATCGTCGACGAGGTCGAGGTTCCGGCCGCACGACCGGCCGGACAGCTCATGCATATCGACGTCGACGAAGAACTCTCCGGCGTCGCACCCGGGCAGACCATGGTCATCTACCGCGGAACCCGAGTTCTCGGACAGGCCACGATCGACGTGACAGCCAAGGACCGCCTCGGCGTCTGAAGACGAAGACTGCCACAGCGTCTGAGGGCACGGACCACCTCGGCGACTGAGTCGCGCGCCTCGCGCCTGCGTTAACCTGGGGGTATGAAGGAATTTCCCCAAGATGTCGTCACGGCACCTTTCGGAACCTGGTCGTCACCGCTCAGCGCTGCGGAGGTGGCTGCCGGTTCCGCGCCGATCTTCGATGCCGCCTTCCGTGGTGAGCACATCTACTTCTCGACGAAGGTCCCGGCGGAGAATTCCCGCACCGGGCTGGTTCGGACCACGCTCTCGCATCCGGGCCTGAAGGAACAGGTGCTGCCAGCGGACTTCAACATCCGGTCCTCGGTGCACGAATACGGGGGAGCGGCCTGGGCCCTGGATCCCGACAGCGAAGTCATCTACTTCGTCAATGCCTCTGACCAGCGGATCTGGCAGATCATTCCGGGCAAGGCTCCTCATGCGCTGACCCCGGACACCTCTGGCCGCATCCGCTACGGTGACCTGACGATGACGCGCTGGGGTCTGCTGTGCGTGCGCGAAGACTGCCGGTCAACGCGCCGGGAACGCGCCATCGTCCTCATCACCCGGCACGGGACGACGAATGTGCTCTCACGTCATTCCTACTTCATGGCCAGCCCCCGACTGTCTCCGGACGGTTCGACGTTGGCATTCATCGGCTGGGAACATCCCAATATGCCCTGGGATTCGACGAACCTGTGGCTCATCGACGTGCGCACCTCCGACATTCCGGCCGTGGCAGTGCTGGCCGGGCACGACGTCTCCCTCCTGCAACCCGAATTCACCTCGGACTCCTCGCTCATCCTCAGCTCCGACCACAGCGGAACCTGGAGCCTGTACTCACTGGACTTCGAACCGGTCGACTGCCTGGTCCGTGACCGACAGGCCGCAGCGCGGGGACCAGCCGGCCAGGCAGACAGTTCCGTTGACCACCTCGACATCTCCGAGCTGCGACCGGTCCTCGACACCGGCGGCGAGATCGGCGGCCCCCTCTGGCAGCTGGGAACCCACTGGCACCTCAGCGATGGTGAGGAGATCTGGGCTCATTCCCAGTCCGACACCGCCTCCCTGATCCGGGCACGTCTCCCACTCTTGCCCAACGATGCCACCGGCGGTGACGTCGAGGAGATCACCCCGCCCGGAGCGCCGTTCGGCAGCCTTGAACTCCACGATCTCAACGACAGCCATGTGCTGCTGACCGGCAAGTCCGCGGACTCGACCGGTGCTCTCTACGCCGTTGACCGGGTCACCGGCAACTTCACCGAGATTGCGCAGGAACGCCTCGACGCTCATCAGGACTACTACTCGCGTCCTGGCACCCGAGTCCTCGGCGGCGTTCCCGTCGTCATCCACCCACCGCACAACCCCAGATTCACCGCCCTCGACCGGGAGCTCCCGCCCTATGTGATCTCCATCCACGGTGGGCCCACAGGGCAGGCGACCCCGGACATGTCGGCCCGATCCAGCTACTTCACCTCCCGTGGCATCGGCGTGATGGAGGTCAACTACGGCGGTTCGACCGGCTACGGCCGAGCCTGGCGCAACCGACTGCGCGGCCAATGGGGGATCGTCGACGTCGCCGATGCCGTCGCGGCGGTCGAAGCTCTAGTCGCCGAGGGGCTGGCCGACCCGGATCGCATCGCGATCTCCGGTGCCTCGTCGGGAGGGTGGACCGTGCTCACCGCTTTGGCCTCCTCGGACGTCTTCGCCTGCGGCACCTCCTATTTCGGGGTCACCGACCTGATGCGCTTCGTCGTCGACACCCACGACTTCGAGCGGCATTACATCGACGGCTTGGTCGGCCCCTGGCCGGAGGCCCAAGACGCCTACATCACCCGCTCACCGATCAGACGCACGAGCCAGATCAGAGTCCCGGTGGCGATCATGCAAGGCGATCGGGATCCGATCGTCCCACCCAATCAGGCCCAGGATTTCGTCGATATGTTGGAACTGACCGGAGTGGAGTACATTTTCCGTCTGTACAAGGGCGAATCCCACGGCTTCGTCCGCACCGAAACCATCATCGATTCCCTGGAAAGCGAGTTCGGGTTCTATGCCGACGTCTTCGGAATCCCACGCAGCCGCAACCATGGCTGAACCTGTCGCGTCCCCGGCCGACACCGCAGCAGCCCTGGAACCGGCCGGAACGACCACCGGTATCTGGATTCCGGGCCCCAGACCAGAGACCGGGGCGGGATCGAAGTCCGGTGCCGCGGGCTACATCGCCAACAGCCCCGTCCGCGAAGCGGCCGCAGCAGCGTTCACCCACCTCGGCGAACAGCTGCCGCCGGTGCCGCTGAGCGCCCATCGCTCCGAGGATCGGTGGGGTGCCGACGCGATCGGTCGTGCCGTCGGACTCCTCACCGAGCTTCACGTCGACCGAGCCTCATTCGGCTGGCGTCTGACAAGTGCGGCGGGCAAGGACGAGCGACTCGAATCCTCGGCCCTCAGCGAGGCTTTTGACGCCATCGCCGAATACGGTGACGGCTACACCGGCCAAGTCCAGATCTCCCTCCCGGGACCGTGGAGCCTGGTCACGGCACTGAGCCTGACCTCCGGGGCGCCTGTGCTCGCCGACCACGGTGCTCGCCGCGACGTCATCCAGGCCTACGCGTTCGGTCTTGCCGCGTTCGCCGACAAGCTGGCCTCACTGGGGATGCAGCCTGTGATCCGCCTCGTCGAGACCCGCCTGCACCCGATCCTCACCGGAACCTGGCCCACGGTCTCCGGCTGGGCCACCCTGCCCGCCATCCCCGAAGCCCAGGTCTACGCCGCACTCCAGTCGACCCTGCGCCATCTGCCCCCGGTGCTGCTCAGCCTCCCCGACTTCGACCCCCTGCCGCTGCAGGGCAAGGAGATCACCGCCGCCGAGGTGGTCCGCAATTCCGGTGCCACCGCCGTGTCAGTGCCGTTGGCTAGCCTGAAGGCACACGGTTGGGAACAGCTGGCCATGATCTCCGAGGCCGGGATCGGAACATGGATGGGACTGCCGCCTGCCGCAGGATCGAGGCCGAAGGAGGTCAAGCACTGGTTGAACCGAATCATGACGCCGTGGAACCGCATCGGCATGAGCACGACCAGTCTGCGTGATTTCGGCGTCCTCGCGGGCGATGAGCTTCCGCTGACCTACCCACCGCTGCTGACCTCGGTCGAGGGGGACACAGCAGATGGTGCCAAGAACATCAGCACGGGAACGATGATGATCGCCGCCGGTCTGCGGCGTGCCTTTGAGGAGATCGAATGACCGAAACGCCCGACAACTCCGGCGAGTCCGACAAGTCTGACCTCTCGGACGCCACGGCCCGTGCCCAAGCTCATGCAGAGCTCGTGGAGAAGATCGAAGAGCAGCGCGCTGCCTATTACAAGGACGACTCGCCTCTGGTCGCCGACGCCGAATACGACGACCTCGTCCACCGGCTTGAGGACCTTGAGGGGAAGTTCCCGGAACTCGTCACCGACTCCTCACCGACCCAGACCGTCGGCGGCAATGTCGACACCTCCACCTTCGACCCGGTCGAACACATCGGTCGGATGTACAGCCTCGACAATGTCTTCGACTTCGAGGAACTGAGGGGATGGTACGACCGTGTCCGGGCGGCCACCTCGGCGAAGTCGAAGTTCCTCTGCGAACTCAAGATCGATGGACTCGCCGTCAACCTGCTCTACCGCAACGGTGAACTCGTGCGCGCCGCCACCCGAGGCGACGGACGAATCGGCGAAGACATCACCGCCAATGTCCGCACCATCTCCGACATCCCCGACAAGCTCGACACCGACTACCCGCCGGCCGAAGTCGAGATCCGCGGAGAAGTGTTCTTCCCGCTGGAGAAGTTCACCGAACTCAACGCCGCCCTCGTCGCAGAGGGCAAGGCCCCGTTTGCGAACCCCCGCAACTCGGCCGCCGGATCCCTGCGCCAGAAGGATTCCGCCGTCACCGCTGTGCGGCCCCTGCACATGCTCGTCCACGGCATCGCGGTGTGGACACCGGCCGATGACTCACATCCCGAACCGGCTCATCAGTCCGAGGTCTATGAGCAGTTCCGGACCTGGGGTCTGCCCATCAGCGAATACTTCAAGGTGTTGGACAACGTCGATGAGATCGAAGACTTCATCACCTACTACGGCGAACACCGCCACGACGTCACCCATGAGATCGACGGCATTGTCATCAAGATCGACGACATCGCCGTCCAGGAGACCCTGGGCTATACCTCACGTGCGCCGAGGTGGGCCACGGCCTTCAAATACCCGCCCGAAGAGGTCACCACGAAGCTCCTCGACATCCAGGTCCAGGTGGGCAGGACGGGACGAGTCACCCCGTTCGCGGTAATGGAACCGGTCACGGTCGCCGGGTCCACGGTGGAACGAGCGACCCTGCACAACGGCTACGAGGTCACCCGCAAGGGTGTGCTCATCGGCGACACGGTCACCCTGCGCAAGGCGGGTGACGTCATTCCCGAGGTGCTCGGCCCGGTGGTCGCTCAGCGTGACGGCAGCGAATACGAATTCGTCATGCCCACACACTGCCCCTCCTGCGGAACGAAGCTGGGGGAGCAGAAGGCAGGGGACAAGGACAAGCGCTGCCCGAATGCCCGGTCCTGTCCCGCGCAGCTGGCCAACCGCATCTTCTACCTGGCCTCCCGCGCCGCCTTCGACATCGAAGCCCTGGGCGAAGAGGCGGCGCTGGCATTGACCGCACCGGCCGAGCCCGAGTCACCGCCGCTGACCTCGGAGGCGTTCCTCTTCGATCTCACAGCCGAGGAATTGGCCGAGGTGAAGATCTGGAGGAACAAGAAGGTCAAGGGCGTGGAGACCGGGGAACGCGAGCTGGTGCCCTACTTCTACACGCGCCCTACAGCGAAGAAGCCCAGCGCCCCGAGCGCGAATACGAAGAAGCTCTTCGACGAACTCGACAAGGCCAAGGACCAGGACCTGTGGCGAGCCCTCGTCGCGCTCTCGATCAGGCACGTGGGACCGACTGCTGCACGAACCCTGGCCGCACACTTTCGCACCCTTGAAGCGATCCGGGCGGCCGAACTCGAGGAGCTCTCGGCCGTCGACGGCATCGGTTCGACGATCGCAGCGAGCATCCGCGACTGGTTCGCCGTCGATTGGCATGTCGAAATCGTCGAGGCCTGGGCCGAAGCCGGTGTGCGGATGGAAGATGAGGAGCAGGAAGCGGGGGCACAGACCTTGGAGGGCCTGACGATCGTGGCCACTGGTTCGCTGAGCACATTCACCCGGGACGGGATCAAGGAAGCGATCCTCGGCGCCGGCGGCAAGGCGGCAAGCTCCGTGTCCAAGAAGACGGACTACGTGGTGGCCGGTGAGAACGCGGGATCGAAGTTGGAGAAGGCCGAATCTTTGGGAGTCAGAGTCCTCGACGAGGACACCTTCCGCACACTCCTGGAGACCGGAAACGTGGACTGATCGGCCATCGAGTTTCAGGATCGTCACAGGCATAATCAAGTGGGGAGACAGCTGAGTCTGAAAGAGTGAAGGCATGAAATCAATCCCGCGGTTGGTCGCTGGTACTGCTGTCGTCCTCGCCGCTGTACTCACCACCGCACCGGTGACAGCCGGTATCGCCGACTTCGTCCTCAATCCGGGGCAGCCGCCGATCAAACGCGCGGCCCCCGCACTCTCCGGTTCGACCTCGGAGCTTCTTGCACCAGTGAGGACGCGTGGCGACGACCGCGACGGTGTCGACAACGAAACCTCTCACGACGAAGAGTCCAACGGTGAGCAGCCGAACGATCAGTACCGTCTGCACGGAGGCCCCAGTGAAGCAACAGGCACCGGATCGCAGGCCAGCGACGTCGCCGTGCAGGCCAGCGACCTCGCCGTGGGGGCCGGAGATTCGGCGGGCTTGGTCGCACACACCGTTGCCGACGCCCAATCTCGTGTCTCAGATCTTGCGCACGACCTGCAGACCGGTGTTGACGCCGGTGAATACACCCAGGCGGACGCAGACAGGGTGCTCAGCGAGCTTTCGAGCTACATCAAGGGCGAACGCACCTGGCCAGAGCGCACCGTCGCCTGAGTTCGGAACCCTACCCGGCGAGACCCGTGCGCCTCGACGCAGCTGAGCAATGATGCTCGGACAACCTCACATCGATCCCATCAGAACAGGTCCGGCAAAGAGACTAGACTTGCTGACGAGTAAACAGACCGATGAAAGGCAGGGAATGACGGAGTCCTCCGCAATCACCCCCGAACAAGTCGAGCATTTGGCCTCGCTGTCTCGGATCGCCATGGGCGAAGACGAGCTGAAGTCGCTCGCCGGTGACCTGAGCACCATTTTGAGCAATGTCGCCAGGGTCAACGAAGTGGCCGGCGACGATGTGCCGGCGACCAGCCACCCGATCGCACTGTCGAACGTGCTGCGCCCCGATGTCGTGGGCGAGACCCTGACCAGCGAGCAGGCTCTGGCCTCGGCACCAGCATCCGCCGATGACAAATTCCTCGTCCCACAGATCCTCGGGGAGGAATGATGAACGAACTCACCACCAAGAGCGCCCTCGAACTCGCCGCAGGACTGAAAGCCGGCGAGTTCTCCTCCGTCGAGGTGACCCAGGCTCACCTGGACCGCATCCACGCCACCGAAGCAGACTTCGGTTCATTCATCACCGTCACCGACGATCTCGCACTTGAGACCGCCAAGGCCGTCGATGCCAAGCGCAGCGCCAGCGAGGAAGTCCACGCACTGGCCGGAGTGCCGGTCGCGCTCAAGGACCTCATCGTCACCGAAGGCGTGGCCACAACCGCCGCGTCGAAGATGCTCGAGAACTGGGTCCCGCCCTACGAATCGACCGTGCACAACAAGGTCAAGGCCGCCGGACTTCCGGTCCTGGGCAAGACCAACCTCGACGAGTTCGCCATGGGGTCGACGACCGAGCATTCGGCCTTCGGCACCACCCGCAACCCCTGGAACCTCGAGCACGTGCCCGGCGGATCCTCCGGAGGCGCGGCAGCAGCACTCGCCGGTTTCCAAGCTCCACTGTCGATCGGCACCGACACCGGCGGATCGGTGCGACAGCCCGCAGCGTTCACCGGCACCGTCGGTGTGAAGCCGACCTATGGCTCGATCTCGCGCTTCGGCATCATCGCCATGGCCTCGAGCCTCGATCAGGTCGGCCCGATGGGCCGCAATGTCGCCGACGCCGCGGTTCTGCACGAACTGCTCGCCGGTCATGATCCGCTCGACTCAACCTCGCTGCCCGACCCGGTGGCAGGTTTCCTCTCCGCGGCACAGACTTCGGACCTCAAGGGCAAGAAGCTCGGTGTCATCAAGCAGCTGCGCGGCGAGGGCTACCAGGACGGCGTCCGCGATGCCTTCTCCGCTGCCCTCGACGTGGCTGCAGCCGCTGGTGCCGAGATCGTCGAGGTCGACTGCCCGTCGATCTCCTACGCCCTCGATGCCTACTACCTCCTCATGCCCTCCGAGGTGTCATCGAATCTGGCACGCTACGACGGCATGCGCTACGGCCTGCGCGTCGAGCCCGAATCCGGTCCGGTCACCGCAGAGACGGTCATGTCAGCGACCCGTGCCGCAGGATTCGGCGCCGAGGTCAAGCGTCGCATCATCCTCGGCACCTACGCGCTGTCGGCTGGCTACTACGACGCCTACTACGGCTCGGCGCAGAAGATCCGCACCCTGGTGCAGAACGACTTCGCCAAGGCCTTCGAATCCTGTGACGTCCTCGTCTCGCCGACAGCTCCGACGACGGCCCTGAAGTTCGGTGCCGAGGCGGCATCCGACCCGATGGCCCTCTACCTGGGCGACGTGGCGACGATTCCGGCCAACCTCGCCGGAATCCCCGGCCTGTCGCTGCCGGCAGGACTGTCCGATGGTCTGCCCGTCGGATTCCAGATCCTCGCCCCGGCACGACAGGACGTGAAGATGTACGAGGTGGCCGGCCCGCTCGAAGCCGCTTTGGAAGCCTCCGGATCTCGTGTGCTCGATACTCTTGCGGAAGGACTGACCACCAAGTGAAATACGAAGACGCGATCAAGAAGTACGATCCGGTCATCGGCATCGAAGTCCACGTCGAACTGGGCACCGCGACGAAGATGTTCGACGCCGCACCCAACACCTTCGGCGGGGGACCGAACACCAATATCACTCCCACCTCTCTAGGCCTGCCCGGCTCCCTTCCCGTCGTCAATGAGAAGGGCGTGGAGTACGCGATCAAGATCGGCCTGGCACTGGGCTGCGAAATCGCAGAGACCTGCCGCTTCGCCCGGAAGAACTACTTCTACCCGGACGTGCCCAAAGATTTCCAGACCAGCCAGTCTGATGAGCCCATCGCCGCTGAAGGCTCGGTCGAGGTCGAGCTCGAAGACGGCACGATGTTCACCATCCCGGTCGAGCGTGCTCACATGGAGGAAGACGCCGGCAAGAACACCCACATCGGCGGCGCCACCGGCCGTATCCACGGAGCCGACCATTCCCTGGTCGACTACAACCGTGCCGGTGTGCCCCTCGTTGAGATCGTGACCCACCCGATCACCGGGACAGGGGAACGGGCCGCCGAGGTGGCCTCCACCTATGTGCGAACCCTGCGTGACATCTTCCGTGCCCTCGATGTCTCGGAGGCACGCATGGAACAGGGCAACGTCCGTGCCGACGTCAACGTCTCCCTGCGCGAGAGCCCCGATGCTCCACTGGGCACCCGCACAGAGACGAAGAACGTCAACTCCTTCCGCTCGATCGAACGCGCGGTCCGCTACGAGATCGCCCGTCAGGCGACCCGTCTCGAAGCCGGAGAGACAATCGTGCAGGAGACCCGTCACTTCCATGAGGGAACGGGTGAGACCTCATCGGGACGCCCGAAGTCCGATGCCGACGACTACCGGTACTTCCCGGAGCCGGACCTCGTTCCACTCGTGCCCAGCCGCGAGTGGGTCGAAGAGCTGCGGGCTACCCTGCCCGAGCTGCCAGCCCAGAAGCGCCGCCGTCTGGCAGGCGTGTGGGGGTTCAGCGATCTGGAGATGCGAGACATCGTCAACGCTGGTCTGCTCGAAGCCATCGAAGACACCGTGACCGCTGGTGCGAAGCCTGCAGCAGCACGCAAATGGTGGACCGGTGAAGTGGCCAGACTGGCCAATCAGAAGGACCAGCACCCCTCCGATCTCGTCGCACCGGCACAGGTCGCTGCCCTGATCGGGCTCATCAATGACGGCAAGCTCAATGACAAACTCGCGAAGGACGTCCTCACCGCCGTGGCCGACGGAGAAGGCGAACCCGCCGAGGTGATGAGTGCCCGTGGTCTCGAAATCGTCGAAGACACCGGAGCTCTCGAGGCTGCCGTCGAGGAAGCGATCGCCGCGAACCCCGATGTGGTCGAGAAGATCAAGGGCGGAAAGATGCAGGCCATCGGCGCTCTGATGGGACCGATCATGAAGGCCACCCGCGGTCAGGCCGATGCCGGAAAGGCCAAGGACCTGATCCTTGCCAAGATCAACGGTTGAGTTCACAGGCGTCTGAACTGAATCAGACGACTGAACAGATATAAGCATCTGAACAGATGTAAGCGTCTGAACAGAACTCAGGATTGATCCAGCCACACCCTCTAGACTCGGATACCAAAGAAGTCCGGAGGGTGTGGCTGTTCGCATTCTGCCGGACCGGACGCCGACTCGACCGGGCAGTTTTCCGGCGGCCGGCGTGAGGGTGCCATCCGTACGTGGAGGTGAATGCGGTGTCCCAGTCGTGGAAGTCGTTGTGGAAGAGCGAATGCGGGAAGTCGATCCCGATCTACCGGGTTCTCGTGCCCGAAAGCGTCAATCAGGACATCATGCAGGCCTGGAACGCTCGCGGGTATCGCTATACCGCCGGTGCCCCCAGCGCGATCATGCTCACCGGTGGAATGCGTCGGAACTTCTTCCGCTCCAGCATGCTGTTCAAAGGTGGCACCGGAACCGGCGCCGCTGTGACAGCGGGCTTCGCCGCACCCGGCAGCCTGGCGCTGTTGTCCGGCTTCGCCGATGCTGCACTGATGTTCGGTGTGCTCGGAGGAACGACCGCTGTCGGCACCGGCGTGTTCGCCGCAGTCACCGCCCCGAAGTACTTTCGAGACCCCAAACGTCTGAGCCGCAAGAACCGTCAGCAGGTCGGACAGGCACAGTGGATCACGCCCGCCTCACTGGGATTCCAGCCTGGCCGCAAGGAAGGCCGCGATACCGACGAACAGCGACTGTTCCACCTCGCCGTGACCATTGCGCGCAAGATCGTCCGGACTCGTGCCTGGACCCACCCGATCCTGCGCGACCACGTCTCACGTGTCGACCTTGACCATGCTGTCGCCTCGATCGGTGTACGGCTGGCCGAACTGGTCCGGCTGCGTGAGGAGATCGAGAGCATCAGGGACGCGGGGACCGCAAAGTCGGTGGAGACATACCTGTCGAAGCTTGCTGTGGCCTTCACCTCGATGGCCAACCGTGTGCTGTCGATGCATGAGTACTATGAGCATCTCATCGCTCTCGACGAGCAGCTCATGCTGCTTCAAAACTCAGAACGCTCACGTGAACTCGGCGACCGCGTCCTCGACGTACTGTCACGGACGGCCGCCGATGACTCCGCTGACTGGCAGTTCAGGGAACTGCGGATCGACGCCGAGTCGCAGTCCTCGATCATCTCGGGGCTTGTCGCCGAGCTTGAGCAGACCGCAGACGACTTCGATGATTTCGACTCACGTCTGGCAGCGGCCCAGGAGTCGGTCGACGCGCTCGAACCCACGCCTTCGTCATCGCCTGCTGCGAAGACCGACCCGAAGGACAACCGCCGCTTGGAGTGATCCGACGAGCGTCACTACGTCTGAATCAGTGCCGGCTCAGTGGCCGAAGGGATCAGGGTCGACGCCCGGTGTCCATGAACGTCCGGGCACGTTGTAGCCGTTGGCCGACTGCTCTTTCTTCCACTTCTTCGACCAGCGCTTGTCGAGTCGATCCACGTAGAGCGTGCCCTGCAGGTGGTCGTATTCGTGCTGCATGATGCGGGCGAACCAGCCTTCAGCGGTCAGTGACACCGACTGCCCGGTCTCATCGAGACCGTTGACCGTGACGCGGTCCGCGCGCTTGAGCGGAAAGTCCAAGCTGGGTACGGAGAGGCAGCCTTCCGTCTCCTCATCAGGATCGGGGCGGGTGTCGGGCACCTTCGAGGCGATGAGCAGCGGGTTGATAAATGTGCCGCGTCGACGAACTCCCGCCTCTTCGTCCTCCGCGTTGAAGACGAAGATGCGTTTGCCCACGCCGATCTGGGGAGCGGCCAGACCGACCCCGTTGCTGGCATCGAGAGTCTCGTGCATATCGGCGATCAGGGTTGCGAGCTCCTCGTCGAAGTCGGTGATCTTCTCTGCACGCTGATGCAGCACGGGCTCGCCGTAGATGACGATGGGATGAATAGCCATGAGGACAATCGTATCGGCTTTCCTTACAGCATCGTGTCGCAGGGAAGCAGGCTCATCCAGGTGCGCCGCCTCGTGACCAGCCCGTCGGGATCTCGCAGACCGATCGGCTGTCCCATGTCCGCCTCGGCGTCTCAGATTCACACCCGTCTATCGGCTCTTGCGAGATGTTGCCGAGGGAAGCTGCATTGGCGCTTTCGTGCCCGATTGTTCAGCGGTTCGATCACCGAGAGAGGCTGGTGCTGCTAAGCAGAATGGGCAGTTAAGTGCATATGACGCGCAATGACAACATATTTCGCCGGAAGCGAACATGGATTGTTGAGCAACCATATCGGGAACATCCGCAGATGGCGGGTGGTTATGATGGTGTCGAACCGTCTCGGTCCACGAGACGAGATCAGCAGCTGAAGCCTTTGGCTGGTGGTTGCGTGACGTCTTCGTCACAGCCCTCAGTACCGGGCGAACAAATAAGCGTGAAAGGACATGTCTTGACCATCTTCAACAATGTTTCCGAACTGGTCGGCCGCACCCCGCTGATTCGTGTGAACAAGGCCAGCGAACGCTCCGGCGCGGAGATCGTTGCGAAGCTCGAATCCTATAACCCCGCGAACTCGGTCAAGGACCGCATCGGCGTCGCAATGATCGATGCCGCCGAAGCCTCTGGCGACCTCAAGCCGGGCGGAACGATCGTCGAAGCCACCTCCGGCAACACCGGAATCGCGTTGGCGATGGTGGGCACCTCACGTGGCTACAAGGTTCAGCTGACCATGCCGGAATCCATGTCGAAGGAACGCCGTGCACTGCTGCGCGCATTCGGCGCCGAGCTCGTCCTCACCGACAAGGCCCAGGGTATGAAGGGCGCTGTCGAGAAGGCCGAAGAGATCGCCGCCGACGGTGCAGTGCTGGTCCGCCAGTTCGAAAACCAGGCCAACGCTGACATCCACCGCAAGACCACGGGTCCCGAGATCCTCGCCGACACCGACGGCAAGGTCGACATCTTCGTCTCGGGCATCGGAACCGGCGGAACCATCACCGGTGCCGGAGCCGCCCTGCGCGAGGCCAACCCCGACGTCAAGATCGTTGCCGTTGAGCCCGCTGCCTCGGCACTGCTCTCCGGCGGAGCTGCCGGCCCTCACATGATCCAGGGCCTGGGCGCCAACTTCGTCCCCGGCGTACTCGATACCAAGATCTACGACGAAGTCGTCACCATCGAAAACGATGATGCCTTCTCCCGCGCCCGCGAGGTTGCCAAGGAAGAGGGACTGCTCGTCGGAATCTCCTCGGGTGCTGCACTCGTGGCGGCCGAAGAGCTGGGTGCTCGCCCGGAAAACGCAGGCAAGCGCATCGTCGTCATCCTGCCCGACTTCGGTGAGCGCTACCTGACCACACCGCTGTTCGCCGAGTACATGGACTGAGCAGAGCAGGTTCGACTGAGCATCGCCGCAGGCAGATGCCGGTTCTGCGGCGAGGGCGTCAAACACATGTTTGGCGCCCTCGCGGCATTGAGGATTGACGATCACGAGTAAGAAGGGCTGTTGAGATGAAGGCACTGTGGACCGTGGCGGCGGCGGCGATCGGCGCGGCAGCCTATGGGCTGAGTCGACCCGAGGTGCGCGCGACACTGCGCGAAGACCTCGATACCGTGCGCAGGCGTGACCCTGCGGCCACCAACGATTTCGTTTCGCTGGTCTCGTACCCGGGCATGCACGCGATCTGGGCCCACCGCGGCCTGCACCGACTGTGGCAGAGCGATGCCACCAAGGTGCCGGCCAGGCTGATGTCACAGGCGGTGAGGACGCTGACCGGTGTTGAGATTCATCCTGGCGCTCAGATCGGACGACGCTTCTTCATTGACCACGCCAACGGGGTCGTCATCGGCGAGACCTCGGAGATCGGCGATGACGTGATGCTCTACCATCAGGTCACCCTCGGCGGCACATCGATGGAGCAGACGAAGCGTCACCCGACCATCGGCAACCATGTCCTCGTCGGTGCCGGTGCGAAGATCCTCGGCCCAGTCGTCGTCGGCGACAACTCCTCGGTGGGTGCCAACGCGGTCGTCGTCAAAGACGTCGCCGCCGATTCGAGTGCAGTGGGAATCCCTGCCAAGGTCAGGCCCTACAAGAATCGCACCACTCCCGAGGCGGTCGGGTCCGATGCTGGTGACTCACGTTCGGCCTACGCCGACTTCGAGCTGATCGATCCCGCCATCTGGATCTGAGCAAGAACTCACTCGCCTACTGCACCGCAGCACCGTCGACGCCGGGCCCTCCCAGCCGATTTCCGCAAAGGATTCGACTCAAAGGGCCCGGCGTCTGCTGTGTCCCGGACCCTCCGAGAGCCAGATGACACAGCCCAGGTGCCGTGTGACTCAGCTCAGATCGTTGCGTGACAGAGCTCGGGAATACTTCTCAATCCAAGTCTGTTAAACTTTCAACTAGTTACTTCAAAACTGAAGTTATTCAGTTCAAGGAGAGTTCGCGAACAGCGAGCAGAAGGAGCAGACATGGAACTCGGAATCTTCACCATCGGAGACGTCACCAGCGATCCCACCGACGGTACCACGGTGTCTGAGAATCAGCGGATCAAGAACACGGTCGAGATCGCCAAGAAGGCCGAAGAGGTCGGCCTCGACGTCTTCGCCACCGGTCAGCACCACAACCCGCCGTTCGTCGCACCCGCGAACCCGCCGGTCCTGCTCGCGAACATCGCGGCCCAGACTGAGAAGCTGCATCTGTCGACGGCCACCACACTGATCACGACGACCGACCCGGTGCGCATCGCTGAGGACTATGCCTATGCTCAGCACCTCTCCGACGGACGCATCAGCCTGGTCATGGGACGCGGCAACACCGGACCCGTCTACCCCTGGTTCGGCAAGGACATCCGTTCGGGTATCCCGCTGGCGGTCGAGAACTACAACCTGCTCTACCGCCTGTGGCGCGAGAAGAACCTCGACTGGGAGGGCAAGTTCCGGACGCCTCTCAACGGGTTCACCGTCACACCGACACCTCTGGACGATGTCCCGCCCTTCGTGTGGCACGGATCGATCCGCAGCCCCGAAATCGCCGAACAGGCCGCATACTACGGTGACGGATACTTCCACAACAACATCTTCTGGCCGGTGTCGCACACTGCCCGCATGGTTCAGCTCTACCGCCAGCGCTACGAGTACTACGGCCACGGAGCTGCACACCAGGCGATCGTCGGACTCGGCGGTCAGGTGTTCATGCGCAAGAACTCGCAGGACGCCGTCAAGGAGTTCCGTCCGTACTTCGACAACGCACCGGTCTACGGCCATGGCCCCAGCCTCGAGGACTTCTCGACGCAGACCCCGCTGACGGTCGGATCGCCCCAGCAGGTCATCGAACGCACCTTGAGCTTCCGCGAATGGGCCGGCGACTACCAGCGTCAGCTGTTCCTCATCGACCACGCGGGCCTGCCCCAGAAGACTGTGCTGGAACAGCTCGACCTCCTCGGCGAGGAAGTCGTTCCAGTTCTGCGGAAGGAATTCGCGAAGGACCGTCCAGCCGATGTCCCCGATGCCCCGACCCACGAATCGCTCGTCATCCGTCACCGTGAGGGCCGCGATCCCATCCCCGGCGGTGGTCCCGGATCACGTGCCTACGCCGATCGTCAGGCCAGGGCAGCGGAGCAGAACGAGACCCAAGGAGCTGATCGCTGATGCGAATTCTCAGCATCACGACCTCGCTGAGCGAGGACTCAACCACACTGAAACTCTCGAACAAGATCATCGCAGCCGCCACCTCGGCGACGGATGCTGTGGACCTGAGCGCGGAGACCGAGCACATCAACGTGCGGAACCTGAGCTCGGACCTCACCGACATGGCCCTGACCGGATTCCGTTCGGACAGCCTCGAGGCGGCCTTCGCGCAGGTCGCCGCGGCAGACGTGATCGTCACCGTGGCACCCGTGTACAAGGTCGCTCCGGTGGGCCTGCACACCTTGTTCTGGCAGCTCATCGACGAAAAGGCGCTGGCGAACAAGCCTGTGCTCATCGGCTCGACCGGTGGGACGCCTCGGCACTCGCTGGCGGGGGAGACTGTGCTGCGTCCGATGCTGTCCTACCTCAAGGGCATCGTCGTACCGACGACGGTCTTCGCCGCCACCGATGACTGGGGCAGCATCGAGGGCGGCCGCAGTCTCAACGCTCGGATCGCTCAGGCCAGCGAGGAGCTGATCGGATTGGCGGCGAGCCTGCACGGTGTCGGCACCGGTTCGAACGCAGGCACTGCCGGTGAGACCGCCGGCGGCGGCACCGCGACCACGACGACCGGCGAGTTCGGTCGGCGCGGCGCGCAGCGGAACCCGAGCATCGACGATGAGTTCAATCCCGAGCTCATCACCCCCTTCGCCCAACTTCTCGAGGGTTGACGATGGTCGAGATCAAACTCGGCCGGAATCGTGACGCGCTCGCGCAGAGGTCGTGGCGACTGTACTTCGAGACCTCGCAGCGCATCCGGCAGAACCTCGAGGGCAATCTCAAGGACCGCGCCGGTCTCACCGTCAGTGACTACAACACGCTGCTGCTGCTATGGGAAGAACCGTCGCACCTGCTGACGATGAGCGTGCTGGCCAAAAAGCTGGTGTTCTCACCCTCACGGCTCAACTACCGGATCAAGGTGTTGGAAGACGCGGGCCTGGTGACGAAGACGGAATGCGCAGACGACAAACGAGCGCATAACGTCGGGCTCACCGAGGCTGGTGCTCAGGCCTTCCTCAACGCGGGGCGTCAGCACCGGGAGAACATCGACGAGGTCTTCCTCTCCCACGTCGACGATGACGAACTCGAAGTCATCGAGCGAGTGTTCGCGCGTATCGGTCAGGCTCTGCCCGAATAGGACTGTCTGAGGGCCAGCTCGAACAGGACCGTCTGATCACCCCTGCCCGAGTGAGCCTGTTCGTGGGACAATGTGTCCATGTCGATCAAGACCATTGCCTTCCCAGATTCTGAACTCCGCAACCGCGTCATCGCCCGGATTCCGGCGCACCAACGTGCCAACGTCGACCTGGTCGTCTACTCGGACGCCGAGAAGTCGGCGAAGCTGAGCCGAGACGACGTCGATGTCGTCGTGCTCCCGTACCTCGATTCGGGACCGACCATCGAACTGCTCGACGAGCTGCCGAACCTGGGCCTGGTCATCACCCAGACCACCGGGTACGACCCAGTCGCTCACCTGCCAGAGCGCGGCATCAAGGTGGCGACCGCCTCGGGCGTGCACACCGGCGGAACGGCCGAACTCGCCCTGACTCTGACCTTGGCCAGCCTGCGCGGCATCGATGATGCCGTTCGTGCGCAGAGCGCGAGGATCTGGAACCACAAACGCAACCGCTCCCTGCAGGATCGCCGCGTCATGATCATCGGCGCCGGCGAGATCGGCTCGGCGATCGCCGATCGGTTCGCTCCCTTCGAGGTCGACCTCACGCGGGTGGCGACAACCGCTCGTGAAGATGATCGCGGGAAGATCCACAGTGTCGATGAGCTGCCGAAGCTGCTGCCCCACACCGAGGTCGTCGTCCTCATCACGCCTCTGACCGAGTCGACGAACAAGCTTGTCGACAAGGACTTTTTGGCCCTGTTGCCCGACAACGCTCTCATCGTCAACGTTGCTCGAGGCAAGGTCGTTGACACCGATGCCCTCGTGGCCGAGCTGAGCACCGGCCGTCTCCATGCCGCGCTTGACGTCATGGACCCCGAGCCGCTGCCGGAGAACCATCCGCTGTGGGGGACGCCGAACACTCTCATCACACCCCACGAGGGCGGGGACACCTCGGCGTTCGAGCCACGGGTGGTGCAGATCCTGGCCGAGCAGGTGCGCCGGCTCAACGACGGCGAGCAGCCGCTCAACCTCGTCGCGGCGGAGTGATCGCAGCGGTTCTCGAGGAACTGCCAGCCAGTTCTCGAGCGACCGCCCAAAACAAGTTCCAACATGCGAGAACTTGGCCTATACATGATGGGCTCCGGCGTAGAGTGCCTGCATGAGCATTGATACGAACTCCACCAAACCGGACATCAAACCACGTTCTCGCGACGTCACCGACGGTCTCGAAGCCACTGCCGCACGCGGCATGCTGCGTGCCGTCGGAATGGGCGATGACGACTGGGTCAAGCCGCAGATCGCCATTGCGACGTCCTGGAACGAGATCACCCCGTGCAACATGTCCCTGCAGCGCCTCGGCGCGGCCGCCAAGGAAGGCGTGCACGAGTCGGGCGGATTCCCCTTGGAATTCGGCACCATCTCCGTCTCCGACGGCATCTCCATGGGACACGAGGGCATGCACTACTCGCTGGTCTCCCGCGAGGTCATCACCGACTCCGTTGAGACTGTGATGAGCGCCGAACGCCTCGACGGATCGGTTCTCATGGCCGGCTGCGATAAGTCGATCCCTGGCATGCTCATGGCATCGGCTCGTCTTGGCCTCTCCAGCGTCTTCCTCTACAACGGCTCGATCATGCCGGGCACCGCGAAGATGTCCGACGGGTCTGAGAAGGAAGTCACTCTCATCGACGCCTTCGAAGCCGTCGGCGCCTGCCGTGCCGGAACTATCACCCAGAAGGACGTCGACGCCATCGAGCGCGCTGTCTGCCCAGGTGAAGGCGCCTGTGGCGGCATGTACACCGCCAACACCATGGCCTCGGCAGCCGAGGCGATGGGCATGTCCCTGCCGGGATCGGCCGCGCCACCGGCCATCCACCGCGACCGCACGATGTTCGCGCGCAAGTCCGGTGACGCCGTCGTCAACCTGCTCCGCCAGGGCATCACGACGAAGGACATCATCACGAAGGAATCGCTGCACAACGCGATCGCCGTGGTCATGGCCTTCGGCGGCTCGACCAACGCCGTCCTCCACCTGTTGGCCATCGCCCACGAGGCCGGAGTCGAACTCGCCCTCGATGACTTCAACCGCATCGGCGACAAGGTCCCGCACCTGGGCAACGTCAAACCCTTCGGCCAGTACGTGATGAACGATGTGTTCAAGATCGGCGGCGTGCCGGTGATCATGAAGGCTCTGCTCGACAACGGAATGCTCAACGGCGACTGCATGACCGTGACGGGAAAGACCGTGGCGGAGAACCTCGAGACGATCAACCCGCCGGACCCCGACGGCAAGATCCTGCGCGCGCTCAACAACCCGATTCACGCCACCGGCGGCCTCACCGTGCTCAAGGGCTCGTTGGCTCCCGAAGGTGCAGTCGTGAAGTCCGCCGGCTTCGATGCCGACGTCTTCGAAGGCACCGCTCGCGTGTTCAACCAGGAGAAGCCGGCCATGGATGCCGTCCTCAACGGTGAGCTGAAGAAGGGCGATGTCGTCGTCATCCGCTACGAAGGACCCAAGGGCGGACCCGGTATGCGCGAGATGCTCGCCATCACCGGTGCGATCAAGGGCGCGGGAATCGGCAAGGACGTCCTGCTCATCACCGACGGACGCTTCTCCGGCGGATCGACGGGACTGTGCATCGGTCACGTGGCGCCCGAGGCCGTCGACGGCGGACCGATCGCACTCGTCGAGGACGGCGACAAGATCACCGTCGACATCGCGGCACGGTCCATCGATCTGCATGTTGACGAGTCGGTGCTCGAAGAGCGTCGCAAGACCTGGACGATCCCCGAGAACCACCGCCTCACTGGTGTGCTCGGCAAGTACGCCAAGCTCGTCCAGTCGGCGTCGACCGGAGCCGTCTGCTTCTGAGCAGCTTCCAGCCGATGAGCTGATCATCGGCTGGCCTCCCACCGCTGTGTGGGGGAGCGATCCATCGCCGAGGCGGTGCGGACGAATGTTCGCACCGCCTCGGCCGATATCTCACTGATACCCCGCGACATCCGAGGAGGGACAGACATGCACATTGTTGTGCTCGATGACTACCAGAATGTGGCGGCAGACTTTGCCAACTGGCAGGAGCTTGGGGCCGAGGTCGAATTCGTCTCCCGTCCGATCCGCGACACCGAGGATCTGGTGCAGACGGTGGCCGGCGCCGAGGTTGTCGTTGCCATGCGTGAACGCACCCTCTTCTCTGCCGAGCGACTGGCCCAGTTGCGCGATCTCAAACTCCTCGTGACCACGGGACGAGTCAACGCATCAATCGATCTGGATGCGGCACGAGCCCAGGGGATCACGGTCTGCGGGACCGAATCCACCACCTCGGCGACCCCGGAGCTGACCTGGGGACTCATTCTCTCGGTGCTGCGCAGCATCCCCACCGAAGACGCCGCGATGCACTCCGGCGGCTGGCAGTCCACCGTCGGCGGTGACCTCTTCGGGCACCGACTCGGGATCATCGGACTCGGCAGACTCGGCACCCAGGTCGCCCGGGTCGGGGCCGCCTTCGGCATGGACGTCGTGGCCTGGAGTCAGAACCTCGACGAGGAGCGGGCAGCCGATGTCGGGGCGCACGCAGTGAGCAAAGAGGAACTCTTCTCAACCTCTGACGTCGTGACCGTGCACTATAAGCTCAGCGAACGCAGCCGCCTGCTTGTCGCTGCGAAGGAACTGTCACTGATGAAGCCGAACAGCATCTTCATCAACACCTCTCGGGCGGGCCTCGTCGACATGGAAGCACTGCAGGACGCATTGGCAGAAGGTCGCATTCGCGGCGCGGGGATTGACGTGTATGACCTTGAGCCGTTGCCACATGATCATGCTCTGCGCAGCACTCCGCGGACCGTGCTGACTCCGCACCTGGGTTATGTCACCGAAGACACGTATCGGATCTTCTTCACCCAGACTGTCGAGAACATCGCCGCGTGGATGGCGGGGGAGCCGGTTCGTCTGCTCACCTGACGTCCAAGGCCAGATGGGAGATGACAAAAAGTACTGCTGGAAGACACTGAAAAGGCCCGCCTGGAGCGATGAAGCTCCAAGCGGGCCTTTGGACGTTCAACCTCGGTTCAGATCACAAACCTCAGCTGACGTCAGAACCTCAGTTCACCTCGGCGGGATCACCGGACACGCGACCGCCGTTTTCCAGGCCATCGATGGCCGCCACCTCGGCGGTGGTGAGTTCGAAGTCGAAGACATCGAAGTTCTGGGCCATGCGGTCGCGGTTGTTCGACTTCGGGAAGACGACATGCCCGCGCTGCAGGTGCCAGCGAATGATGGTCTGGGCCCAGGACTTGCCGTGGGCGGAAGCGATCTCGCCGATCACGGTGTCGGCATAGTCGACCTTGCCCTGTCCCAGCGGTCCCCAAGCCTCGACCTTGATGTCGTGCTCGGTCAGCAGCGGACGGGTCTCGATCTGCTGGAACTGCGGGTGGCATTCGATCTGGTCGACGGCCGGGATGATTCCGGTATCGAGGACCTGGGGCAGGTAGCGGTGATCGAAGTTCGAGACACCGATCGACGTCGTCAGACCCTGATCGCGGTAGGAGGGGAAGGCCTCCCAGGTCTCGACCGAGTTGTTGTTCTCCGGTGTCGGCCAGTGGATGAGGTAGAGGTCGACGTGGTCGAGGCCCAGCTTCTCCAAGCTCTCGCCCAGGGCACGCTTCGACTCGTCGGCACCGTGCCGGTCGTTCCACAGTTTGGTGGTCACGAAGAGCTCATCGCGGGCAATTCCGGACTTCGCAATGGCGCGGCCCACGCCCTCTTCATTGCCGTAGACGGCGGCCGTGTCGATGTGGCGGTAGCCGACCTCGAGGGCGTCGGTGACGATGCGCTCGGTCTCCTCGGGATCGACCTTGAAGACGCCGAAGCCCAGCTGGGGAATGGTCTTGCCGTCATTGAGTGTGAGTGTGGGAACCGTCAAGGTGCCGCCTTTCGTCACGGGTTGGTGGTCTGTCGTGCTGCAAACGGGCACCGTGGTGACGGTACCTGTGCGAGCCTATAACGTCATGGTGGAAGTGCGGTATTCCCAGGTGTGATCGACACGATGTCATGTGGAATTCGGTGCCGCTGGCCACCGGTGCCAGGACCGCGTACTAACTTCGCCCCTCGTCCTGGGCGCGTCGCTTGCCGGTGGACTTCTCGGCGGCTTCCTGCGCCTCGTCGAAGACCGAGGGGCCGCCGATGCTGGCTTCGTCGTCGTCCTCGCGCCCGGGGGTGTGCAGGTTGAACTTGATGATCGCCCACCGGAAGAGGACGTAGTAGATCACCGCATAGGCAAGACCTATGACGAGCAGCAGCAGGACCGGTCCGATGCCGCCTGAGAGTTCGGAGGCTCGGCCGAGATTGAGCACATAGTCGATGGCTCCGGCCGAGAATCCGAAGCCGGACTTGATGTCCAAGGCGTTGACCAGCGCCAACGAAGTGCCGGTGAGGACTGCGTGGACGGCGTAGAGCGGGAATGCGACGTAGGCGAAGGCGTACTCAAGCGGTTCGGTGATTCCCGTGATGAAGGCAGTCAGTGCCACCGAGAGCATGATGCCGCCGACGACCTTGCGGCGCTTGGGATGGGCCGTGCGGTAGATCGCGAGAGCCGCGGCCGGCAGGGCGAACATCATGATGGGGAAGAACCCGGTCATGAAGGATCCGGTCCAGGCCGCTGTTCCGTCGACTCCGCTGTAGAAACAGGTGATGTCGCCGTGGAGCGTATCGCCCGCGGCATTCGTGCACGAACCGAGCTGGAACCACGGCAGGTTGTTGAGCAGGTGGTGCAGGCCGAAGGGAATGAGCAGGCGGTTGACCGTGCCGAAGACGAATCCCGTGCCCGGGTTCGAGCCGTGTTCCATGAGGAAGCCACCCACGCCCTTGTTGATGAGCGTATCGAAGACTGGGTAGACGATGGCCATGACGACGGCGATGAGCATCGCCGCGACCGCCGTGACAATAGGCACGAAGCGTCTGCCGCCGAAGAACCCCAGGTAGGTGGGCAGCTTGATCCGGTGGTAGCGCTGATAGAGCACCGCGGTGACGATGCCGACGATGATGCCGCCGAGCACACCGTAGTTGATCACCATCTCGCCGTCGCCGCTGTCGGATCCGAAGGTGGGAGCCAGAGCCGTGAGCACTCCGTCGAGGACCATGTAGCCGACCACGGCCGCCAGCGCTGTGGAACCGTCGGCCTTCTTCGCGAAGCCGATCGCCACGCCGACGGCGAAGATGAGCGGCAGGTTGTCGAACAGTGCCGAACCGGCCGCGGCGAGTGTGTCGGCCACCGGTTGGAGCCACGGTGCGAACTGGGCCAAACCGTCGGCGCCGAGCATGTCCGGTTGCCCGAACCGCTGCAGCAGTGCAGCGGCGGGGAGCACCGCGATCGGCAGCATGAGGGAGCGTCCTACGCGCTGCAGCTGCGCAAAGCCGGGGACCGACCGCTTCTTCTTCCTCGGGGCATCATCGGTGGATGCAGTGTTCATCGGATTCCTCCTAATCGAGATGCGCCCGGTGCTGGAGTTGCTGCGCCGACGGTGGATCGTCGGTGCAGCGTGTGCTTCCGGCAATGTCCGTTGGTCGCCGTAGACTTGTGACGAACATCGCAGAACACAACCCCGGAACCGGTACGCGGGTGCGGGAGATCAAGGCAGCTGATATGAGCAAAGCGGAGCAGATCGTCGCCGGACTGGGCGGCGCGGACAACATCGACGAGGTCGAAGCGTGCATCACGCGGTTGCGCGTCGAGGTCGGCGACGGGGACCTTGTCGACGAACGCGTCCTCAAGGGTGCCGGAGCCTTCGGAGTCCTCGTCCAGGGGAATGCGGTGCAGGTCGTCGTCGGTCCCGAGGCCGACAATCTGGTTGACGACATCGAGGATCTGCTCGACTGACTCGGGGAGTTGGTTCCACGACATCTCATGCCTCTCCGGTGGCCGCCGCCTCCACGGCTGCGACCGCGGCGGCGGCATCCGGTCCGGACGCGCTGACCTCGACATCGTGTCCCGGATCGATGCCGAGTCCCATGATGTCCATGACGCTGGTCGCCGAGGCGGTCGCTTCGTTTCCGGGACGACGCAGGGTGATCTCGGCGTCGAGTGCCTTCACTGCTCGGGCGAGCAGAGCCGCCGGCCGAGCATGGAGGCCCGTTGGTGCCGTGACGTGTATCGTGCGCCGAATCGCCTCGGTGCCGGTGCCGGTGCCGGTGCCGGTGCCCGCCTCCGGCTCGATGTCGGATGCCATCGCATTCGCGCCGTCGTCGGTCCAGAGCGTGCCGTCGAGCGCCTGGAGGGCCGATTCCCGAGCCTGTTCGAGGGTGACCTCGGCGAGGCGAGCGGCGACTCGAGGTAGGGCGGGCGCAGACATCGACAGGGTCGAGACCCCTAGACCGACGAGGACGACGGCAAGTTCAGGATCGGCCGCGGCCTCCCCGCAGACACTCACGGGACGCGGGTTTGCGCGTGCCTCCGCCCTCGACTCGTCACCGGCGCGAGCGTCACCATCGTCAGCGCGCCGGGCGCCCACAATGACGGCGTCGATGAGGCGGAGGATCGCAGGCTGCCGTGCCGACTGCAGTTCCTCGTAGTCGTTGAGCTCGCGGTCGAAGGCGAGTGTGTACTGCGCCAGATCGTTCGTGCCGATGCTCGCGAAGGCGACGGGCTCGAGAACTGATTCGGCACACAGTGCCGCGGCAGGGGTTTCGATCATCACGCCCGCGGAGTCCAACCCGGCGGCACGGACAAGGGCGGCGAACCGGACAGCCTCCTTCGGGGTGGTGATCATCGGAGCCATCACCTTCACCTCGGCGGTGGCGGACTTTGCCGCACGCGCGATCGCTTCGATCTGGCGCTCCAGCACTTCGGGTGCGAAGGAATGTGTGCGAAAGCCCCGCATTCCCAGTGCCGGATTGGGTTCGTCGCGGCTGCCCCAGATGAACGGGATGGGCTTGTCCGAACCCGCGTCGAGGGTGCGGACGGTGACCGGGAGGCCGGGGAAATGCGAGAAGATCTCCGCATACACCTCCGTCTGTTCGACCACGGTGGGTTCGTCCTCGCGATCGAGGAAGAGAAATTCTGTGCGCAGCAGCCCGATGCCCTCGGCGCCGGACTCGGCGGCCGCCTTCGCCTCTGTGGCAGAGCCGACGTTGGCCAGCAGGGGGATTCGCGTTCCGCAGGCGAGTTCGCCGTGGCTGGTCAGCACCGGTGCCGCGGAACGCTCCGCGGAGAATTGCACGGCCCGGTCCCGCTCGTCCTCGGTGGGGTCGTCGCTGAGGACTCCGGTGGATCCGTCGACGAAGAGTTGAGTACCGTCGTCGATGTCGACCACGTGGGCGTCTGCTCCGACTACGGCGGGTATGCCAAGGGTACGGGCGAGGATGGCCGAATGGGACTGCGCTCCACCGTTGGTCGTGACGATGGCCAGCACGGTGTCAGGGTCGAGTCCAGCCGTGTCGGTCGGCGACAGAGTCTCGCCGACGAGGATCGACGGTGTCGTCGGCAGAGTGATCCCGAGAGGGCCGCCGCGCAGGGCGGCGATGATCCGGTCCCGGATGTCATCGATGTCCGCGGCCCGTTCGCCGAGATATCCGCCGACGGCCTCGAGGCGTGCTCGCAGTTCGCCGGTGGCTTCCCACGTCGCGCGCTCGGCGGTGAGCCGACCGTCTTGGATGTGGCGGTTCGCGATGGCCAGGAGCGCGGGATCGGCGGCCATCTCCGCCGTCGCTTCGAGTACATCGCGTGCAGTGGACTGCGCCGTGCGTGCTGCTGCTTCCTGGGAATCTGCGACCGCCGCGGCAGCTGCGTGGAAGCGCTCGAGTTCGGGTCCGGTCTCGGAATCGGACGGACGTGGGGCGACGGAAGGTTCGTCGACGGTGCGCGTCACGCGGTGGACCGGTCCCAGGGCGCAGCCGTGGCTCACGCCGGTTCCCTGCAGCCTCACGTCGTCTCCTCGCCCCGACCTCGATGTCGGAACCTGATAGTGATCTTTGACACATCGTCAGTCTAGGTGCAAAACTCCGATTTATGGGAAGTGATGCGGAGGAAACCTCCACAGGAGGTAACGTGGGCGCTGTTCGGGGCAGGGCCGGAACGACGGCCATCACCTCCGCAGCCTCCGCCTCGGTGCTGGCCCGGCTGCGCTCCCTCGTGCCCACGCTCAGCCGCGGTCCGGCGGCGGTGGGACGCACGGTCCTCGACGATCCCCGGCTGGCAGTGCCCATGACAGTCCAGCAGCTCGCCGCACATTCTCAGGCTTCCGAGGCCTCGGTGATCCGACTCGCCCAGGCTGCCGGCTGCAGCGGCTACCGGGAGTTTCGCACCCTGCTTGCCGCGGCTGCTGCGCAGGAGGAAGTGAGTCGTCCCAGCGGGCTGCCTGCCGATATCAGTGTCGGTGATGATCCCGTCGTGGTCGTGGCCAAGCTTGCGGCCGAGGAGCGGCAGGCGCTCGCCGATACCGCGGCCAACCTCGACGTCGCCGCACTCGAAGCCACAGCCGATGCGATCGTCGCGGCACGGCGGATCGTCATCGCCGGTATCGGAGCCTCGGGGCTCGTCGCTGAGGATCTGTCGACGAAACTGGAGCGGATCGGTCTCACCGCCCGTGCCGTCACCGAAGGTCACATGGCGATGACATTGACCGTGCTCATGGAACCAGATGAGCTGCTGGTCGTCATCTCCGCCTCTGGAGAGACCACCGACATCATCGAACCTCTCGCTGCCGCCAGGGAAGCCGGGGTGCCGACCGTGGCCCTGACGGTTCGTCCGCGCAGCACTCTGACCTCGGCCGACCATGTTCTCATCGGCGTCGCCGCCCGGGAATCGGGCATGCGTTCGGCTGCGATGAGTTCGCGAACGGGTCAGCTCTTCATCGTCGATGTTCTCTTCACTCTTGTATTCCAACGCTGCGGGGCTCGGGCACGAGATGCCGTCGGCACATCCCACCGCCGCTTGGCACCCCGTCGAAGAAAGGCAGGAAACCCATCATGACGCGCACGATCTCCTCACCGGTGAGTGGCACCGTCATTCCACTTGCAGATGTTCCAGACCCAGTGTTCGCCGAGGCGCTCGTGGGCCCTGGAACGGCGATCGATCCCGGGAGCTCGTCGACCGTCACGGCAGTGGCTCCGGTGTCTGGCACTCTCAGCTCACTCAAGCCTCATGCCTTCGTCATCGCCACCGAGTCCGATCAGGGGGTGCTCGTCCATCTGGGTATCGACACCGTCGAGCTGAAGGGGGAGGGCTTCACCCTTCACGTCGAGGCGGGGCAGACGGTGAACGCGGGAGATCGGCTCATCACCTGGGACACCGAGCCTGCCCGCAACTCAGGGCGATCTCTCGTCGTGCCGGTCGTCGTGCTCGAGGCTGAGGCCGAGTCGCTGACAGTGACTGCCGAGGGTGCTGTGAGTGCGGGGGACCAACTTCTCGAACTGGGATGAGTGCGCAACTGGGGTCGGTGCAGCCGACCTCAGCCGGTGAAGAGTGCGTGCACGTCTCCGGTGAGCGTCCGACCGCCGAGGTCGACGAGTTCGAGGACCACGGCTGAGCCGACCACCTCGGCGCCGAGGTCCTTGACCAGTGATTGCGCAGCAGTCAGCGTTCCGCCGGTGGCAAGGACGTCGTCGACGAGCAGGACACGCTCGCCTTCCTTGAGCACGTCCGGACCTTCGATCGTCGCGGTGCCGTATTCGAGTGAGTAGGAAACGGCTGCGGCTGGGCGGGGGAGTTTGCCGGCCTTGCGGATGGGCAGAATGCCGACTCCTGTCATTGCCGCGATCGTTCCGGCGAAGAGGAAGCCGCGTGCTTCAAGGCCGCCGACGATGTCGAACTGTCCCTCGAAAGGTGCGATGAGCGCCTCGGTGACGGCACGAAGTGCAGGACCGTCAGCGATGAGTGGCGAGATATCGCGAAAGTTCACCCCCGGCTGCGGGTAGTCGGGAATCGAGGTGATCAGTGTCTGCGCGCGTTCGAGATCGGTATTCGTCACGGGTCAACGATACTCGGTGGGCGGCAGTGCCATCAGGTGGGGGAGTAGCGTAGAAGTCACAGCATTGGAGGATTCCATGGCATCCGATCGACAAGCTGACTCACTCGCCGAGGCCTTCGCCCAGGTTCCTCGTGAGCTGTTTCTGCCAAAGGAAGAACAACAATTCGCTTCCAGCAATGTGCCGCTGCAGATCGGCGAGGGGCAGACGAACTCGCAGCCGAGCACGGTGGCAGACATGCTCGCACTCCTTGACCCGCAGCCTGGCGACCGTGTGCTCGACCTCGGCTCGGGCTCGGGATGGACGACCGCTCTCCTCGGCGTCCTAGTCGGCTCTCGCGGGCATGTGGCTGGAGTGGAGCGTCACCTTGAACTCATCACACACGCACGGGCGGCACTGGAGCGCCTCGCTCAGGACGATGTCGACTTCGGCAATGTCGAGATCGTCGCTGCGACCTCAGGTGTCCTCGGCCTCCCGGATGCCGGTCCATTCGACCGCATCCTCGTCTCAGCCGGGGCCCAGAGCATGCCAGCTGAACTCATCGCGCAGTTGGAGATCGGTGGGGTCATGGTCATTCCCGTGCAGGGTGAGATGCTCAGGGTCGAGCGCTCCGGATCGGGCGACCGAGACATCACCATCACCCGGCACGGACGCTACCGATTCGTTCCGCTCATCCTCAATTGACCTGGTTCGCGACTGTGCTGGCCGTGCGGCCCACGCCGCGACTGAGCAAGGCTGATCCGAGTCATGCTCAGGGTGCTCTTTGACGAGTTCGGTGCTGACTCAGACGTCACCATCACGCGGCATGGCAGTTATCGCTTTGTACCGCTGATCAGTGGTTGACGCCATCCTTGTGATGCCGGTTGTGTTTTCTGCGTCGGACGAACCAGGCGATGGTGGGAACCAATCCGGCGACGACGAAAGGAACAATCATGTACAGATCATCTTCCCGGTATTGCGGGTTCTTCCATGACCACGGCAGCAGTGGATGCCCGAGCTTCGCTTCGACGACGATGAGCCCACAGATTGCAGAGAAGAATACGACCGGGATCAGCAGGCCTGACAGAGAAGCCTTCTCAACTACGTCGAGGGAGGGAACGTCCAGCCGGGCCCCACGCTTGCGGGCATAGCGCTCAGTTGCGATACGGGGCAGATCGAAAACCGTCACAACGAGGACGAGGACGCCCGCCAACCATAATCCTGAAGCGATGAACAGCAGGCCGATGATCAATGCGGTCCATCTCGTCACTTGATGTCCCCGAGCAATTGCATCGCCGATGATCCGTCGCTCCTCGGATATTGTGACGGGTTCTGTCCCGTTCGTGGAACCGGCTCCAGTTCCGGCTTGAACGTTGAGTTCCAGGGCGCCCTCGGTGCCGGCTTCGGCCGCAGGACCGATTTCTTTCCGCTTCTCCGCGTCCATCGGTGTCCTCCTTGTCGAGTCGAACAGTCAGCTTAGAAACAATATACGTTGTCGTGTCGGCTGGCAGTTGAGGCTCATCAGCCCGGTGAACCGACACCTACCCGGTGCATGGGCCGCGCTGATGTCGGTTGACCGGGCTGATAAGCGACAGGTCGATTGGCCGGGCTGGGATCGTTGAGACCATCACATGCAGAGTATTGCTGTTTGATGGCGTTTGATAGATGATAATGCCATGTACCAAGTCTTTGCGACGACGGATCTGATGCGTCTCGGCTACTCGGACCGCGACATTCGTGCCGCGATCGGGTGCTGTCTCGAGCGTGTTGCGCGCGGTCGCTTCGCTGTCACAGGCATGTGTGCGAATCCTCGGCATGTAAAGATCTGGGCAACTCTCGCAGACGGGGATGCCGAGGAACTCGTGCGACTGGGAGACAAGCGTGATGCCGTCGAGAGGGTGAAGGTGCTGATCCGAGCTCGTGCCGACAAGATCAATAGGAAGACAGCGAAGGGTTCGCATACGACAAGCGATGTCTTCTCTCATCTGTCTGCTGCATTGCTGTGGCAGCTCGAGGTTGTGCAGATTGCGCATTCTCGTGTGGAAGTCATCCGGCCGAATTCCAGTGCGCGGTTCGCTCAGCTGATCGTTCGTAGGCGGGAGCTCGACGCCGTACATGTCGAGTCTCTCGGCGGAATGATGCTGACCTCGAAACCTCGGACGCTCATCGACGTCGCCCGTGATTACGAGCTCGAAGACAGCATCCCGATGCTCGACGATGCTCTGCGGAGACAGCTGGTCTCCAAGGAGGAACTCCGCACTGTAATTGCAACCTGCAAGGAGGCCCGGAACTGCCATCGAGTCGCTGCGGCACTCGCCTTGGCAGACGCCCGGCACGAGTCCCCGGGAGAATCTATCGTCGCAATCCGTCTCCATGAAGTCGGCCTGGACGATATCGAGCCGCAGTTCGAGATCTTTGATGAGAACGGGTTCTTCGTGGCGCGCACCGACTTCATCCATCGGCCGTCGAAGACGATCATCGAGTTCGACGGACGAGCCAAGTACACGCTCAATGGTCGCGACCTTCGCAAGGAGTTCGACCGTGAGCGTGAACGCGAACGGCGTCTGCGTGCACTTGGTTATCACGTAATCCGTGTCTATTGGAAAGACCTGTGGCATCGGCAGGCGTTCGTCGACATCGAAAGGCTCGTGCGGGCACGAACTCCACGGAATATGGCGGGCTGAGCCGCAATCGGTCCGGCCATCAGCTCGGTGAACTGACAGTAGCCAGGTCCATGCGCCTAGCTGGTGTCGGTTCACCGAGCTGATATCGAATGAGGCAGGGTTGGCTGGCCCGCAGCCCTACACCAGCGAGTCCCGCCACGCCTTGTGCAGCTGCGCGAACTTGCCCGCCCCTGAGATCAGCTCATCCGGTGTGCCGTCTTCGATGATCCGACCGGAGTCCATGACGAGAACGCGGTCAGCGATCTCCACAGTCGAGAGCCGGTGGGCGATGATGATCGCGGTGCGTCCCTCGAGCACCGTCGCCAGTGCCTTCTGGACCAGGCGTTCGGACGGGATGTCGAGGTGGGCGGTCGCCTCGTCGAGGACGACGATGTCCGGGTCGGCCAGAAACACGCGGGCAAATGACACGAGCTGACGCTGTCCCGAACTCAGCCGACCGCCGCGCTTCTTCACATCGGTCTCATAGCCCTCTGGCAGTCGCCGGATGTAGGGATCCAAGCCGACGGCCGTGGCCGCGGCGACGACGTCGTCATCACCGGCATCGGGGTTGCCGATCCGGATATTGTCGGCGATCGTGCCCGCGAACAGGAACGACTCCTGGGTGACCATGACCACGCTCTGACGCAGCTCGGCATCGTCGAGGTCACGCAGGTCCACCTCGTCGATGGTGATGCGACCTTCGCTGGGATCGTAGAACCGTGTGACCAGTTTGACCAGGGTCGATTTGCCCGCGCCGGTCGCCCCGACGAGCGCCACGATCTGGCCCGCGGGGATGCGCAGGTCGAACCGGGGGAGGACATCGGGGCCGTCGCCGTAGGAGAAGCGGACATGATTGAGGTCGATCGAGCGGCCGCTGGGTTTGTCAGGCAGGTCCTCCGTCGCCGAGGTGGTGCCCGAGCTCCGGTCGGAACTGTGCACGGGCAACTGTTTGGGACTCGCCGGTGCGACCACCTCGGGGTCGGTGTCGAGGACGGCGGCCATCTTCTCCAGTGCGGCCGAGGCGGACTGGTAGAGATTGAAGGACTGAACCAGTTCATCGAGCGGACCGTAGAAGCGACGCAGATAGAGGATGAACGCCGCGAGCACGCCGATCTGTGTCCAGTCTTCGATGACGAGCCAGGCACCGACGATGATGATCACGGTCTGGGTGACATTGCCGACCAGCCGCGTCCAGCCGGCGAACCAGGCGACTCCGCGCAGAGCATCGGTGTTGGCGTCGCGGTACTGGGTGTCCTCGTCTTTGAGCGTGCCGCGTCGGTCAGGCTGCCGACGGTAGGCCTGCACCGCGCGGATCCCGCCCATGGTCTCAACGAAGTGGACGATGACCTTCGCGATCGAGGTCCGCGTCCGACGGTAGGCGCTGCGCTGCGAAGTGTGCGCGGACTTCGTGATGAAGAAGAGCGGGATGAAGCCGAGAAAGACCACAACGGCCAGAGGCACGTCGAGGACGATGAGCGTCACCGCGATGAACGTCATCTCGAACAGCGCCAGCGCCGTATCGAAGAGCGAGTAGGAGAGGAACTGCTGCACCGACTCCATGTCCGAGGTCTGCCGCGACACCAGCCGGCCCGAGGTCGAGCGCTCGTGATAGCCCAGATCGAGGCGTTGGATGTGCTTGAACAGCCGTTCGCGCAGACTGTAGACGACCTTCTGCGCAGTGATGCCGACCAGCCTCGTCGAGGTGAAGGCGAGCACTGCCGAGGCGATCGCTGAGATGACGAAGGCTGAGACTGCCCGAATCAGAGGCTCCGGATCGCCTTCGACAGCCTTCGGCACACCGTTGTCGAGAGCATCGGCGATGAAGATCGGACCGATGACGAGGAAGAGCGCCGTGAGCACGACGATGACGAGCAGGAAGATCGCCATCGGCAGATGCGGACGGACCAGGGACAGCAGCAGCGCGCGGGCCTTCTTCGCGATGTCCGGTGGAAGCTGCTCGACCTCGTCCTCATTGAGGCGGGGAATGCTCATCGGCTGCCTCCGTCGCTCGCTGCATGCTCGCTCGCTGCGGATGCGCCCATGAGTTCGCGGTACAGCGGGGAGGATCCCAGCAGCTCATCGTGGGTGCCCAGTGCGACGATGCGGCCCTCGTCGAGGACGGCAACAGCATCAGCCAGCGCCGAGGTGGACGGGCGGTGGGCGATGATCAGCGTCGTCGAATCGGGCAGGATCTCCCGCAGCGACCGTTGCACCCGATCCTCCGTATCGACGTCGACTGCGGAGAGTGGGTCATCGAGGACGAGGATGCGGGGAGCGCCGATCACAGCGCGGGCCAGTGCCAGCCGCTGTCGCTGCCCACCGGACAGCGAGAGTCCCTGCTCGCCGACCTGGGTGTCCAAGCCCTCCGGCAGTCGTTCGACGAAGTCCTTCGCGGCCGTGATCTCCAGGGCCTGCCAGATGTCGGCATCATCGACCCCGGTTGCTCCCATGCTCACGTTTTCGGCCACCGAGGTGGAGAACAGGATGGGGTCTTCGAAGGACACGGAGACGAGGTTGCGCACCTCGTTGACGGGCAGATCGCGAATATCGGTGCCATCGATCCGCACCGATCCGCCGGTGACGTCCTGCAGTCGCGGGACCAGAGAAGCCAGGGTCGTCTTGCCCGAGCCCGTGGCTCCGACGATGGCCAGGGTCTGGCCCGGAGCGATGTGGAGGTTGAGTTTCTTCAGGGTCTCGCGGTCGGTGTCGGCGAAATGGAAGTCGACGTCCTCGAAATCGAGTTCGCCCTGATAGCGACGCACATCTGGGGCATCGGCGATCTGGCCGTCGGAGTCGGTGATGTCGTGCCTGATGTCAATGACCTCCCAGTACCTGGCCGCGGCTGTCAAGGCCATGAGGGCATCTGCGAGGAGGAAGCCGAGCATCTCGATGGGCATCCGCATCACCATGGAGATGGTCACTCCCGCAACCACGGTGCCGATCGTCGTCCACCCCTGCACGACGCCCCACGTGCCGACGGCCACGATGGCTGCCTGGGCAAGCGTGGGCAGGAGGATGAGCACGCTCCAGAACCAGGAGTCGAGCTTCGCCTTGCGCACCTCGAGACCCTGGAACTTCCGCGACAGCAGGGAGAAGCGCTGCGCGGCCCAGGGCGAGCGGCCGAAGGATTTGAGGATCCGGATCCCCTGAATCGACTCCTCAACCTCGGTGGTGATCTCACCGACCGTGTCCTGGGAGCGTCGAGAGGCCTCGCGGTACCTCTTCTCGAAGACCGTCACCGTGGCAATCGTCGGTACGGCCATGATCAGCATGATGAGTCCGAAGACCGGTTGGAGGAAGGTGAGGATGATGGTGCCGATGATGATGATCAGCGGAGTGGTCACGAGGAAGGGGATACCGAAGGCGAAGAACCGGCGCAGCTGGGACAGGTCATTGATCGCGCGCGAGAGCAGCTGCCCGGACTCCCACGAGTCGTGGATGGCCACCGAGGTGTACTGCAGTCGGTCGAAGAGACGTGAACGCCAGGTGATCTCCCACTGGGCGACGACCGGGGCAACGAGCATGCGCCGTGCCCACAGCGCCACCGCCTCGGCGATGCCGATGAGAAGGACGCCGAGCACGGGCAGCCACAGGCCCGACAGATCACGGTGGGCGATGGGGCCGTCGATGATGTGACCGGTGATCAGGGGGATGATCAGCTGGATGCCGTTGGCCAGGAGTGTGAGCACGAGTACTGCGATGTACACGCCGATTCGAGAGCGCAGATCGGGCCAGAAACGTAAGAGGGGACGCACCTTCAAGAGCCTAGTCGGAGCGCGTGTCGGAGTCTATGGTTCGCGCAATCGGGCTTTCCTTCTTCCCTGTGGTGCAGCCGCGGGTACGTTTGCAGGGTCTCATCCTTCAGTCCACAAATGTCCCATTCTGCGAGACGATCCATTGCGACGTTTGACACCCTTATCGCCGGAGGTGAACTATTGAGCCATGACTCACCTTCTTGTCGTCGTTATTACCCAGCGCGCGGATCTTCCGTAGCCTGTCAACACGACATGTTCCGCGCGCCCCTACCGAAACCGGAGGGGCTTTTTTCATGCGGAGACAAGATGGATCACTAGGAAGGATACGAAACGATGGCAGCCACGCCCTCGGCCCAGTCAGCGGGAACTGGCACCGCGCCCAGCGCAGCCCCGGTCACCGCGACCCCGTCAAGCATTCGACGCAACTCGACCCCAGAGGTCCTCACCGGAGCGCAGGCAATCGTCCGCAGCCTCGAGCTCCTCGAGGTCGAGACGGTCTTCGGCCTTCCCGGCGGCACCATCCTTCCGACCTACGACCCCCTGTTCGAGACCGACAAGATCCGCCACATCCTCGTTCGCCACGAGCAGGGTGCCGGACACGCGGCCGAAGGCTATGCCGCCGCCTCGGGCAAGCTGGGCGTGTGCATCGCAACCTCGGGCCCGGGAGCAACCAACCTCATCACGGCGCTCGCCGACGCCCATATGGACTCCGTGCCCGTCCTGGCCATCACCGGCCAGCAGAGCTCGAAGCTGCTGGGCACCGATGCCTTCCAGGAAGCCGACATCGTGGGAATGACGATGCCTGTGACCAAGCACAGCTTCCTCGTCACCAAGGCCGAGGACATCCCCTCGGCGATTCTCAATGCCCACCACATCGCGACCACCGGCCGGCCGGGCCCGGTCCTCGTCGACGTCACCAAGGACGCACAGACGGGCACCGCGCCCTTCGTCTGGCCCGGTGAGCCGCAGCTGCCCGGCTACCGTCCCATCCTCAAGCCGCATGCGAAGCAGATTCGCGAGGCCGTCCGGCTCATCTCGGAGGCCCAGCGCCCCGTGTTCTACATCGGCGGCGGAGTCATCCGTTCGCAGGCCGACAAGGAACTGCTCAAACTCGCCGAGGCGACCAACATTCCCGTGGCCACCACTCTGATGGCCCGCGGCGCGTTCCCCGACTCGCACCAGCTCCACCTCGGAATGCCGGGAATGCACGGCAGTGTGCCCGCCGTGACCGCCTTCCAGAAGGCCGACCTCCTCATCACCATCGGTGCCAGATTCGATGACCGAGTCACCGGCAACCTCGACTCCTTCGCACCGAACGCGCAGGTCATCCACGCCGACATCGACCCGGCGGAGATCGGGAAGAACCGTGACGTCGACGTCGCCATCGTCGGAGACGCCCGCGAGGTACTTGCGGAGATGCTCAGCGAACTGCGCAGCAAGTTCCCCAAGGCGCTCGAACGTCAGCGCGAACCCTGGTGGCGCTTCCTCAACCGTCTCAAGACGACCTACCCGCTGGGCTACTCCACTCAGGACGAACTCTGCGATCCCCAGTATGTGATCTCGCGGATCTCGGCGCTGACCGGACCCGAGGCCGTCTACGCCGCCGGCGTGGGTCAGCACCAGATGTGGGCCGCCCAGTTCGTCGAGTTCGAACGCCCCAAGTCCTGGCTGAACTCCGGGGGCCTGGGCACCATGGGCTACTCGGTGCCTGCCGCGATGGGCGCGAAGGTCGCCGAACCCGACCGTGTCGTGTGGGCCATCGACGGAGACGGATGCTTCCAGATGACCAACCAGGAGCTCGCGACCTGCGCGCTCAACGACATCCCGATCAAGGTTGCGATCATCAACAACTCGTCTTTGGGCATGGTTCGCCAGTGGCAGACCCTGTTCTATGACGGCCGGTACTCCAACACCGATCTCAACACCGGACATGAGACGATCCGGATCCCCGACTTCGTCAAACTCGCCGAGGCCTACGGCTGCCTGGCCCTGCGCGTAGACAGCAATGACGATGTCGATGCTGCGATCAAGACGGCGCTGGAGACCAGTGACCGTCCCGTCGTCCTCGACTTCACGGTCCCGCCGGATGCCATGGTGTGGCCGATGGTCGCCGCCGGTGTATCCAACGATGAGATCGAATACGCCCGCGGTATTCGCCCCGAGTTCGACGGCGAAGGCGACGAGCAGGCTGAGAGCCAGATCGCAGAAGCCGGTACCGAAGAAGACGGCACAGTTCGCTCCGTGGCACAGATCGAAGGAGGCCTGGAATGAACAACCGGCACACACTCTCAGTCCTGGTCGAGAACAAGCCGGGCGTGCTGACCCGCTTCACCGGCCTCATCGCCCGCCGCGGCTTCAACATCCACAGCCTCGCCGTCGGTGTCACCGAACACGATGAGCTCTCGCGCATCACGGTCGTCGTCGACGTCAAGGACGTGCCGCTGGAGCAGGTGACAAAGCAGCTCAACAAGCTGGTCAACGTCATCAAGATCGTCGAACTCGAACCAGCGACCTCTGTGCGGCGGGCCCACATCATCTACAAGGTCAAGGCCAACGCCACCACCCGCCCGCAGGTTGCGGCGGCCGTGGAGATGTTCCGCGCCAAGATCGTCGACGTGGGACCCGACTCCGTCAGCGTCGAGGCCACCGGAGAACTGGGCAAGGTCGAGGCCCTGCGCGAGGTCCTCGAACCCTTCGGGATCAAAGAGATCGTCCAATCGGGCACCGTGGCCATCGGGCGCGGCTCGAAGTCGATCACCGACCGCGCCCTGCGCAGCTGAAGCCTGGCGATGCTGCGCACCTGAACCCTGCGCGGCTGAGGCCTTCTCGTTCCACTTCGTGGAACGTCAACCATCTCAATAAGTGAACAGCAGTACCGAACTGTGAAACAATGGGGGAGTACCCCAAACCTCTGAAGGAGCAAGAGAACTATGGCAGCAGAACGCTATTACGACGACAATGCAGACTTGTCCGTCATCCAGGGCACGAAGGTTGCCGTCGTCGGCTACGGCAGCCAGGGACACGCACACGCACTGAGCCTGCGCGATTCCGGCGTCGAGGTCCGCATCGGCCTCAAGGAAGGCTCCGCCAGCCGCGACAAAGCGGCAGCAGAGGGCCTCGAAGTCGGCACCCCGGCCGAGGTCTCCGAGTGGGCCGACCTCGTCGTGATCCTCGCCCCGGACCAGGTCCAGGCTGAGATCTACAACGCTGAGATCGCCCCGAACCTCAAGCCCGGCAATGCGCTGCTCTTCGCTCACGGCTTCAACATCCGCTTCGACTACATCCAGCCTCCCGAGGGCGTCGACGTCATCATGGTCGCACCCAAGGGACCGGGCCACGTTGTGCGTCGCGAGTACGTCGACGGTCGCGGCGTCCCCGTGCTCGTCGCCGTCGAAGCCGACGCTTCAGGCAAGGCCTGGGACCTCGTCCTGTCCTACGCCAAGGGCATCGGCGGACTGCGCGCCGGCGGCATCAAGACCACCTTCACCGAGGAGACCGAGTCGGATCTCTTCGGCGAGCAGACCGTTCTCTGCGGTGGCACCTCCCACCTGGTGCAGTACGGCTTCGAGGTCCTCACCGAGGCCGGCTACCAGCCGGAGATCGCCTACTTCGAGGTCCTCCACGAGCTCAAGCTCATCGTCGACCTCATGGTCGAGGGCGGAATCGCCAAGCAGCGCTGGTCGATCTCCGACACCGCTGAGTACGGCGACTACGTCTCCGGTCCTCGCGTCATCACCCCTGACGTGAAGAAGAACATGGAAGCCGTCCTCGCCGACATCCAGAACGGCAAGTTCGCCGAGCGCTTCATGAACGACCAGAAGAACGGTGCGGCTGAGTTCAAGGAGCTGCGTTCGAAGGAAGAGACGCACCCGATCGAGACCACCGGCCGCGAACTGCGCAAGATGTTCGCATGGCTCAAGGACTCCGATGACGACTACACCGAGGGCACTGCCGCTCGCTGATCGTCTTACCTCGATGCCCCGGAAGCCGCTTGGCCTCCGGGGCATCGTCGTATCTGCGCCCGGTGCGAGGCGACTATTTCCGCTCATGCATGAGTCGCATCTGCGGTGATGTGAATTACTCTTGGGATCGTGACGAACTACAGATTCGAAAACTTCAAGCCAGCCTTCGACGAGTCGACCGGAGCCCCTGATGAGCGCACTCAGGGCTACTTCGCGTCGACGAGCGTGGGATTCCATGACGCACGGTCGACCGATGATGCGCTGAAGAATCGCGTCGAGCGAGCCATCGCCGACGGGCGGAATCTCACCGCCGTCTACGCGAAGCAGGAATACGAGCACGCTCTCGACGCCAGCGTCCCCGTGGCGACGTTTGCGTGGTTCGAGAAGCTGGTCAACGTGGGCGGCGGACGTCTGGTGCCCGGCCACCTGATCACCTGGGTGACGGTGCGGCCCACCCATCGCCGACGTGGCCTGCTGCGCTCGCTGATGACGACCGACCTCGCCGAGGCGAAGGCCGCCGGATACCCCTTCGCCGCACTCACAGCGACCGAAGGCGGAATCTACTCCCGCTTCGGATTCGGGGTTGCGACCTGGGCACACTCCATCGAGGTCGACACCTCACCGGGGTTCAAGATGGTCCACGAACCCGACCGCCGGGTCGAGATGTGCCTGCCCAGCGAACTGCGCGAGCTGGCACCGAAGATCTACGGAGAGTTCATGCGCACCTCACCCGGTGCCATGGAACGCCAGCAGACCTACATCGAGCGCGCCACCGGAGACCTGAACACGGACACCGGCGAGGCCGATCGTGGTGTGCGTGCCGCCCTGCACTTCGACGAGCAGGGTGAAGCCGACGGCTACGTGTCCTATAAGTTCGCCGGCTGGTCGAAGAATCCGCCGACGATCGAACTCATCGACTTCGTCGCGGTCACCGATGCCGCCTACGCCTCGCTGTGGTCATTCCTGGCCGCCATCGACCTGACGACGAGGGTGACCTTCGGAGAGTCTGCCGAGGACTCACCGCTGCCGTGGCTGCTCACCGACTCCCGCCGAGTCCGGACCGTGTCCACAGAGGACAACATCTGGATGCGGATCCTCGACGTCAAAGCCGCCCTTGAGGCTCGTCCCTGGTATGTGCCGGGCACACTGGTCCTCGAGATCGACGACTCCCTCGATCTGGCTGGTGGTCGCTACACGATCACCTCGGACGGAGAGAACGCCGTCGTCGAGACCGCCCCCGATTCGACCCCTGCCGACCTGAGTCTCGGCATCGCAGAACTCGGGTCCCTCTACTTCGGTGGCGCCGATCCGGTGATCCTCGCCCGCGCAGGACGCATCGACGAAAATGTGCCGGGTGCGGCCGTGCGCGCGAGTTCGATGTTCAACCTGGGCCGGATGCCGTATTCGCCCAACGGGTTCTGAGGCACTCGCCTGAGTGACACGGCTGATGCACTCGCCTGAGTGAGTCGAGACTCACTTCCCATAATTTGAGACTTTGTGAATGCATTCACAAAGTCTCATAAGATGGACGCGTCCCGGACGCAACAGGAGGAACTCAGTGCCCAAGCCCATCGTGCTCATCGCCGAAAATCTGTCACCGGCAACCATCGATGCCCTCGGAGGAGACTTCGAGATCCGTCACACCGAAGGTGCTGACCGCTCCCAGCTCCTCAACGACATCGTCGATGTCGACGCGATCCTCGTCCGCTCCGCGACCCAGGTCGACGCCGAGGCAATCACCGCGGCGAAGAAGCTCCAGGTCATCGCCCGTGCCGGCGTCGGACTCGACAATGTCGACGTCCCAGCTGCCACCTCGGCGGGCGTCATGGTCGTCAACGCTCCGACCTCGAACATCATCTCCGCGGCCGAGCTCACCATGGCACACATTCTGGCCTCCGCACGCTACTTCGGCGCCGGCAACACCTCGCTCAAGGCGGGGGAGTGGAAGCGCTCGAAGTACACCGGCGTGGAACTCTACGAGAAGACTCTGGGCATCGTGGGACTCGGCCGCATCGGCGGCCTCGTCGCCGAGCGTGCCAAGGCCTTCGGCATGCGACTGGTCGGCTATGACCCCTACATCACGCAGGCACGCGCCGCGCAGATGGGCGTCGAGGTCGTCGACCTGCCCGGACTGCTGGCCGTGTCCGACTTCGTGACCGTCCACATGCCCAAGACGCCTGAGACGATCGGCATGATCAGCACCGAGGAATTCAAGGCCGCCAAGTCCGGCGCCCGGTTCATCAACGTCGCCCGCGGCGGCATCATCGACGAGGACGCCCTCGCCGAGGCTGTCGCAGCAGGTGAGGTCGGCGGTGCAGGCATCGACGTGTGGAGCACGGAACCACCCGAGCACTCGGCGCTCATGGACCTCGACGCCGTCAACGTCACGCCCCACCTCGGCGCATCGACAGCTGAAGCACAGGAGAAGGCCGGCGTGGCCGTGGCCAAGTCCGTGCGCAAGGCACTCGCCGGTGAACTCGTCCCCGACGCTGTCAACGTCGCCGGAGGAGCCATCCACGAGGACGTACGCCCGGGCATTCCCCTGGCCGAACGGCTGGGCCGCGTGGTCAACTCGTTGGCCAACTCCTCGGTGACCCACTTCAAGGTCGAGGTCAACGGCGAGATCGCTGACAAGGACGTGTCCGTTCTCAAGCTCTCCGCTCTCAAGGGTCTGTTCAAGGACGTCGTGTCCGATCAGGTCTCCTACGTCAATGCACCGCTCCTGGCCGAGGAGCGCGGAATCGGCGTCGAACTCGTCACCGATCCCTACTGCGAATCCTTCCGCAATGTCACGCGGCTGACCGCGACGACGAGCGAAGGGCAGCGGATCTCCGTCTCGGGCACCGTGACCGGACCGAAGCTCGTGCAGAAGCTCACCGAGGTCAACGGCTTCGACCTCGAGATCGAACTCACCGACAACCTGCTCATCTTCCGCTACGAAGATCGCCCCGGAATCATCGGGCAGCTGGGCCAGGCACTGGGTGCCAACGAGATCAACATCGCCGGCATGCAGGTCTCACCTTCGGCAACCGACAACGATGCGCTCTCGGTTCTCGCCGTCGACTCGGCGGTCTCCGAGGAAGTCGTCAAGGCCGTGGCCGGAGCCGTCAATGCCTCCGCCTTCAGCGGAGTCTCACTGAGCGAGGACTGACCTCCACCGTCACCGGAAACGGCAGATCGAACGGGACCCGTTCACCTCTCATGACGAGGTGAGCGGGTCCTCATCGTCAGCGAGGTCCAGAGTGCGTCGGCGAGCACCGCAGCTGAGATGCCGATGAGGGCACCGGCGATCGTGTCGGAGAGCCAGTGCACCTGCAGTGCGGTCCGCGACCACATCATCAGCAGGATCCAGGCAGCGGCAAGGAGCATCGACCAGTGGAACCGCAGGACGACGGGCTCGAGTGGGGGAGTGATCTCGGTCGGAGCCGACTCGACCTCGTTCGTGCTCTCCGGCGGCAGTGCCAATGGGGCGACTGCGCCCACCTCGGCCAGGCGCAGCATATGCGCCCGTGAGGCGATGAAGGCCAGTCCCAGGGCCAGGGCGGCAGCACCCATGGAATGGCCCGACGGGTACGAATAGCCCAGGGAATCGTAGAGCTGCTCACTGGGACGGACTCGGGTCACCACGGCCTTGAGCAGCTCGGACAGAGCAATTCCCAGGAGCATGGTGGTCACGAGGACGCCAGCGGAACGGAACTGTCGCAGGAGGACGAAGACCGCACCCAGCACTCCCGTGCAGATCACGACACCCGTGCCCCCACCCACCTCGGCGAGGGTGACCGCTATCCAGTACGGGACGGTGTCGGGATCGAGTCCGACGAGGTTGAGCCAGTCCTGGTCGACCGTTGTAGGGCCGGAGACATTGCCTCTCAGCCACAGCCCGAAGGCCATGACCAGGAGAATCGCAGGCAGGGTCGACCAGAGGATCCACGAAGGCTGACGGACCGACACGTCCGAGGACTCAGGCGTTCCAGAGACCGTAGGTCGATGCCAGAGATGCGATCTTCTTTGCGCGTGCCAGGCGGGGGAGGTACGAACCGTCCGTGATCTCGGATCCGCCCTCAGCGGCTTCGAGGAGCTGTCGAGCCCAATCGCGCTCATCCTCGCTCGGGCTCATCGATTCGTTGAGCGCTACGACTTGATCGACGTTGAGCACGAGCTTTCCGGTCATGCCCATCATGTGGGTCACCTCGGCGTCGTTGCGGACCTGCTCATCGCTGGCGGTCGCCGCGGATGGGCCGTCGATCGCGCCGGGCAGCCCGCCCATGCGCGAGGCGATGGTCAGGCGCGAGCGAGCGTAGGCCAGCGCCATCGGGTCACCGGAGAAGCCGGTGTCCTTGCGGAAGTCGTTCGTTCCGAAGGCCAGGCGGAAGGTGCCGGGTGCCTCGGCGATCTTGGTTGCGTTCTCCACGCCCATGGCGGATTCGAGCAGGGCGATGACCGGCAGTCCCGCCTTCGCACGCATCGCGGTGTAGGAGACCTGTTCGGGGCGTTCGGTCTCCGGCAGCATCACGCCGCGCAGTCCGGGCAGCATGGCGATGGCGGCGAGGTCGTCATCCCAGAATTCCGAGTCCATCTTGTTGATGCGCACCCAGGCGGACATGCCGCCTTCCAGGGCACGCACGACGTTGTCACGGGCGGCGATCTTCTTGTCGTCGGAGACCGAGGCCTCAAGGTCGAAGATGACGGAATCCGATTCGGAGATCTGCGCCTCGGTGAAGATCTCCTCTTTGGCGGCGTTGACCAGCAGCCAGGATCGGGAGAGCTTGGCGGGGAGGGCGGCGGCTCGGGCGTTGCGGATCGTCTCTGTCAATGATCGACTTTCTCTGGGGTTTGTTTCGCTGGGGTTGTTCCTCCCATCTTCGGCGTTCGGGACGGGAAATTGTAGTCGGGAACGAAGTTTGAGACATGAAATTGTGGATGACGGGATTTGCTGGCACCGAGCGCCCAAAGCTGTCCGAATAGTAGGACAACCTAGTTGCATGGTGAGATGAGTTCTAACCTGAGACCATGAAGTTTTCAATTGCGGTCATGCCCGGCGACGGAATCGGCAACGAGGTCGTCCCCGAAGGTCTCAAGGTGCTCAAACGTGCGATCGAGGTGTCCGGAGAGCCGGTCGAACTCGATCTCACAGACTACGATGTCGGCGCCAGCCGCTGGCACGAGACCGGCGAGACGATCACCGACGAAGAGCTCGAATCACTGCGCAAGCACGATGCCATCTTCTTCGGTGCCTGCGGTGATCCGAGCGTGCCCTCGGGCGTGCTCGAACGCGGTGTGATCCTCAAGATGCGCTTCGGGCTGAGCCACGCAGTCAACCTGCGCCCCTCGAAGCTCTTCTCCGGTGTCACGAGCCCGCTGGCGAACCCGGGTGAGATCGACTTCGTCGTCGTCCGCGAGGGCACCGAAGGCTCCTACACCGGCATGGGCGGCTCCGTCCGGACGGACACCCCCTATGAGGTCGCCACCGAGGTCTCGGTCAATACCTGGTACGGCGTGGAGCGGGCAGTCCGCGACGCCTTCGAGCGCGCGCAGGCCCGCAACAAGAAGCTCACCTACGTGCACAAGCACAACGTCATGGTCCACGCCGGTCACCTGTGGCGTCGCGTCGTAGAGAAGGTCGGCGCCGAATACCCCGAGGTGACGTTCAACTACGAGCACACCGATGCGTGCACCATCTACATGGTCACCGACCCGAGTCGCTACGACGTGATCGTCACCGACAACCTCTTCGGTGACATCCTCACCGACCTCGCGGCCGCGGTCACCGGCGGCATCGGCCTGGCTGCCTCGGGCAATCTCAATGTCGAAGGCACAGCACCGAGCCTGTTCGAGCCGATTCACGGCTCCGCGCCGGACATCGCCGGGCAGCAGATCGCCGACCCGACCGCGTCGATCCTCTCCGGTGCGCTCATGGCCTCACACCTGGGGCTCGACGTCGTCGCGAAGTCGATTGAGACAGCTGTCGAAGCCGATCTGGCCGATCGGGACGGAACCAAGCGCTCCACCGCCGAGGTGGGCGACGCGATCGCGGCTCGCCTGGGCTGAGCTTCCTGTCTGGTTTCACCCGCTGCTGCGGCCTGGATCACCATCACCCCGGTGCGACGCGCACCGGGGTGATGGACTACCCTGACAGTGTCACTCATCACAAATGAGAAAAGAGTTCTTATGACTAAGTTTGCCGTTCTCAAAAACATCCAGCCGCAACCCGAGCTGGTGCGCGAGAACATCAAGAAGGACCCCGGATTCGGGTTGTACTTCACCGACCACATGGCCCACGTCCGCTACACCCTGGACGATGGCTGGCACGCACACCAGGTGCAGCCATACGCGTCGTTGCAGCTCGATCCTGCGGCGGCTGTGTTCCACTATGCGCAGGAGATCTTCGAAGGTCTCAAGGCCTACCGCCACGCTGACGGTTCGGTCTGGACCTTCCGTCCCGATCGGAATGCCGCTCGCATCAACAAGTCCGCCGAACGGCTTGCACTGCCGCAGCTGCCGGAAGAGGACTTCATCGAGTCGCTCAAGGCCCTCGTCGCCCTCGATCAGCAGTGGGTCCCGACTCCCGAATCCGAGGCCGACGAGTCGAGCCTCTACCTGCGTCCGTTCATGATCGCCACCGAGCGCTTCCTCGGTGTGCGCTCCAGTCATGAAGTGGACTACTACGTCATCTCCTGCCCGGCCGGGCCCTACTTCTCCGGCGGCATCGAGCCCGTCTCGATCTGGCTATCGCAGAACTTCAACCGTGCAGGTGCCGGCGGCACTGGATTCGCCAAGTGCGGCGGAAACTACGCCAGCTCACTGGCCGCGCAGAACGAAGCCGCAGCTCAGGGGTGCCAGCAGGTGCTGTTCACCGATGCTGCAGAGGGCAAGTACATCGACGAGCTCGGCGGCATGAACCTCATGCTCGTGACCAAGGATGGTCGTCTGGTCACTCCGGAACTCGGCGATTCGATCCTCGATGGTGTGACCCGCCGTTCGCTGCTCGATCTCGCCCCTCAGCTGGGTCTCGAGCCCGAAGAGCGGAAGGTCACCATCGATGAATGGCGCGAGGGCGCTGCCAACGGCGACATCGTCGAGGCCTTCGCCTGTGGCACCGCCGCGGTCGTCACACCGATCGGTCGGGTCGTCAGCAACGACTTCACCATCGATCACGGCGCTGAGCCGGGTGCGAAGACCATGGAGTTCCGCAAGACGCTGCTCGACATCCAGTACGGCCGGACCGAGGACAAGAACAACTGGATGGTTCGCCTGGCCTGAGGTCTGATATTTGGGCGCTGAAGGCTGCGTTGGCTCGAGCACTGAGGCGTGCGCGGCGGTTCAGTTTGCCCCGCGTTGAGAGGGTCGGGTGCTGCGATTTCGATCGCGGCACCCGACCCTCTTCGTGTGCCATGACAGTCTCAGGCATGTGCCATGACAGTCTCAGGAGTTTCGACCTGGGGCTCGGCGCGCCTGGTCCAATAGGCGTACTTCATCTAGACATGTTCCACCGGGCGGCACGGAGCGCTTAGACGAGTCGCGGGCAATTTTACTCACAAATGAGTTAAAGAGGTATTGTGGCCTCGTGTCTACTGCAACCTCGGCGACAACGCCGACCGCCTCCGAAGTCGTCGCCAACCTTCCCTGGCGATGGAGAACCCAAGGTGCCATCTTCATCATCGGCGGCTTGGGATTCATGTTCGACGCCTGGGACGTCGCCCTCAATGGGTTCCTCATCCCGCTGCTCAGCGACTATTGGAGCCTGAGTGTCGGCCAAGCCGCCTGGATCGCCACTGCCAACCTCATCGGCATGGCCTTGGGCGCCTTCATCTGGGGCGGCATCGCCGATGTGATCGGCCGGAAGAAGGCATTCACCCTCACTCTGCTGGTGTTCTCAGTCTTCACCGTCGCAGGTGCATTCTCTCCGGCATTCAGCTGGTTCATCCTCTTCCGATTCCTCGCCGGATTCGGGCTCGGCGGTTGCATCCCCGTCGACTACGCCCTCGTCGGCGAATTCACCCCCAAAAAGCACAGAGGCCGAGTTCTCACCGCGATGGACGGGTGGTGGCCCATCGGCGCCTCACTGTGCGCCTTCGTCTCCGCATGGTTGCTGGGAGTGGGGGATTGGCGACTGATCATGCTCGTCATGATCGTGCCCGCGCTGCTGACCGTTGCCGTGCGTTTCGGAATTCCCGAATCACCTCTCTACCTAGCCTCTGTCGGACGCTACAAAGAGGCCGATGCGATCATCGCCCGACTCGTTGAGCGCACCGGCGCCGAGGTGACGACCTGGACCCATGATGTCCCCGCAACAGCCGCGAGCCAGACCAGTGCTGCGGCTCAGGCAATTCCGAACGCTCCGTCCCAGCCCGGCAAGATCACCAACGTCAATGCACAGCTACGCGCTGCCACCGGCCAACTGGTACAGCTATGGCAGTACTCTGCCAAGACGACTCTCGTCTCCTGGGCCCTGTTCGTCTCCGTTCTCCTGGTCTACTACGCAGCATTGACATGGCTGCCGGGGATCCTGAAGAAACAGGGCCTGGGTGACCAGGCAGCATTCATGGTCACCGGTTCGATGACCGCAGTGGGAATCCTCGGTGTCATCGTCTCGGCGCTGATCGTCGAGAGAGTCGGTCGTAAGTGGGTGCTCGGCACCACGTCAATTGTCTCCGCGCTCCTGCTCGTCGGCGCTGCAGTGTTCATCGAGGCTTCCGGCTCGGAGCTGACATTCGCCGCCAAGGCCAGCATCATCGGGTTCGGCTTCGTCGTGCAGATTGCGATTCCCACCCTCTACACATACGTCTCAGAGCTGTACCCAACTCGCCTGCGAGGATCGGGATTCGGTTGGGCATCGGCGGCATCGCGCATCGCGACCGGTATCGCACCTCTTGTCTTCGGTGCCTTCATGTGGCCGGTTCTCGGCCTGACACTGACGTTCATCCTCACAGGTGTGCTCGTGGTTGTGGCAGTGGTGCTGATGGCCCTGCTCGCCAGAGAGACCACAGGCGAAGCGCTCGGCTGAGGCTCCCGTCGCTCGGTTCCACCTCTGACCTGGGATGATACACGACCAAAATCTCATGTCAGTGCCGACCGCTACCGTGTTCTTATGGAGGCAGAGCCGGTTTCAGATGTGATCGCCGAGATTCATCGGTGGCGCGAGAAGCTGTCTGATCTGCCCCCAGCACGGACCGAGCACGAAGCGATCGATCGGATCACTGCCCTGGAAGAACTGGTGTCAGTGAGCGCAGCGGCGCAGGCCAGAGAAACCCTGACCTTCGATATGCACCGTCGGAATCGCGAGGCCGAAGACGGAGTGCCGAGCCGCAAACAGGGCAGAGGCCTGGGCGCCGAGATCGGATTGGCTCGGAAGGTGTCTCGAGCCCGAGGCAGCAAACTGCTCGGCTTCTCTCGCTCACTGCTGATGGACCTGCCCAAAACCTATGCCGCGTTGAAGGCCGGAGTCATCTCGGAAGAGAAGGCACGCGTCGTCGCGAAGGAAACCGACTGGCTCCCCAGGGACAAAAGACACCAGGTCGATGAGCGGATGTCCGATCGTCTCTCCGAGGTCGGCGTCGGTCGATTGGGCAATGAAGTCCGAGCCTTTGCCCAGCAACTCGACCAAAAGGCTGCCGTCGAGCACCTCGACAGGTGTGTGGAAGAGCGTGCCGTCACCGTGCGCCCAGCACCAGGAAACATGGCGTATCTGACGGCGCTCCTGCCCCTGTCGCAGGCAGTGGCGGCGTACACCAACCTCGCGAAGTCCGCGCAGTCGATCGTCGGAATAGGACAGGCCGAAGGAAGATCTCAGAGCCAGATCATGGCCGACCTCCTGGTCGAGAGAACCACAGGGCAAGATAACGCAGAAGCCATTCCCACCGAAGTTCACGTCGTGATGAATGAGAACAGCCTCTTCTCCCCAGGCGACACCCCGGCATGGTTTCCCGGCTTCGGCCCGGTCCCCGCGAAGACGGCACGTGATTTCATCGCCGAGAACGAAGCTGCGACGTTCATCCGACGGCTGTATACCCGACCATCCGATGGGCAACTGGTCCGGATGGATTCGAAGCGGCGTGAGTTCTCTGGTCTGCTTCGGCGTATGGTGGTCATCCGTGATGATGTCTGTCGCTCACCTTGGTGCGATGCCAAGATCAAGCATGCCGACCACGCGCAGTCGTACTCCGGCGGCGGTGAGACCAGCTGGGACAACGCCTCAGGTCTCTGCGCAGCATGTAACTTTCTCAAAGAGGTGCCAGGCGGCACGAGGCCACGGCAGAAGAGCTGGTCGTACGAACTCCCACCGGACATCGCTACCGGATCGGCACCAGACCGATTGGAAAACCGACGGCAAACTCCCGAGAAGGTCCCCGTTCCAAGCTCAGAGACGAACAGGCCTCCGATCCGGCCAACGATTCGAATCTCTTCTCTGTGAAACTCCCACCAATGCGAAAAGTGAAAGCGCCGAGACTTGCAGCGCCGTTCGCATCGCTGAACGTGGATGTTTGGGAATGTTATGAGGAGCCCCCAAGCACGATGGAAGTGTGCCTCGATCGACAGCTCGCCGATTTTGTCTCCACGGCATGACGCCCTCAACCAGTCGCCAGAGCCAGCCACCTGAACCGGGTGCCAAAATCAGCCGTCAGCTCTTCAATCCACTGGCGAGAATTCTCCCTGAATTCAACTGATCGCCTGCCGACGTCGTTAGGGTGAGAGCATGGATGAACATGCCGAGCGTGAAGTGCTCGGAACCTCACCTGCAGAGCTCGACGTTGAGCTCGTGTGGGGAGTGCCGGGCGGTCTGGGGCAGAGCTGGGCCCCCGTAGGTTCGGCAGCCGGAATCCCGGGGGTACTCCCGCCTCCGTCTGAGGTCGAGGAACTCTACGCTGCTGCGGCAGCCGAGCCGCCCCTGAACGAAGATCCGAAGCATGCTGCACTGTTCGGCAGTCTCTACGATCTCTCGGTCCGAAATGGCCAGGTCCTCGTCGCCGCAGCACGTTCCGAGGGTCGCCTGAGATCAATCGCCTACGGCCATTTCTGGTCCTGGGCCGAACAGGACTACGACTGGGCGCATGAACTCCGCTCCACCCTCGGGGATAACGCCGCGACAATCGAATGGTCGTTCGCGCTCAACCTGTTGGCACGTGACCCTCATCTGCAGCAATCCGGACTCGGACGAGCCACTCTGCAGGCCTGGTTGGCCGGCATCAGAGGATACAGCTGCTGGCTCCAGACCACCGACATCGACAGTCCCGCCCGCCGACTCTACGAAAGCCTCGGATTCTACGACCTCGGCCACGGACCCCAAGCACCCAACGGCCAACCGGGACTGATCATGTTCCGACCACCGGTCTGAACTGAACCGCCTGCTGTGCGGGCACCCGAGTTCGGCGGTGCTCAACGATCACTAGGATGGTGGCATGCGCAGAGAAGCTTCGGCAGATGACCAGACGAACGAGAACTCCACCGCGGCAATGCAGCCGCATGACGCTGCCCCAATGCCACACGATGAGAACCTGTGGCTCGAAGACATCCACGGGGCGGAGCAGATTGCGTGGGTGAAGGAACAGAACGCGACCACCCTCGCCCGCTTCCATGATGATCTCTTCGACTCCATCGCCGGCGATATTCAGACCGCGTTGGACTCCGAGGGCAAGATCCCGATGGTGGCCAAACGAGGCGATCACTACTTCAACTTCTGGCGCGACTCCACGAACCCCAAAGGCGTATGGCGACAGACCACCTGGGACAGCTATGTCTCCGATTCCACGGAATGGGAAGTCCTCATCGACATCGACGCACTCGGCATCGCCGAGGACACACCCTGGGTCTGGGCCGGAGCCTCGGTACGTCGCTCGGACAACTCTCGTGCTCTCGTGTCTTTGTCTCCCGATGGTGGGGACGCACACCGGGTGCGCGAATTCGATCTGGTGACCAAATCCTTCGTTGCAGGCGGCTTCGACCTGCCGTCGGCGAAGACTCGCTTCGCCTGGCTCGACGACGACACGATCATCGTCGCCACCGATACCGGTGAGGACTCTCTCACCACCTCGTCCTATCCGCGTCAGGCACGAGTTCTCACACGTGGCCAGGCCATCACAGATGCGCCAATCGTCGCCGAGGTGCCGCGCGACCATGTCGCCATCTTCGTCGGCAGCGACGTGGGAGCAGCAGATCCTGATTCCACCGACCGGGCATTCGTCATCGACGCGATCGACTTCTTCAACACGAGGATGAGCTTCATCGACGTCGACGATGTCAGAGACGAATCCGGGTCGATCTCAGCCTCCGCCTTGGCGTGGGAGAACAAACGTCACGTCGTGGATATCCCGACCGATGTGGAGGTCGGATTCGAGCGAGACTTCGTTCTCTTCCGTCCCCAGTCTCAGTGGGATCATGAGGGTCTCACGGTCGCGGCCGGAGGCCTGGCTGTTGCCGATATCGCCGAGGTGAAGGCCGGGAAAATCTCCCCAACCGTCATCTTCACCCCAGATGAGCGCACCGCACTGCAGTCGTGGACATGGACACGGGACTACCTCGTCCTCGAACTGCTCTCCGACGTTCAATCGCAGTTGGTCGTTCTTGACCCGAACGACGGCTTCTCCTCGTCTCGACTGCCCGGCGTCCCGGCCAATCACATGGTTGGTCTCGGGGCCGTCGACAAGCGTGATGATGCGACTGCCAACGACTATTGGTTGGTGAGCACGGGTTTCCTCACCCCGTCGACCCTGTCGTACGGGAGTCTGAAGGCCTCAGGAGATACCGAGAGCTCTGGCAGCACCAGCAGCTCGACCACACCAGAAGTCATCAAATCGGCGCCAGCACTGTTTCCCAGCGAAGGGTTCCGCGTCGAACAGCACTTCGCCACCAGCGACGATGGAACGAAGGTCCCCTACTTCCAGATCGGCGACAGCGGCCTGGAACTCGACGGGTCGAATCCGACCCTGCTGGACGGATACGGCGGTTTCGAAGTCAGCCGGACACCGGTCTACTCTCCGGTCATGGGCATCGGCTGGTTGGGGCGCACGGCTGGAACCGAAGCCTCGGTTCCAGCAGGACGGCGCGGGGTCTATGTCCTCGCCAACATCCGCGGCGGTGGAGAATACGGGCCAGGGTGGCACACCTCGGCGATGCGGGAGAACCGGATGCGGGCTTACGAGGACTACGCCGCGGTTGCCCGGGACCTCATCGCACGCGGAGTGACGAGTCCGTCGAGCTTGGCCTGTGCTGGCGGATCGAACGGAGGACTGCTGGTGGGGAACATGCTCACCCAGTATCCCGAGCTCTTCGGCGCGATTTCGTGCGGAGTGCCTCTTCTGGACATGCGCCGCTACACCAAACTGAGCGCCGGCTATTCGTGGAAGGCCGAATACGGTGACCCGGATGTGGCCGAGGACTGGGCGTTCATCCAGAAGTTCTCGCCCTACCATCTGCTCGAAGACGGTACGGACTATCCGCCGGTGCTGTTCTGGACAGCGACCTCGGATGATCGTGTGGGGCCAGTCCAGGCACGCAAGATGGCTGCCCGAATGCAGGATCGCGGCATCGCTGACGTGTGGTTCTTCGAAGACACCGAAGGCGGACACTCGGCGGCATCGGACAACAAGCAGGCGGCCTTCACCCGGGCCCTGAGCTACCGGTTCCTGTGGAACTCACTGACCGGCGAGTGAGCAAGTTCATAGCTACGAAGACTGCCCCGAGAGTAGGTTTGGAACCATGACGAACGACATGCACGAACCCCAGCGTTTTCACGCCGAGTACAAGGTCATCGGCGGGAAGCTCGTGGTCGCCGATGTGGAGACCGACGGGAAGACCATCACCGAGCTCAAGATCTCCGGTGACTTCTTCCTCGAACCCGAAGAGGCCTACTTCGATCTCGCCCCTGCGCTTGTGGGAGCCAGCGTCACCGCCGACAACGCGAATCTGCGGCAACGACTCGATGCGGCGCTCGCCGGCTACGGCTCGGAACTGGCGATGCACGGATTCTCCACCTCTGACATCGCGACAGTCGTCCGCCGTGCTCTGGGGTCGGCGGCGAACTTCACCGACTTCGACTGGCAGGTCATCCGCGGTCAGGTGCTGCCCACACAGGTCAATGTCGCCCTCGACCAGGTGCTGTTGGAGGAGGTCGCGGCGGGACGTCGGAAACCGACACTGCGATTCTGGGAATGGGACGACACCGCCACGGTGATCGGGGCCTTCCAGTCCTATGTCAACGAACTTCGCCCAGAAGGCGTCGAGAAGTACGGCGTGCAGGTTGTGCGCCGCATCTCCGGCGGGGGAGCGATGTTCATGGAAGGCGGGAACTGCATCACCTATTCGATGTTCGTGCCGCCCTCGCTGGTCGCCGGCCTCGACTACGAGGAGTCCTATGTCTTCCTCGACCAGTGGGTGCTGGCCGCTCTGAAGAGCCTCGGCGTCGAAGCCTTCTACAAACCGATCAACGACATCTCCTCAACCGGCGGCAAGATCGGCGGTGCGGCACAGAAGAGACTGCGTGATGGCACTCTGCTCCACCACGCGACGATGAGCTATGACATCGACGCCGACAAGATGGTCGAGGTTCTGCGCATCGGCGAGGCGAAGATCTCCGACAAGGGAGTCTCGAGCGCCAAGAAGCGCGTCGACCCCCTCCGCAGCCAGACCGGTGAGGCCCGCAAGGACATCATCGACGTCATGGCCAACACCTTCGCCGACCGTTACGGGGCAAGCTTCGACACCTTCACCGCCGACGAATTGGACAAGGCGCAGGCCTTGGTTGACGAGAAGTTCGGCACCGAGAAGTGGACGCACCGGGTGCCGTGAGCATGTCCCCAGAGGATCAAGGGCCCTGGTGGCAGGCCCAAGCACTGGCACTGGCTGCAGAAGCACAACGCCGTGAGAGACGGCAGGGAACCGCACTCATCATCGTCTCGTCTGTGTTCGTGGCGGCCTCGCTGCTGTGTATGTTCATCGGCGCTCTCCGCCTGATCGGGCTGGTGTGCCTGGTCTTCTTCGGTGCCTGTCTCTTCGGCGGAATCCTGATGCGCAGGGACCCCAACTCCCGGACCACCTTCGTACTCACACTGTGGGTGGGGCTGCTGATGGGGCTCGGGATGGGGCTCCTGTTCATCTTCACGCTCTTATCGGCGCTGACCTATGGGGCGAGCGGCAACCAGATCGCGGTGCTCATCGTCGCCGCAATCGGCTTCCTGTTCTTCGGAGTCGGCGCCATCGCGGCATTGGTGAAGGCTGGCCGAACGAGACGGAAACCCCGTGACCAATGGCAGAACGGACGACCTCACAGGCCCACGAGACGATGAAGGATGATGCTCTGAATCAGTCGACGATCGTCGCTCTCGGTGGTGGCGGGTTCTCGATGTCGGAATCGGGGACATCAGCGATCGATGACTACCTCCTTGAGCTGGCGGCCACCGTTCGGGACAAACGCAGCACAGAAGCTCACCACCGCCGAGGTAGTCGCGGAGCTTCGCTGCTCCCTCGCGTGTGCTTCGTTCCGACCGCCTCGGGAGACAACCCCGACTACATCCACCGCTTCGAAGCGGCTTTCGCCGGGCGGGCCGAAACGCACGTGCTCTCACTGTTCGGACAGAGCCCGTGGGACTACCAGGACCCGAAGATGCTCCTGGACATGGACCTCATCTACGTCGGCGGTGGATCCACCGCCAACCTGCTGACGCTGTGGCGTGACCACGGAGTCGACGACATCATGGCGCTCGCCGCATCGAGAGGCACCGTCCTGGCCGGAATCAGTGCCGGCGCCAACTGCTGGTTCGAGGCCTCGTCGACAGATTCGTTCGGGCCCTTGGCTCCACTCAACGACGGCCTCGGATTCATCTCCGGAAGCGCCTGCCCGCACTATCACGGTGAACCCGGTCGGGCTGAGACCTTCCGAACATGGATCGAGACCGGCCAGCTTCCGGGGCCAGGGCTGGCCATCGATGACTATGCTGCGGTCGTCTTCGAGAACTTCAGAGCCACCTCGGTGATTGCGGAGAAATCCGAGGCACACGCCTATATCGTCGACGAGCGAGGCGAAACACGGCTCGACAGAGACGTGACCCAACATTCGCCACGCACGGTCGAACCACCTCGGCGATCTGATCTGTAGGATTGGGAATCAATCAAGCCATACCCTGCACAAGGAGAGCCATGCGCCAGGTCGAACCATCCGTAGAACTGCTCGCAAAACCCAGCATCGACTGGGAATCGATGAGGACATACCTCGACGAGGTGGGCGGAACTACCTGGGCCGACCGTGTCGAAGAGGCCGATTCTCCCGACGCCGAGGATCTGCTCGAGTTCTCCGGACGCATGTGCTACCGCTCGTGGGAGCCGGGACTGAACCCGAACGTGTCGCGCGTGCGCACCGACTCGGCCCAGTACCTGGGCAACGTCATCGCCTCCCAGCACGGATCGGTGCTCGAACACGCGAACTTCACCTTCGTCCTCCACAACGTCTCACGGGTGCTCACCCACGAACTCATCCGTCACCGCGCCGGATCCGCGTTCTCGCAGGAATCCCTGCGCTACGTGCGCCTGGCCGACATTCCGTTCTGGTTCCCCGAATGGGCACGTGAGGACTCGGAGCTCATGGAACGCTCCCTCAAGGTCCTCGACACCCTCGAAGAGCACCAGAAGTGGATGGCCGAGCACTTCGAACTCGACGAAGCCAGCACCAAGTTCTCCCACAAGAAGCACATGACTTCCTTCATGCGCCGTTTCGCACCCGAGGGCCTGGCCACCGGCATCGTCTACACCGCGAACCTGCGCTCCCTGCGTCACGTCATCGAGATGCGCACCGCCAAGGGGGCAGAGGAAGAGATCCGTCTCGTGTTCAACAAGATCGGTGAGGCCATGCGCGAAGAGGCCCCAGCGATCTTCTCCGACTATGAAGTGGTCGACGGGGAATGGATCCCCGGGACCCGGAAGGCATGACATGGCTGACATCTACAGCGCCGAACTCAACCCTGGAAAACTCGACGTCATCTCTGCATGGCTGTCCAAGCAGTCATGGGCAGCCGAGGTCGATGTGGCTCCGGAGTCCTTGACGAAGGTCACGTCCTACCGATTCGATGATCCGGAAGGCAAGGTTGGCGCCGAGATTCATATCGTGGCCGCCGGTGACCGTGTCTTCCAGGTGCCGCTGACTTACCGTGGTGCGGAGCTGGCCGGTGCCGACAAGCACCTGGTCTCGACCATGGAACATTCCATCCTCGGCGCGCGCTGGGTCTATGACGGGATGGGCGACCCGCTCTTCCGGCAGCGACTGGACCACGCGATCGCCACCGCCGGAACCTCGGCAAAGCAGTACCGCGTCGACGCTGAGGGCAACCGAATCGACGAGATCACCGATGTGGCTCATGCCTGGGGCACGGGACCTTTGGCCGGCGCCGAAGACGTGCAGGTGCTGTATGAGCTCAACCTCGACTCTCCCGCTGAAGGATCTGACGCGGGACTGCTCCTGGGCCGCTGGACCGGTCAGGAAGCTCCGGTCGTGCTCGCAGTGATGGTGTGATGCACCGATGAGCCAGGACTGCCTGTTCTGCGGGATCGTCGCAGGTGACGTGCCGAGTGCGAAGGTTGCTGAAACTGAGACGACCTACGCATTCATGGACATCCAACCGGGCTCCGACGGGCATCTGCTCGTCGTTCCCAAGCGTCACAGCACCGATCTGCGCGACATCCCGCCGGCTGATCTCGCCGAGGTGGCCATCGAGTCACAGCGCATCGCCAAGCACGTCTTCGAGGCGTGGGGCGTGGACGGGGTCAACCTGCTCAACTGCTGTGGCAAGGACGCCTGGCAGACGGTGTTCCACTTCCACATGCACCTCATCCCGCGCTATCGGGACAAGAACAAGGACCGGCTGCGGCTGCCGTTCGAACCGGGCGTGCGCGGTGACGCTGCGCTGATTGAGGATCTGGCATCCTCGATGCGCTCAGCCCTGCAGGAAGGCTGACCCGGCATACCACCGGCGCAGATCTGGCGGGTCGGGCCGCCGAGCTCAGCGGCTCAGGTCGATGATGGTCATTCCTGAGCCGGTGTTCGAGCCCAGCATCTCCATGGCCGCAGGGGCGTCTTCAAGACCGATGACGTTCGTGACCAGGTCCTGCGGGCGGAGTCTGCCGTCGATGACGAGGTCCAGCATCTCCGGGTATTCGGCCGCGGCCATCCCATGGGAGCCGAGGACGCTGAGTTCGAGGCCGATGACACGTCCCACGTCGATCACCGGTGGAGCGGACAGCAGTCCGATCTGGACATGACGGCCCAAGGGTGCCAGTGAGGCGATCCCGGCAGCGATCGTGTCCTCGCGGCCCAGCGCATCCACGCTCACGGCCACACCATCGGGACACTTGACTGAGAACTGTGCGACCACCTCGGCGGACAGCTGGGTCGGGTTCTTGCCAGAGGCGTTGACCGTGTGCACCGCTCCATGCTGGCGGGCTCGCTCGAGTGCGGCATCGCTGACATCGACGGCGACAACCTGGGCGCCGATGGCCCGGGCGATCATGATCGCCGACAGGCCCACCCCGCCGCAGCCGAAGACCGCGACCGTCTCACCGGCACTGAGGTTCGCCCGCACCCTCAGCCCGTGGAATGCGGTGGCGAAACGGCACCCGAGTCCGACCATCGCCGAGGCGGGCAGATCGTCGGGAACCGCGATGAGGTTGGCATCGGCATTGTGGATGACCACCTGGTCCGCCCAGGAACCGAAGTGGGTGAAGCCGGGTTGAGTCTGATTCGGGCACACCTGAGCATTACCGCTCAGGCACCACCGGCAGCTCCCGCAGCCGCACACGAAGGGCACGGTCACGCGCTGGCCGACTGCGAAGGCTGTGACCTCGGGACCCGCCGAGGCGATGTGACCGACCAGCTCATGGCCGGGCACATGGGGCAAGGAGATCGTGGAGTCGTGGCCTGACCACGCGTGATGATCGCTGCGGCAGACGCCGGTGGCTTCGACGTCGATGACGACACCGGCGGTGGGAGTGGAGGGGGACTCGATGTCTCTCAGCTGGGGGAGGACAGAGAACTCTTCATAGACGATTGCACGCACACCGCAATCCTATGCAGGCAGGGGCCGGCGACTCACCGCGGTCCACACTGTGTGCACTTTGCCGGTGCCCGGCCTCGGGTGGGGCGGGCACTCTATCGGTCGGCGCTGCCTTCAGTCAGACTCTCTGGCGTGGACCCCAACTGCAGCCAAGGAGTTGAGCAGTCGTTGTCGCAGAGCCTGGGCCCGTTCGGAGAAGGCTCTCTGGCGAACCATGTATTCGGCCTTGCCCTCGGCGGTTTCGATGGCGACGACACCGTAGCCCCAACCGCGCAGGTCATAGGGCGAGGCCTCCATGTCGAGGGTGCGGATGTCCAGGGCCAGGTCGAAGCAGTCGACGACGAGGTCGGAGGGGGCGATGGGCCCGATCTTCATCGCCCATTTGTACAGGTCCATTCCCGCGTGCAGGCAGCCGGGCTGCTCGTTGGCCACCATGGACTCGCGGGTGGGCTGGAGAGTATTCCGCGGCCGGGCAGGTTCGGTGAAGAAACGAAACGCGTCGTGATGTGAGCACTGGATCCGGTGACCTTCGACGACGGCATCGGTGGCCTCATGGCTCAGCCGCAGCGGCACCTGCTGATGGCGACGCTGCTCCTCGCTGAGTTTGTAGACCATTGCCCATTCGTGAATGCCGAAGCACCCGAAGTTCGCCTCCCGACGCAGGGTCGACTGGAGCAGCGAGGCAATGAACTTCGCACCATCGCCACGGTCGCTGCGCCAGGACTCGACATCCACCTCGGCGATCGTTCCGGCAGGATTCGTTGTGTACCAGCGACGGTCGAAGTAGGTCCGGTCGGCCTCGGTGGCCAACTCGAGCTGCACCCCGGGGCCGGGATTCCACTTGGCCAACTGACCCGCTTTGAACGGATAGTAGGTGAACAGGAAATCCTCGACCGGGTGCTTCTCGCCCCTGAGCCGGCGGGCGAGGTGCGCATCGGTCCTCTCCGCAATCCTCGCTGCGTGCCCATCGCGCAGAACTCGCCACGTGAGTGCGCTGATCGCAGCACCGAGCATGTCGGTGCCATCAGCAGTCAGGGAGGCGGCGAGAGTCACCTCCTCATTGTCCCAGACCGCTTGGTCCCGCGCATCGGGGGTGTTGTGAGCGGATCCTCGGGCCAGGCATGCTTCGGATAACGGCCGCGGTTCTCGGCTCTGACGTGGGAATACGCGTTGGCCCAGAAGGAGGCGAGGTCGCTGGTGACCGCCAGCGGTCGGCGGGCAGGGGAGAGCAGGTGGACCACCACCGGGACTCGACCCTCACACACGCTCGGCGCCGTCTGCCAACCGAAACACTCCTGGAGCTTGACCGCGAGCACAGGTCCCTGGTCGGAATCGGACTCCGAGTCCACTCGGTCGGGATCGGGATAGTCGAGGCGAACTCGGGAACCGGAGGGCACCTCAACACTGACCGGCACCAGTTCGTCGAGGCGCGACGCCTGCGGCCAGGGCAGGAGAGTCCGCAGCGTGGAGACGAGGTCGACTCTGCTCGGGTCGGCTCCTCGTGCGACCCGGTCCAGGGCTGCCGGGCACCACTGGGTCAGCGTCTGCGACAGCTGTGACCAGCGCACATCCGGCCACGGCGCGCCATAGACTGCGTGCAGCAGTCCCAGCCGCGAGCGCAGCTCCTCGAATGCCTCACTGGGTCGCAGAATCTCTCTGGCCCCGCGCTGACGCACCGACGCTGCGATCGCCGAGCGGGCCAATTCCGGACTCGCCTTGATCGGTGTCGCGGTGAGTTCGATACCGCCGAGGCGGGTCCGGCGCACCGCACGGACCTTGCCCTGCTCGAACGTCGCCGTCTCCTCAGTCGCCATCAGACCAGCCCCCGCAAGTTCCGCGGTGTCCTCGTCGATGACAACAGCAGCTCTGATCACTGCGCGTCCGCCCGAAAGGCCGACATCGGAGATCGCCAACCACGGGCTGCCCTGCAGTGAGGAGTTCCGCGGCAGTGTCGCGGCTGTGCCCGAGGCCAGCAGATACTCAGAGGCCGAGGAGCTGCGCAGTCGCCCGATCTGCATCGGGTGAGCGAGGGCGACGACGAGTCCCAGGTCATCGGGACTCAGTGACCCTCCCCGAGCCGAACCCTGAGCTTCTGCACCCTGATCCGCTGCACCCTGCGGGTTCGAGAACTCCGCGGCCAAACCGGCGAAGCGCTTCACGTCTTGGGTGAATCGACGGTCCTTGCCGCGCCGCAGCTCGCGCAGGGTGGCCACAAGATCGGCACCCGGGGCACGCTGCTCGGATTCGATCACAGCGATCGCCTCGGCGGCAGCTGCCGGGGACAGCATTGCGGCTCCGTCGAAGAGACCTCGCGCCGACCACGCGGAGGCCGGGATCCGGGAGATGGCCCGCCCCAGCTCGGTGACCGTGATCGAGGCCTCCTTGGCACCTGCATCGCGCTCAGCCCCTGCACCCTGACCCGGATCTGCCCCCTGATCCGGATCTGCCGCCTCGATTGCCCCGAGCGCCACGAGATTGTCCACGGCCAGGCGGTAGGGGCCCTCTGGCATCGGGTCCGGCAGCAGGCCTGTGTCACCACCCCACACCGCGAGGGTCAGCACCGCCGAAGTGAGGTCGGAGGTCGCAATCTCAGCCGGCGTGTGCTCGGGCAGGCTCGCCCAATCGGATTCGGACAGGCACCGGTAGACCGTGCCGGGGCCCAACCTCGAAGCACGACCGGCACGCTGGGTGCCCGAGGCCTTGGACTCCCGGGTTGTGACCAGACCAGACATTCCACGCCGCGTGTCCAACCGGGGACCCCTGGCCAGCCCCGAATCGACGACGATGCTCACCCCGGGAACCGTGAGAGCCGACTCCGAGACCGAGGTCGAGACGATCACCCGACGTCGGCCAACCTCGGCGGCCTGCGGTTTCAAGATCGCATCCTGCTCCTTGGCCGGGGTGCGCCCGAGCAGGGTGTGAACCTCAGTCGTCGGTGCGGAGGGAAGGGACCGCGCGATGCGTGAGGCGATCTCCTCGACCTCCCTGGCACCGGGAGCAAAGACGAGCACGTCCCCACTCGTGTGCGCAGACAGGGCATCGACGGTTGTGCGCGCCACATGATCGAGGAAGTCCCAGGTCACACCGCGTGCGTCCAGAGGCCGCTGCTTCGCGGGCGCCCACCTGACCTCGAGGGGATGGACCTGGGCGGACACCGAGAGCAGTGTGGCCGGAGCCTCGGCCCCACCGGCACTGTCACCTGCTCCCAAGCGTCGTGCCCACAGCGTGGCGTCCAGGGTCGCTGACATGACGATGAGGCCAAGGTCCTCACGCAGATCGACGAGTTCCCGGCACAGTGCGAAGGTCAGGTCGGTGTCGAGGTGACGTTCGTGCACCTCATCGAGGATGACCGCCGAGACACCTGCCAATTCGGGATCGCGCAGCAGCCGGGCCAGCAGGACTCCCGTGGTCACGAACTCGATCCGCGTGCGCGCGGAGGTCCGCGACTCGCCGCGAACCGTGAACCCGATGTCCTCGCCGAGGCGGGTCCCCGTCAGCGTCGCCAGCCGCCTGGCGCCTGCTCGAGCGGCCATGCGTCGCGGCTGAGTGACGATGATTCGCCCCGGTACGTCCGCTGAGCTGCGAAGATGCTCGGCAATGAGCGGCGGCACCAGTGTGGTCTTGCCGGTTCCGGGCGGGGCTTCGACGACCAGGCGGGGGATTCTGCCGACAGCCGCGCTCGCCAGCTGGTCGATGAGTGCCGCAGCGGGTAGGCCCTCGGCGATGGCGTGCAGGTCGAAGTGTGGGGAATCGGGCATGTCTTAAGTGTCTCAGTCCCAGCGCAGAAAGCCCGTGTGTCAGCGGCCCGGCCGACTGACTAGACTGGGGGACATGCGTATTGCCAGATTTGTGCACCAGGATGAACCCAAATACGGAGTCGTCGAAGGCGACGTGCCGCAGATTGAGGACGGCACGTGGGACACGTCCGGTCTCAGTCTCGCCGTTCTCGACCAGGACCCCTTCTTCGCTCCGGCCCAGTCAACGGGTGAGCGGCTGAAATTCGACGACGTTCGTCTGCTCAGCCCGATCCTGCCGCGCTCGAAGGTCATCGGCGTGGGACGTAACTTCGCCGACCATGCCGCCGAGCTCGGCAACGAAGTGCCCGTCAGCCCGCTGACCTTCTTCAAGCCCAACACCGCGGTCATCGGCCCCGGCGATCCGATTCGCCTGCCCTCCATCAGCGAATACGTGTCCTACGAAGCCGAACTGGCCGTCATCATCGGTCGCGTCGCCAAGGGTGTGAAGGCAGAGAACGCCTTCGACTACGTCCTCGGCTACACCGGCGGCAATGATGTGACCATGCGCGACATCCAGAAGTCCGACAAACAGTGGTCACGAGCCAAGGGCTTCGACACCTCCTGCCCGCTGGGCCCGTGGATCGAAACCGAACTCGACGTCGACGACCTCTCCATCCGTTCCTGGGTCGACGGGGAGCTCAAGCAGGACGGCAACACCGCCGACTTCATCTTTGACATCCCGACCCTCATCGAACACCTGTCCGAGACCATCACACTGCTGCCCGGTGACGTCATCCTCACCGGCACCCCTGCCGGAGTGGGGCAGATCGTGTCCGGCAACCGTGTCGACATCGCCATCGAGGGACTCGGAGTCCTCACCAATATGGTCATGGACGCCTGAGACCAGCACCACCGGGCAGCGCACTGCAGCACACACGTGCAGCACCACACGCCGTTCGCTGCCGACAGACTCGCACCATCACAGACTCGCACCATCAAACGACATAAGGACTACCGTGAGCGTCAAAGTTCGTTTCTGCCCATCACCCACCGGCACCCCGCACGTCGGCATGGTCCGCACCGCCCTGTTCAACTGGGCATACGCGAAGCACACCGGCGGAAAGTTCGTCTTCCGCATCGAGGACACCGACGCCGCACGTGACTCCGAGGAGAGCTTCGGCCAGGTCGTCGAGGCCATGAAGTGGCTCGGCCTCGACTGGGACGAAGGCATCGATGTCGGCGGACCCGACGGACCCTACCGTCAGTCCCAGCGCGGCGAGATCTACCAGGGTGTCATCGAGAAGCTCAAGGCCGCTGGACACATCTACGAGTCCTACTCGACGAACGAAGAGGTCGAAGCTCGCCACAAGGCCGCGGGACGCGACCCCAAGCTCGGCTACGACGGCTACGACCGCGACCTCACGTCCGAACAGATCGCCGGCTTCAAGGCCGAGGGCCGCGAACCCGTGTGGCGTGTGCGCATGCCCGCCGAGGACGTCACCTTCACCGACCTCGTGCGCGGAGAAATCACCTTCCGCGCCGGCACCATTCCCGACTACGTCGTCGTCCGCGCGAACGGACAGCCGCTGTACACCCTGGTCAACCCCGTCGACGACGCGCTCATGGGCATCACCCACGTGCTGCGCGGCGAGGACCTGCTGTCCTCGACCCCGCGCCAGGTCGTGCTCTACGAAGCACTCAAAGACATCGGCGTTGCCGAGGCGACCCCCGAATTCGGTCACCTGCCCTACGTCATGGGTGACGGCAACAAGAAGCTGTCCAAGCGTGATCCGCAGTCGAACCTGTTCCTCCACCGCGACAACGGTTTCATCCCCGAGGGCATGATCAACTACCTCGGCCTGCTCGGCTGGTCGATCGGCCCCGACCGCGACGTATTCAGTGTCAAGGAGTTCGTCGAGGCCTTCGACATCCACGATGTCCTGCCCAACCCGGCCCGCTTCGACGTGAAGAAGGCCACGGCCATCAACGCCGACCACATTCGACTTCTCGAGGGCGATGACTTCCGCGACCGTCTGGTGCCCTATCTCCAGGCCGCCGAGGTGCTTCCTGAGAAGCCATCGGAGGCTCAGCTGGACGTCCTCAACCAGGCCGCACCCCTCGTGCAGACGAGGATGAATCTTCTCGCCGAGGCTCCGGACCTGCTGGCGTTCCTGTTCACTCCCGACTCCGAGCTGACCATGGCCGAGGACGGACTCAAGACTCTCAAGGACTCGGCCCCCGAGGTGCTCGCCGCTTCCATCGAGGTCCTCGAGGGAACCGACGACTGGACCACGGATACCCTGCACAGTGTGCTCCAGGCTAAGCTCGTCGACGAGATGGGGATCAAACCGCGACTGGCCTTCGGTCCGCTGCGCGTGGCCGTGTCCGGACGCAAGGTCTCACCGCCGCTGTTCGAGTCCATGGAGATCCTCGGAAAGGACTCCTCGCTCACACGCCTGCGTGCCCTGGCGGCCTCACTGTGACAGATGCGAACCAGTCGAAGGGTGCGAGCCAAGCCGAGGGTCTGCAGCAGTCGAGCTGGACACGTGGGGGACTGCACCTGAAGGACGTGACGTTCGAGGCTCCATTCGCCCACTTCGGTGGGGGAGCGGCGAAGTCCGCAGCAGCCTCATTGGCAGCACCGGTCTCGGACAAGCCACAGGGTCCATCGAGCATCGAGATCTTCGCGCGGATCGTCGCCACCGAGGCGGACAGCCAGAAGCCCTACCTGGTCTTCCTCCAGGGTGGTCCGGGCAACGAGGCACCCCGACCGACGACACCGGTCGGCGCGTCCACGTGGTTGGCTCGCGCGCTCGAAGAATTCCAGGTCATCATGTTCGACCAGCGTGGCACCGGAAAGTCGAGTCCCATCGGCTCCGTCGAGGGGCGGATCACCGGCCTCGACGCAGCCGGAGACGATCCCGCGGACATCGCCGAGGCGCTCAGCCACTACCGAGCAGACTCGATCGTCGAAGACGCTGAAATCCTGCGCGAGGCGCTCGGCGTCGATACCTGGTCGCTGTTGGGTCAGTCCTTCGGCGGCTTCACCGCTCTGCGCTATGTCTCCGCGCGTTCCGAATCGCTTGACGAGGTCTACTTCACCGGCGGACTGCCGGCGGTCGACACCGATCCGGCCACCGTGTACGCGAGAACGTGGGAGGGGATGAAGCGCAAGTCAGAGCAGTACTACCGTGCCTTCCCCGGCGACCGCGAGAAGCTGTCGCACCTCATCGACTTAGCCGATTCCGATGACGGCATCACTCTGCCCGGCGGAGCCCGCGCGACGAGCGAACGTATCCGACTGCTCGGACACTTCCTCGGGGCCTCCGATGGCCCGGAGAAGCTGCACTATCTGCTCGACCAGGATCCCGCCTCGGTGGCATTCCGTCATGATCTGGCGGCGGCACTGCCATTCTCCGGACGCAACCCGCTCTACGCGATCATCCACGAATCCTGCTGGGCCGACGGCGGCGTCACCGGTTGGGCGGCCCGACGGGCGATGCCCGCAGATGTCCAGGCCGACCCGACACTGTTGGCGGGTGAGCACGCCGGACCGGAGTCTCTGACCGAGGACCCCGAGCTCGCGCCCTTCGCCGAGGTGGCCGAACTCGCAGCACAGCGGGAGTGGCCCAGGCTCTACGACGTTGACGCTCTGCGGGCCGCTGACGTGCGCGGCGCGGCAGCGGTGTACTTCGAGGATGCGTATGTCCCGGCCGAGTTCTCGCTGGCCACGGCCGACCTCCTCGGCGGGGTCAAGCCCTGGGTGACGAACGAATACGAGCACAACGGACTGCGCGCCGACGGCTATCGGGTCCTTGACCGGCTCATCTCACTCGCTCGCGGATGAGTGGCGCGCGAGCGTAGGCGACAGGGAGGCCTGAGGTGGGGCCTGACGGTGAATGTTAAGAAGGTCACACTGGAAAAGGGGCCCGATGATTTGGAGTCGGGCGGGGGGTTTGTGTAGAGTTATATCTCGTTGCTCAGGGAAATTCCTTCGGGGATGAACCTGAATAACATTGGGGTATGGTGTAATTGGCAGCACGAGTGTTTCTGGTACATTTAGTCTAGGTTCAAGTCCTGGTACCCCAGCGAACAGCATCGGGAGTATGACTCTGAGCTGTTTATTGGCCCCCGTCGTCTAGTGGCCTAGGACGCTGCCCTCTCAAGGCGGAAACGGCAGTTCGAACCTGCTCGGGGGTACGGTTGAGTCCCGCATCGAGGAATCGGTGCGGGGCTCGCTCTAATTCACGGCCATTTTTCTGCAGTTGCCTCGGCTCCTCCGAGCCTCAGGGTTTGTCCGAGCCTCAGAGTTCGACTGCACAGCCGATCCCTTCGATAGCACAGCCGATCCCTGAGGCTCAGATCCCTGAATAATCAGATGCCTGAGCCTCAGAGCGAATACTGAAGCGTTTCAGCGCCTGAGTGAGTCTGCGATCTGCTTCGTGTTCTCAGCGGTCTTGACGTTGGCCACGATGAGTTCGAGGGCCAGACGGACGAAGATCACCCAGAGTGCAGGGATGATCCAGCCGAAGATGATCGCCAGCAGCAGCGGCCATGGGCTGAAGCTCGGGGCTTCGCCGAAGTAGGCGGATGCACTGCCCGCAGCTGCGCCTGTGACGATTCCGCCGATGATGGATCCCAGCCAGGACAGCGCGGCCACCACGATGGCGATGATGTAGATGAATCCCGCCCAGCGAACGGCGATGAAGTTGTCGAAGCGGAAGTCGAAGAGCGACTTGAAGAAGCCGCCGCTGCCGCCAGTCTTCTGCTGCGCTGCAGGCTGTTGGAAATTGCCGACCGGGGCGTGCTGGGACCCTGCGTAATTGCCCTGGCCATATGCGGCATAGCCAGCGTCCTGAGAGTACTGTCCCTGTTGAGCCGGCTGCTCGAACTCTCCGTACTGATTCTGAGGATCGTACTGACCGCCGTGGTTGTACTGGCCGCCCTGGTTGTACTCTCCGCCTGGGTTGTACTGGTACTGCTGGCCCTGCGGATTCGGCGAAGCGAACTGAGTCTGGTGCTCGTTGTACTGCTCGGTCTGACTGTACTGCTCGGCTTGGCTGAACTGAGAGCCAGTCGAGTTCGAATCAGGGCTGACCTCGTCCGACGCAGGGCTGACCCGGTTCGTGTCGGGACCGAGCTGGTCGTTCGTGATGTTCTGATTGTTCTCTGCGTCCGAACCGGAGTACGGGTTCTGTGGTGTCGACATTATCTTCCTTCGCACGTGTTGAAGCCGATAGTCGCAACTTATCAGGGCAAGATGACTTTGCACCCGGAACTCTTAACGCAGAGCAATGCTCCATTCCATCCTGAGTTCACCCCGTGGTCCGATGACGTCGTAGTCCGAGCCAGTGGCAAAGGCGTTCGGTGGACACGTCATCGGTTCGATCGCGATCGCACGGCGCCGATGGTCCGCGCCGAGTTCGTCGCCGGTGCAGATCTGCCAGGTCCGGAAATGGTCATCCATACTGATAACGACCGTCCTGTCGTCGGCACCCTTCAACCGCACCCGCGACCACACGTGGTCATCGCGCTGAGGTGTGCCGAAGGCATCATCGAGCACAGTACGGCCCAAAGAGCGCAGTGCGCGGAAGTCCTTGCAGAGAAGGCAGCTCGCCTCGTTGAGCCCATGGTCGGCGGGGATGAAAGTCCCTGTGTCGAAGGGTCGGACCGCCTGGGGGATGAGCCTGTCGTCGGTCTCGAGCCAGGTGTCGGCCGGAATGAGAAGCTGAGCCTCATCGACGTGTTCCGCGCCCGGGTGGATCCAGGGATGAAAGCCGAGTCCGAATGGAGCCGGCTTCTGCCCGATGTTGCGTGCCAGAGTGCGGACCCGCAGCTCACCGCGGCCTGCATCCTCGCCCTCGTCGTCATGGCCGATGAGGGCGTATGTCACCGCGAGGGAGATTGCGAAGGGGTATCCCGGCAAGTCCGAGATTTCAGTGCACAGCGTCACCGAATCGGCATCGCGTGCGGACACCGTCCAGTCGACTTCGGCCACGAGGCCATGCAGGGCGGTGCTGCGGGAGGCTTCGGTGATGGGCAACTGGTGGGAGCGGCCCTTGAAGTCGTAGCGCCCATCGGCAATCCGGTTCGGCCACGGTGCCAGTACGGCGCCGTCGAAGGCGGACATCTCAACGACGACAGGACGATCGCCGACGGTGTAGTGAAGCAGAGCCGCACCGCGTGTGGACACGACCGCGCTGTCGTTGCCCTGAGTGAGCTCAATGGAACCGGACATGCGACTCCTGCGCAATTTGTGTGCGAATGTTCTGGTGTCCCAGAATTCTACGGCAGAACTGTGTTCTCCACTCATCAGATGTTAGCATTATGATCGAAAATGATCGGTTTTGGAGGGTTGATGAGCCAGCGTTGCATTTCTCATATCCACCGTCGCAGCGGTGAGTTCACAGGTCCCCGTTGAACACGCAGATCCGCAGGAACACCCTTGCCGACGGCCGAGAGATCCTGTTCTTCCACGACACCGATTCGCCAGCTGCGCCGTTAGCTGAGGACCAGCGCCCCGCGGAGCCGCGTCCCACCGGCGGCCAGCTGCGCTTCGACCTGCTCACCGGTGAGTGGGTGGCCGTAGCCACGCATCGCCAGTCGCGTACTCATCTTCCCATCGCCGCCGAATGCCCCCTCTGCCCGTCGGCACCGGGACGACCCACAGAGATTCCGGCAGCCGACTACGAGGTCGTGGTCTTCGAGAATCGTTTCCCGTCGCTGGGTCCTGGAATCGGTGCGGTCAGTGCCGATCCGAGCCATACCTTCGCCGAGGTGGCCTCGGAGACCGCCCTGAGGGCCCCGGCCCATGGACGCTGTGAGGTCGTCGTCTTCTCCTCCGAACACAACGGCTCGTTTGCCGACCTCGACACGGCGCGAGCCCGCACAGTCATCGACGCCTGGGCGAATCGGACGCGTGAGCTCGCCTCCTGCGTAGGGATCGAGCAGATTTTCGTGTTCGAGAACCGGGGCGAGGAGATCGGCGTGACGATGAATCATCCACACGGCCAGATCTACGCCTATCCCTATGTCACTCCACACACCAAGGTCACCTCGGCCCGGGCGGTCCAACACAGACGTGAGACGGGCCGAACACTGATGGCCGACATCCTCGCCTTCGAACGCCGATCCGGCGAGCGGATGGTTCTCGACTCCGCCCACTTCTCTGCCTTCGTGCCCTATGCGGCTCGATGGCCGGTCGAAGTCCATATCGTCCCGCATCGGCAGGTGCTGAGCATCGACGAACTCGACGAGACCGAACGCGAGGACCTCGCTCGCATCTACCCGGAGACCCTGCGAAGGATCGACGGCCTGTACTCCACACCGACTCCCTACATCGCGGCCTGGCATCAGGCGCCGGTCAACTGTGAGGACCGCGCCGCAGAGTGGCTGCATCTGGAGATCACCAGCCCCAGGCGTGCCGAGAACAAGCTGAAGTTCCTCGCCGGGTCCGAAGCGGCCATGGGCGCCTTCGTCGGAGACGTCTCCGCCGAGGAGACCGCAGCAAGGTTGCGCAACGTGCAACCGCGGTCGGCAGACTCGATGCGCGAGGCAACTACGACGAACGAGGACGGTCACCGATGAACGCGACTCACACTTCTGTCGGGCAGAGTCTGCGTGCCGAGTTCCAAGCGCTCTTCGGCTATCAGCCACTCGACTGCTTTCGTGCCCCAGGACGCGTCAACCTCATCGGCGAGCACACCGACTACAACGACGGATTCGTCCTGCCCATCGCCATTGACCGGGCTGTGCAGGTGGCCATCGGACGACGCACTGAAAGCCATGCGGACGCTCACGGATGTGGAACCGCGGCACCGCCAGCCCATGAGAACAGTATCCGCATCGTCTCCGACCATCGAGACGATCGGGGCCAGCGACTCACAGGCCAGTTCATCGCCGAGGACCTCGTGCCCGGAGTTCTTCCAGCGTGGCTCAACCATCCTGCGGGTGTCGTCGATGAGATCGCCAAGACGACAAGCACGGTTGTCGGCGGCATCGACCTCTATATCGAGTCGACGGTGCCAGTCGGTGCAGGACTGTCCTCGTCTCATGCCCTTGAGGTGGCGGTCCTCATCGCACTCGACGCGGTCTACGGTCTCGGTCTCGACGACCGAGAGAAGGTGCTGCTGACCCAGCGCGCCGAGAACGACTTCGTCGGTGCTCCCACAGGGATCGTCGATCAGGCCGCCTCCATCATGACCGAGGCCGGACACGCGCTCTTCCTCGACTGTCGTGACCTGCGATCTCGACAGATCCCCTTCGACCTCGACGCCGAGGGGCTGCGGCTGCTCGTCATCGATACCCGGGTGTCCCACTCCCACAGCGAAAGCGGCTACGGCGACCGGCGACGCACCTGCGAGGAAGCCGCCGGAATCCTCGGAGCCAACAGTCTGCGCGAACTCGACGAATCCGTCGACCTCAGTCCCCTCACCGAGGTGCAGCGGAAGCGAGTGCGACACGTCTTCAGCGAGAATGCCCGAGTCGCATCCACTGTCGAACTCCTGGAAGGAGAAGGCGGGGAGGGGCGCAGCATCCGCGGAATCGGTGAGCTCCTGCTTGCCTCTCACGATTCCTTGGCCCATGACTACGAGGTCTCCTGCGTCGAACTCGATGCCGCAGTCAGCGCGGCGATGTCAGCGGGAGCACTCGGAGCGAGGATGATCGGCGGCGGCTTCGGCGGATCGGCGATCGCACTTGTCGATACGGAGAAGGTCGACATGATCGCCGAGGCTGTCGTGGCCGAATTCTCCGACCGCGGTTTCCGTGCGCCCGATATCTTCGCCGTCGGCCCGGGGCCAGGCGCCGGCCGTATCGACTGAACAGACGCAGTTAGGCCGGTGCCGCACTCGCGCAGAGCGCGGTCGCGCTAGGCACGGTCGCGCTAGTCGCGGGGATCCGTGTCGGCCACCTCGGCCACCTCAGCTGCGTCATCGGCGATGATGCGAATCGGGCGCAGCTTGGCCCAGATGAGGAAGAATGCCGCGGTGAGGATGAGGCCGATTCCGGTCCAGAGGTTGGCATCGATTCCGCCGGTTCGCTCCGCCTCGTCGGGGGTGTAGCCGACGACGCCGGCGATGGTGAGGATGATCCCGAAGATCCCCAGCAGCACCCCGATGAAGTTACGGATGTCGAAGGCACCTGCGGTCTTGGTCAGTTCGTTTGCTGTGCTCATTGTTCTCACTTGCTCCTTCAGCCGAAGGCCACGTTGAGGATGATGACGAGGACCAGTGCCACGCCTGCGACAGGCACCGGGCGTTTCCAGATCGGAGGCTTCGGTTCGTTCAGATCCTCGAAGTCGGTCTTCGGGGTCTCCGAATAGACGAGCCCTCGCAGTTCATGGGCGGGCTTCGGTGTGGTCCTGAAGGTGACGATCACCGAGAGGACGATGTCGACGACGAAAGCCGTGCTGGCGGCGAGGAATGCCGCACCCTGGCCGGGCAGGTCGAACACGCCGGTCTCGCTGAGGACGAAGACGGCAACGGCGGAGAGAGTGCCGCCGACCAGACCGACCCAACCGGCAGTGGGGCTCATGCGCTTCCAGAACATACCGAGGATGAAGGTGGCGAACAGCGGCGCATTGAAGAAGCCGAACAGCGTCTGCAGATAGTCCATGAGGTTGGCGAAGTTGCCGGCGATGAGGGCGGTGAAGATCGCGACGATGCAGGCGCCGATCGTGGCGTAGCGACCGACCTTGAGGTAGTAGGAATCCTCCCGGTCCTTGACCACGTACTGCTGCCACAGGTCGTAGCTGAAGACCGTGTTGAACGCAGAGATGTTGGCAGCCATTCCGGCCATGAACGCGGCAAGCAGGCCGGCGATCGCCACGCCGAGGAGGCCGTTGGGCAGGACCTCGCGCATGAGCAGCAGGAGCGCATCGTTGTAGGTCACACCGGTTTGGGCCTGAGCGGTCGCCTCGTCGACGCTGGACGCGATCTGCTTGAACTTCGTCAGCTGAGTCACGAGCACTGCCGCGATCATTCCCGGGATGATGACGATGAACGGAATGAGCATCTTCGGGAAGGCACCGAGGATCGGCGTCAGTCGCGCGGCGTTGATGCTCTTCGAAGCCATGGCACGCTGGACCTCGACGAAGTTCGTCGTCCAGTAGCCGAAGGAGAGCACGAAGCCGAGCCCGAAGACGATCCCGACGACCGAGAGCACCGGGTTGGAGAAACCGGAGAGCTGCTCGCCTGGCCAGCTGCTGAGCTGCTCGGCCCCGAGCATGCCGTCATTGCTGACCTTCGCCACGAGGCCGTCCCAGCCGCCCACGCGGTTGAGGCCGATGATCGTCAGCGGCAGCAGGGCTGCGACGATGACGAAGAACTGCAGCACCTCGTTGTAGATGGCAGCGGTCAGTCCGCCGAGCGTGATGTAGGACAGGACGATGGCGGCGGCGACGACCAGGGCGATCCACAGCGGCCAGCCGAGGAGGCGATTGACGATCGTGCCGAGCAGGAAGAGATTGACGCCGGCGATGAGGATCTGAGCGACGGCGAAGGACAGCGCGTTGACGAGGTGGGCGCCGGTGCCGAAGCGCCTGCGCATGAACTCCGGGACGGATCTGACCTTCGAGCCGTAGTAGAACGGCATCATGACGACACCGAGGAAGAGCATCGCCGGGACGGCACCGATCCAGAAATAGTGCATCGTCGGCATGCCGTACTGCGCGCCGGTGGCCGACATACCCATGATCTCGACGGCACCGAGGTTGGCCGAGACGAAGGCCAATGCCGTCACCCAGGCCGGTAGGCTGCGCCCGGAGAGCAGGAACTCGATGCTCGAGGAGATGCCGCGCTTGGCGAACCAGCCGATTCCGAGAACGAATACGAAGTAGATCGCGATCAGCAGATAGTCGATCCACTGGGCGTCCAGACGGATGTCTTCCAAGGTTCCTCCAGCGTCTTCGGTGAATGGCTCCTTGTGGTTAAGCCACCTCAAATCGATACTTTAGAGGACAGATCGTCCGATCACCAGTGATCGAACATGAAAAGTTTTGATTGTTTATGATCGCTCGCTTGTGGGCGGGGATCCCTGCTCTGCTCTCGGCGTGTCGGAGGCACCCTCCTCGGTCTCGCCTCCGCGCCTGCGCTCTCGCTCCTTCGCCTGGACCCGTGAGAGGAGAACCTGCGCCACCGCGACGACGAGGAGGACAGCTCCGTTGACGACGGCCTGCCAGTTCGAATTCGTCAGCCCGAGGCGGTTGATGAGGTTGGCGACAACCTGCAGCAGCGTGACACCGACCAGAGAACCGACGACCGTGCCAGCGCCCCCGGTGAGCAGGGTCCCTCCCAGAACCACAGCGGCGATGGCGGTGAGCTCCAGGCCCACACCCAACGTTGTGACTCCGGAGGCCGTATATGAGGCCGTCAGGGCTCCGGCGAGACCGGCCATCGTGCCGCTGACCGCGTAGACGATGAGTGTGGAGCGCAGCACGGGCAGGCCCATCAGCCGAGCGGCATCGGGCTGACCTCCGATCGCCAGCAGCGTCGAGCCGTAGGAGGTCCGATGCAGGACGAGGACACCGATGGCGAAGAGAACCACGACGATCCAGACCGGATAGCCCAACCCCAGAAACGAACCGCGGCTGAGCTGGAGGAAAGCCGCCTCGGCGGGCACCTTGTACGTTTCAGACCCCTCCTGGGTCAGTGCCAGCAGCAGGCCCCGGGCGAACAGCAGTCCGGCCAAGGTGACGATGAACGCCGGGATCGATGTGCCGGCGATGATGGCGCCCTGGATCAGCCCGATGAGAGTGCACACGATGAGAGGGAGGACCACCGCAGCCAGGAAGCCGTACTGCGAAGCCCAGGCTGCAAGCACGCCGCCGAGGGCGAAGACCGATCCGACGGACAGATCGATACCGCCGGTGAAGATGACGAACGTCAGACCCAGAGCCAAGGGGGCGAGGAAAGCGGACTGCAGGGCGATCTGGGAAAGATTCCCCACCGAGGCGAATGACGGAAACGCGATTGATGTGATCACGACGAGTCCGAGCAGAATGGCCAGTGCACCGTTGCGCTGCGTCAGTCTGGCCAGCATCTCGATGCGTGAGCGATTGGTCTGATTGGCAGAGACCACATCGACGGGATCGGGCTTCGTCATGTTCTCCTCCTTCCGACTTGGAGTGCGACCGCGACGACGATCACGACGGCCTGGACCATCTGCGAGATGGAGTCCGCAACATTGTGGGAGACCAATGTGGAGACGATGAGCTGCATGAGCAGTGCGCCCCCGACGGTGCCGAGGACTCTGACTCGTCCGCCGTTCAACGATGTTCCGCCGATGACGACGGCCGCGATGGCCGAAAGCTCCATCAGCAGGCCTAGGGTGCGCGGGTCGCTGGCCTGTGACCGGGCGGCGACGAGGATCCCGGCGAAGGCTGCGAGCAGGCCGGAGAGGACATAGACGGTGACGAGCACCGATTTGATCCGGATGCCGGCAAGTTCGGCCGCGCGTTTGTTGCCGCCGATCGCCTCGATCATGACTCCGAACGAGGTTCGGCGCATGAAGAAGCCGACAACGATGACGAACACGATCGCGCTGAGCACCGAATAGGGCACGCCCAGCAGGGAACCTGTGCCCAGGACCGCGAGGCCGGGATCGGAGAGGTTCTTGATCTCACCGCCGATGACGTTGGCCAGACCCCGTCCGCCGATGAGGACGGCGAGGGTGGCAACGATCGGTTGGAGTCCGAAATGGGACACGAGGAGGCCGATCATCAGCCCGCTGAGCCCGCCGGCGACGATGCCGATGATGATCGCCGGCAGCGTCCCGTAGCCGATGTAGAGCGGCATGACAGCAGCCGACAGGGCCATGACGCTGCCGACGGAGAGATCGATGCCCTTCGTGCCGATGACCATCGCCATCCCCAGGGCGACGATGAGCACCGGAGCGGTCTGGATCAGCTGGAGGCGCAGATTGGACACGGTGAGGAAGTGCGGGGTGATGATGACGTTGACGATCACGAGCAGGGCAAGGGCGAGGTAGACACCGTAGGAGGCGATCCACGTGCGCACCGAGGTCGACCGCTTCACCGGCGCCGAGGTGGTGGCTGTGGCAGTCGTCATTCCTGACCTCCCGAGACCAGAGACTGCAGGAGGCGCGTGTTGTCGACCTCGTCGCCGGTGAGGATCTCGCTGATCTCACCATCTCGCAGTACGATGACGGATTCGGATCCGGCCACGAGTTCTTCTGTCTCCGAGGAGATGAGGACGACGGCCATCCCTCGATCGGCGAGCTCGTCGATGAGTGCTTGGACTTCCTGCTTGGCTCCGACGTCGATTCCACGGGTGGGTTCGTCGAGGAGGAAGACTGCTGGTTCGGTGGCCAGCCACCTGGCGATGAGGACCTTCTGCTGGTTGCCTCCCGAGAGCTCCGAGATGAGCTGTTTCGGCGAAGCAACCTTGATGCCCAGACGGTCGATGTAGGTGTCGACGAGTTCGTCGATCTTCTTCTGCGACAGCACTCCGGCCCTGGATACGCGGGGCAGGATGCCGAGGACGATGTTGTCGCGGACGGAGAGCTCGGGCACGATGCCCTCGGACTTGCGGTCTTCGGAGAGCAGGGCGATACCGGCCTTCAGAGCCGCGGGCACCGATTGCCGTCGAATGGGTGCCCCTTTGACGGTGATCGAACCGGCGCTCGTGTCGAGGGCGCCGTAGATCGCCTTGACGGTTTCGCTGCGTCCAGACCCCAACAGTCCGGCCAAGCCGATGATCTCACCAGCCCGGACACGGACGTCCACGTCGTGCAGACGGCCTGGAGCATTGAGTCCGCTGGCCTCGAGCACCACCTCGGCGGTGGGGGAGTCGTCTGCAGCGGAGGGGGAGTCCTCCGTAAACGAGGTCACTCCGTGCGCGGCGATGTCACGTCCGAGCATGGCCGAGATGAGGGACCGGCGATCGAGGTCGGCCATCGCTCCGGTGTGCACGACCTCACCGTCGCGGAGGATCGTGACCTCGTCGCAGAGCTCCCACAGTTCGTCGAGGCGGTGGGAGACGAAGACGATCCCCGCACCCTGGTCCCGAAGCCGGCGTGCGACTCCGAAGAGGACGTCGACCTCCCTGCGTTCAAGTGAGGACGTCGGCTCGTCCATGATGATGACCTTCGCCTCGGTGGTCACGGCCCGCGCCAGCGCGATCATCTGCTGGACCCCCAACCCCAACGCACCCAGCTCGGCGGTCACGTCGACGTCGATGCCCAGGTCGGACACCACCTCGGCGGCACGCGAATTCAGAGCCTTGAGGTCGATGAGTCCCAGGCGTGTGCGAGGCTCGCGGCCGAGGAAGATGTTGCGTGCGACCGAGAGCAGGGGGACGAGGTTGACCTCCTGATAGACGGTCGAAATTCCCGCGTCCTGAGCCTGGGACGGATGATTGAACGACACCGGGTTCCCGGCAAGTTCGATGCTGCCGGAATCTGCCTGATAGACCCCGGTCAGTGACTTGATCAGGGTCGACTTCCCGGCCCCGTTCTCACCCACGATCGTGTGGATGGTCCCGGGGCCGAGCACGAAGTCGACATCGCGGAGCACGTGCACACCGGAGAAGGACTTGTTCAGTCCACGCGCAGACAGCACAGGCTGGGTTGCCGGTGCAGACTGAGCCTCGGCCGAGGACGATCCGGGCTCTGCCACGTCAGAATGCCTGTCCGACCTGCTTTTCAGCATTGTCGGGGGTGTATTCGCCGTCCTTGATGATGATGTCCTCCGGGATTTTCTCACCCTCGTAGAACTTCGTCAGAGTGTCGAACACCAGGGGCCCGAACCGAGGGTTGGACTCGATGACAGCGTTGTACTTGCCGTCGACAATCGCCTCCACCGCGTTCTTCGTGCCGTCGATGGATACGATCTTGACCTCATCTCCCGGCGTCTTGCCCGCTTCCTGAATCGCGGCCATCGCGCCCAGGCCCTCCTCGTCGTTGAAGGCGTAGACGGCGTTGATGTCGGGGTTCGACTGGAGGAGCTGAGCCGTGACCTCCTGGCCCTCGGACCGTGAGGCATTGGCCGTCTGCTCAGCGACGATCTCGATGTCGGGGTACTCGGCCTTGACCTGGTCCTTGAACCCCTTCTGCCGACCATCGGTGACGTTGTTGCCGGAGGGCCCGAGCAGAACCGCGACCTTGGCCTTTTCGTCTGTGGCCTTCGCCAGAGCGTCGGCGGCGCGCTCGCCCTGTTTGACGAAGTCCGAGCCGATGAACGTGAGGTAGTCGTCGCAGGACTTGTTGGTCACTTTGCGGTCGATGGTGACCACGGGAACCTTCTTGTCCTTGGCCGCCTTGAGCGCAGAGTCCAGGCCGTCGGAGTTGACCGGGGCGATGACCAGTGCCTTGATGCCCTGGCTGAGCAGATTCTCGATGTCGCTGATCTGCTTAGGCAGCTCATTGTTGGCATTGGTGACCACGAGATCTGATCCCGCCTCTTTGGCCGCGTCCTTGAGCGACTTCGTCTCTGCGGCTCTGAAGCTCGCCGAGTCCGGTTCGGACTGGGAGAAGCCGATCTTCGCCCCTTTGAGGTCGATCTTGTCGACTCCGTAGTCGTCCATAGTGCAGGTGGGGCCCGAAGAGCCGGCGCTGTCGGCGGCCTGTGCGGCCTCGCCGCTGCTCGTCGGCTCGGATGTCGAACCTTCGTTCGTGCAGCCGGACAATAGGAGGGCACCCGCTGCCGCGACTGCGGAGACGCGGAATGCGGTGGCCCGGAGGACTGTACTCGATGCTGTGATTTTCATAGGTACCTCTTTTGTCCTGCACGGCGCCATCGCCGCGACTGATCAAAAGTTATCAGAATCACAACAAAACAATCAAGAAGTGACGCCCGATCGTCATCAGATCGAGAGATTGAGGTTCCCCGGCTAACTCGCGGTGGTGGTGGCCACCTCGACTTCGACCCCCGCGGTGCGCAGGGCATCGAGTTCGGAGTCATCACTGCCCGAATCCGTGATCAACTGGTCGATCTCCTCTGTCGGCACGGTGAGGACGGATGAGCGCAGCCCGACCTTTGTGTGGTCGACGAGGGCGGTGACCTGCCCGGCACCTGTGGCCATGGCACGGTCGGTATCGGCCACGGGGAAGGCTGGGGTGGAGAGGCCGAAGTCCGCGGCCAGACCGTTGCCGGAGAGGAAGACTGTATCGGCCCTCAGGCCAAGCAGCTGTGAGACCGTGCCGCCGCCGACGAAGGCGCGGATCGAATGTCGCAGGATTCCGCCGACGACGATGACTTCGATATCGGGGGAGGAGACCATCGCCTCGGCGACGAGGAGGGAGTTGGTCACGATGCGGATGCCCGAGCGTCCGCTGAGCTCCTTGGCCAGGAGCTCGGTCGTGGTGCCGGGCCCCAGGGCGACCACGTCGCCGGAGCGCACATGCTTGGCCGCGGCTCGGGCGATTGCTGACTTCTCGGCCAGGGCCTGTTCGAGCTTCTCCGCGTAGCTCGACTCGCGCGCGCTGGAGAAGGGGACTGCCCCACCGTGGGTGCGGGTCAGGCGGCCTTCGTCGGCGAGCTGATCGAGATCGCGACGGATCGTCACGGCCGAGGTCTCCAGCCGTTCGGACAGAGCGGAGATGGATACCGCGCCGTCGCGTTCGATCGTCTCGATGATCACATTGCGTCGTTGGGCAGCGATCATGGTGTCGTCCTCAGCCTCTGATGAGAGCTTCGCTCAGGGTTCGAGCCGCTTCGATGATGGACTTCGCGTGCAGACGTCCGGGCTGACGTGTCAGGCGATCCACGGGGCCGGAGATCGACACTGCGGCCACGACGCGGTTGCTGGGTCCGCGCACGGGGGCGGAGACAGAGGCAACGCCCCGTTCACGTTCGGCAATCGACTGGGCCCAGCCTCGGCGACGGACACCGGAGAGCATGGTGGCGGAGAAGCGAGCTCCGCGCAGACCGGTGTGGAGGCGGTCGGGCTCCTCCCAGGCCAGGAGGACCTGGGCGGCAGAGCCGGCGCGCATGCTCAGGGTGGCGCCGATCGGCACCGAGTCGCGCAGGCCCACTGGGCGTTCGGCGGCAGCCACGCACAGGCGCAGGTCGCCCTGGCGGCGGAAGAGCTGCGCGGACTCGCCGGTCTGGTCGCGCAGCTGGCCGAGTACCGGTCCGGCCGCGGCGAGCAGGCGATCCTCGCCGGCTGCGGAAGACAACTCGGCCAGGCGTGGGCCGAGGACGAAGCGGCCCTGCAGATCACGACCGACGATGCGATGGAATTCGAGTGCAACAGCCAGGCGGTGGGCAGTGGGTCGGGCGAGTCCGGTCAGTGAGACCAGTTCGGCCAGTGAAGCGGGTCCGGCCTCGAGGGCGGAGAGAACCATTGCGGCCTTGTCGATGACTCCGACGCCGCTACCATTGCTTGTCATAGATACCATTGTGCGCGTCTCAGTGGGCGAGATGCAAGTTCGAAATGCGATACGGACGAGTAGGTTTCCTGTACACACTCGTTGAGACAGCCTTGCGCACTCGCCGAGTCACCAATTCGAATGTCACAGACGCTGCGGACTCGCGGACGTCGCAGCAGTAAGCACGTACAGGCAATCCCTGTATTGGCGGGAGGAATCATGCCACGCACTCTGGCCGAGAAGGTCTGGGCCGATCACGTCGTATCCCTGGGCGAAGACGGTGCGCCCGACCTCATCTACATCGACCTCCACCTCGTCCATGAGGTCACCAGCCCGCAGGCATTCGACGGACTCCGACTCGCCGGGCGCCCGGTGCGCCGCCCCGACCTGACGATCGCGACGGAGGACCACAACACTCCGACCTGGGACATCGACAAGCCCATCGCCGAACCCACCTCCGCCACGCAGATCGAGACTCTGCGCAAGAACACGAAGGAGTTCGGGATCCGGCTGCACAGCCTCGGCGATGCCGATCAGGGCATCGTCCACGTCGTGGGCCCACAGCTGGGCCTGACCCAGCCGGGCACCACCGTCGTCTGCGGTGACTCCCACACCTCCACCCATGGTGCCTTCGGTGCGCTGGCACTGGGCATCGGCACCTCCGAGGTCGAGCATGTGCTGGCCACCCAGACACTGAGCCTCAAGGCATTCAAGACGATGTCGATCACGGTCGACGGCGAACTGCCCGAAGGGTCGAGTGCCAAAGACATCATCCTCGCCATCATCGCGAAGATCGGCACCGGCGGCGGGCAGGGCTATGTGCTCGAGTACCGCGGCTCGGCGATCCGGGCGCTGTCGATGGAAGCACGGATGACCATCTGCAACATGTCGATCGAGGCCGGCGCCCGTGCCGGCATGGTCGCCCCCGATGAGACGACCTTCGACTACGTCAAAGGCCGTCCGCATGCACCCGAGGGCGAGGACTGGGATGCGGCGGTCGAATACTGGAAGACCCTGTACACCGACGAGGGCGCCACGTTCGACCATGAGGTCGTGCTCGAAGCCAAGGACATCGAACCGTTCGTCACCTGGGGAACCAACCCCGGACAAGGACTGCCGCTGTCGGCCTCCGTGCCCTCACCCGATGACTTCGCCGACGAGAACGACAAGGCCTCGGCCGCCAACGCTCTGGCCTACATGGGCCTGACGCCGGGCACCCCGCTGCGCGAGATCGAGGTGGACACCGTGTTCCTGGGTTCGTGCACGAACTCACGCATCGAAGACCTGCGTGCCGCCGCCGAGGTGGTCCGCGGCCGGAAGAAGGCCGAGAACGTCCGCTTCATGGTCGTTCCCGGATCCGCCAAGGTCCGCCTCCAGGCCGAGGACGAGGGCCTCGACACGATTTTCAAGGACTTCGGGGGAGAGTGGCGTTTCGCCGGCTGCTCGATGTGCCTGGGCATGAACCCGGACCAGCTGGCCGACGGTGAACGCTGTGCCTCGACCTCGAACCGCAACTTTGAGGGCCGACAGGGCAAGGGCGGTCGCACCCACCTCGTGTCGCCACTCGTGGCAGCGGCCACCGCCGTGCGCGGAACGCTGTCCTCACCCGGTGACGTCAAGGACCTGCCCCGCGACGCCGAACCGGTGGCGTGGACAGACGATAAGCCCACCTTGACACTGACACCCACCCCCACCTCGGCGAACGCGTAAGGAGACCGACTGATGGAAGCTTTCAGCACACATACCGGAATCGGCGTCCCGCTGCGCCGCGCCAACATCGACACCGACCAGATCATCCCGGCGAAGTTCCTCAAGCGAGTCACTCGCACGGGCTTCGAAGACGCACTGTTCTACCGCTGGCGGACCGCCGAGGACTTCGTCCTCAACGACCCCGACTTCGCAGCCGGCTCCGTCCTTGTGGCCGGACCCGACTTCGGCACGGGCTCATCGCGTGAACACGCCGTGTGGGCTCTGAAGGACTACGGGTTCCGCGTCGTCCTGTCCTCACGCTTCGGCGACATCTTCCGCGGCAACTCCGGCAAAGAGGGACTCCTGGCCGCTCAGCTCGACCAGGCCGACATCGAACTGATCTGGAAGATCCTGGAGAACCACCCGGGCACCCCGATCACCGTCGACCTGAACCAGAAGACCGTGACCTGCGATTCGGTGACCGTGACCTTCCAGATCGATGACTACACACGCTGGCGCCTGCTCGAAGGCCATGACGACATCAGCCTGACGCTGGCCAAGGAATCCGAGATCTCCGATTTCGAGTCCAAGCGGGCGAACTTCAAGCCGACAACCCTGCCCGCAAAGGTCTGACCCTTCCGCGTGAAGGCTCGAATCGTCCGACGCGGCGGTCTGAGAGCCTTCCCACAAGGGACCTGCGTGTCCTCTGCGCTAGTCTTGGACGAGTCCGGACTAGTCTGGGCCACGTCCGGATCCCACCGGGTGCAAGTGTGACGCAGGGAGGAACATGCTCGAAGTTCGCGGCGGTAATCCGCTAGGTGGAACAGTCCAGGTCAGAGGTGCCAAGAACCTGGTGCCCAAGGCCATGGTCGCCTCATTGCTGGGGGAGACGCCCTCCGTGCTGCGTGGGGTGCCGCAGATCAGGGACGTCGAGATCGTCACCGGTCTGCTGGAGCTCCACGGGGTTCGGGTCAGTCCCGGCGGCGATGGAGACCTCTCCGATGGTGAGCTGCACCTGGACCCCTCCGACATGGCGCAGGGCTCGATCGTCGACATCGATGCTCACGCCGGGTCGTCGAGGATCCCGATCCTCTTCTGCGGACCTCTCCTGCACAGTCTGGGGCAGGCGTTCATCCCTGATCTGGGTGGTTGCCACATCGGGGACCGGCCCATCAACTTCCACCTCGATGTGCTGCGCCAATTCGGCGCAGAGGTCGACAAGACGTCCGGCGGCATCATGCTCACCACCCGTGGACGCCTCCAGGGCACGAAGGTCGAACTGCCCTTCCCCTCAGTGGGAGCGACCGAGCAGGTGCTGCTGACCGCGGTCCGCGCCGAAGGCGTGACCGAACTGCGCAATGCGGCCATCGAACCCGAGATCATGGACCTCATCGCCCTGTTGCAGAAGATGGGCGCCATCATCACCGTCGACACCGACCGGGTCGTGCGCATCGAAGGTGTGGACTCCCTGCGCGGCTTCATCCACAGGGCACTGCCCGACCGCAATGAGACCGCCTCCTGGGCCTCTGCGGCTCTGGCCACCGGCGGCGACATCTTCGTCGAAGGCGCCTCCCAGCCCGAGCTCATCACCTTCCTCAACGTCTTCCGTCGCATCGGCGGGGAGTTCGAGGTCGAGGAAACGGGAATCCGCTTCCGTCACCCCGGCGGCAGACTCACCTCCTTCGCGCTGGAGACCGATGTGCACCCGGGCTTCATGACCGACTGGCAGCAGCCGCTCGTCGTAGCCATGACCCAGGCCGAGGGACTGTCGATCATCCACGAGACCGTGTACGAGAACCGGTTCGGCTTCACCCATGCCCTCGGTGAGATGGGCGCCCAGATCCAGCTCTACCGCGAATGCCTCGGCGGCACGCCGTGCCGTTTCGGGCGCCGCAACTACCAGCACTCGGCCGTGGTTTCGGGACCTACCGAGCTCACGGGAACACGCATCGACGTGCCCGACCTGCGCGGCGGATTCAGCCACCTCATCGCCGCCTTGGCAGCCCGTGGCACCAGTCAGGTCCACGGCATCGAACTCATCAACCGCGGATACGAGAACTTCCTCGACAAGCTCATCGGCCTCGGGGCCGAGGTGGCCGCGTGAGCGAGGAGGAGGTGCTGGTCTCCTTCGAGCCCTCCGCGGTCAGGTCCCAGCGCCGAGTCGCCTTCGTCGTGGCCTCGGCCGCCTATGGGCTCTACCGTCTGACCTCGAAGATCAAGGTCGAGAACGCCGAGATCCTGCCCCCGCGCACGCCGCGGATCCAGCGCCTGCGGGGGATGCCTGCGAACCAGGGCGGCGGCGCCATCATCGCCGCCTACCACGCCAGCCACCTGGACCCGATCCTCGTCGGCCTGGCGCTGTGGCGCAATGGTCACCTGCCGCACTTCCTGGCCAAATCGACCCTGTTCTCCGGTGCCCTCGGAACCGTCCTCCGCGGCCTGGGACAGATCCCCGTCCTGCGGTCCTCGAACCAGGCCGGTGACTCCCTCGAATATGCGAAAGAGGCTCTGGCCAAGGGCGAATGCGTCGTTATCTACCCGGAAGGGACGTTGACGAAGGACGCGGAGCTGTGGCCTCAGCACTTCAAGTCCGGCACCGCCAGGCTCGCACTCGAAACGGGTGCCCCGATCATTCCCGCCGCGCACTGGGGTCTGCAGGAGATCTTCCCGCAGGGAGCGAAGGTGCCGAAGTTCCGACCTCTGAGACACACCTCGGTGGTCCGTTTCGGTGATCCCATCGACTACGAGGACCTGTGGTCCCACCGTGAGGAGAAGAGGTCGAAGACGGTGCTGACCCACCGTCTGACGAAGACCATAGCAACCATGGTCGGTGAGCTTTCGAACCGTGAGCTGCCAGCGAGATTCCACAATGAGGAGGTCGGCGAATGAGCGTGAAGAAGACCGCGGTGCTGGGTGCAGGATCGTGGGGGACGACCTATGCCGCAGTCGTCGCCGATGCCGGATTCCCCGTCACTCTCTGGGCTCGCCGGTCCGAGGTCGCCGAGGAGATCACCAACTCCCATACGAACGAACGGTACCTTGGTGATCGGGTCCTGCCCGAACTGCTCAGCGCCACCTCAGACGACATCGCCGCCGTCACCGACGCCGAGGTCATCATCCTCGCCGTGCCCGCGCAGACACTGCGTGAGAACCTCAGCCGGTGGAAGCCGCACCTGCGTCCGGGCGTGAAGCTCGTGAGCCTGATGAAGGGCATCGAGGTCGACACGGGCAAGCGCATGTCCGAGGTCATCGCCGAGGTCGCCGAGGTGGACTCCACCCAGATCGCGGTCGTCTCCGGTCCGAACCTGGCCCGCGAGATCGCCGATCAGCAGCCGACGGCCACCGTGGTGGCCGCGGAGAGCATCGACACCGCCGAGGCTGTCGCTGAGATCAGCGCGAACGGGTACTTCCGTCCCTATACGAACACCGACGTCGTCGGCGTCGAGATGGGCGGTGCCGTGAAGAACGTCATCGCTCTGGCCGTCGGCATCGCCGATGGCCAGAAGCTCGGCGACAACTCGAAGGCCTCGATCATCACCCGCGGCTTAGCCGAGACCTCACGTCTGGCCGCTGCCATGGGCGCGCAGCCGCACACCCTCTCGGGACTGGCCGGACTCGGCGACCTCGTCGCCACCTGTGCCTCCCCACTGTCGCGGAATCGAACTTTCGGGCGCCACCTCGGTGAGGGAATGAGCCTAGACGATGTCATCGCTCACACCTCGCAGACCGCAGAGGGAGTGAAATCGGCGCCCGCCATCCTCGCCCTGGGACGCAAGTACTCCGTCGACCTGCCGATCACGGAAGCCGTGTGCGCAGTCCTCGGAGGGCGGCTGCGGGTTGACGAACTCGCCGGTTTGCTGTTGTCTCGGAAGCGTAAGCACGAGGGACCACCAGCCTGAGCACCTCAGGCTGTCCAGTACCGCAATAACTCGTACGACTAGGAGCAGACATGAGCGTCAACTCACCGTTCTACAACCTTTCCGATGTCCCCAGCTTCACCCTCACCAGCACGGATGTCGAGGCCGGGGGCGAACTGACCGGACCACAGCTCTCGGGCGCCATGGGCGTCGACGGCGGTCAGGACGTCTCGCCGCAGCTGTCGTGGTCGGGCTTCCCCGAGGAGACCAAGGCCTTCGCCGTGACCTGTTATGACCCGGACGCACCCACCGGCTCCGGTTTCTGGCACTGGGTCGTGACCGACCTCGACGCCTCGACGACCAGCCTGCCCGCCAACGCCGGCGACCCCTCGGCGGACCTGCTGCCTGCCGGAACGGTGACGCTGCGCAACGATGCGGGCGAACCTCGCTTCGTCGGTGCCGCACCACCCCAGGGCCACGGACCGCACCGCTACTTCTTCATCGTCACTGCTCTGGCGGAGCCTCTGGGCCTTGACGATTCTGCATCACCGGCCTTCGCCGGATTCAACATGTTCTTCAAGGGCATCGCCCGTGCATCCCTGGAATGCACGTTCGAGCTCAAGTGAGCTAGAGTTTTCCAGTCCGTACAAACGGTCACGCGCGCTAACGACCAAGGATTTCTATGCCTGAATCTGATCACCGGCCACTCGTCGCAGTCCTCTTCGGCGGACGATCGAGCGAACATGCCGTCAGCTGCGTCACTGCTGCCGGGGTCATCCGGGCCATCGACGATGACGCCTATCGCGTTCTGCCGATCGGCATCACGAAGGCCGGCGTCTGGCGCATCGTCGAAGACTGGTCGACGATGGCCTTCGACCCGGACAATATGCCCGAGGTCGTCGACAACGGGACCGAGATCATCCCGCCGATCTCAGCTCAGGGCTCGCCCCTGCTGCAGCGGGACGCTGAGGGACACTACACCGAACTCGGATCGGTCGACGTCTACTTCCCGCTCCTGCACGGCCAGTACGGGGAGGACGGCACCCTGCAGGGACTGTTCGAACTCAGCGACACGGCCTTCGTCGGCTCCGGGGTCTTCGCCTCGGCGGCGAGCATGGACAAGCACTACACGAAGTCCCTGATGGCCCATGCCGGGATCCCGACCTGTCCTTGGGAGCTCGTGACCGAAACCATGTGGGAGGCCGACCAGGCCGAGGCCCAGGATCGGATCACCGGTCTGGGGCTGCCTGTGTTCGTCAAACCTGCCCGGGCCGGGTCCTCTATGGGTGTCAGCCGCGTCGAATCCGCCGAAGGACTGGACCAGGCGCTGCGTTCGGCCTTCGAACATGACTCGAAGGTCATCGTCGAACCGCAGGTCGTCGGCCGTGAGATCGAATGCGCTGTGCTCGGCTCTGTCCACGACCGGGAGGTCCGGGTCTCGTTCCCCGGAGAGATCGAGGTCTCCGGCGAACACTCGTTCTATGACTTCGAAGCCAAATACCTCAACCTTGCCGATGCCCAGCTGACCTGCCCGGCCCGTGTCGATGAGACCACGACGGCGCGGATCCAGGAACTCTCGGCACAGGTGTTCCGACTCTTCGACTGCACAGGACTCTCCCGCGTCGACACCTTCGTCACGGACTCCGGTGAGGTCCTCATCAACGAGATCAACACCCTCCCGGGATTCACCCCCACCTCGGCGTACCCATTCATGTGGTCGAAGTCGGGGATCGAGTACCCGGCGCTCATTTCAGAACTCATCACCATCGCCCTGGTCGATCACGCCCGCACCCACTGAGGGTTGTTTGAGTTGAGTCCCGCGCGCTGAGGCTCTGCAGCTCCTGACCACACCTACAGCTCCTTGAACCCACCTGGCGGGTAGGTTGCATATGCAATTGATCATCGAGCGGACCACTTATCGTCGAGGGGCCACGCTATACCCTGACCCCTCGATGATAAGTAGTCCCGCCGTTGCTCGAGTCCGGCACAGATCCCAAGCACAGGCGCAATCTTGGGGGCGCTGAGGTGTCAGCAAGATGCCGTTGCAGCTTCCGAATGGGCCTGGGCTCGTCGACATGCAACGTGTGATCATAGACGTCGAAGTGGTCTCGGACAGAACTGCCGTGTGCCGCTTTCCGAATGAGCTTCCGGCTGTCAGTCGAGGTCAGCGATTGCTGCCCTGATCTTAATGAACTCACTCGCGCGGAAGAGATCTGCCCATACGAGATTGAAGACGCGGTATCCGGCGTTGAGCAGCTTCATGTGTCTTTCATGGTTCTCAGAGCTGGCGCGGTCCGGGCCCGCATCGTTGAGATAGTACTTTCCCACGCCATGAAACTCGACGATGACGGGATGCTTCTCATGCCGGAAGTCATTGCGAGCGATCCACGCTCCCGCGTCATTGTAGGTATTCACCTGAGGAATCATCCCGCTGATGCTGAACCGAACGAACTTCACTGCGCACAGCGCCTCACCCGATGATTCGTGAGACGGGCTGGCCAAGTCGAAGGCCCGGGAAGCCCGCCTGCATCCTCGTGTGCCCGATCGGATGCTCCTGTGCAGTGACTCGCGGGATGCGAGACCTCGACGCAGCGCCTCAGAGACCAAGGGCACTGAGACCTCCAGCGGATAGTCCTTGGCAAGGTCGACAAGTGTTCTGCTGACCGTTGTCACAGGCAGATCGCCCACATGCGTCATTTCTTCGGAGCTCAGCGAACGGTCACGGGTCCGCAGCGTCTTCTTCGCTCGGTGAAATCCGGGCCTAACCACCTCGGCTGCATCGGTTGCCGGAAATGGCGGGTCCAGACCATGTATGAGTGCCGCGGACACGTGAGAAAAGACGGCCCCTGACGGAAGCTCGTCAGCATAAGAGCGGATCAGCACCCTGAGCCACTCCGAGTTGTCGCGGATGTCTCCATAACGTCGCGGGTACTCCGTGGCAGTGGCATTGTGCAGAAGTTGGAGCGGCTTATGGTCAGTCTTGCTGCAGGGCGAACTCAAAACGAAGTGGCCGCGACGAATCCGTCGCAGGCAACAGTTGAGTGCATCACGAATGTCCGCCTCAGTGAATCCGAGGTCATGGAGTGCCTTGGATCTGAAGACCGAGACCATTTTCCCATTATGATACCTAAGAGTCTCTAAGCGCAACAAAAACAATCAAACAATATTAAATGCATTTAACGACTGCACTATTCTCGATCGCTGCTCACTGGCGTCGCGGGCACTTTCGTCGAGAGGACATGCGCCGCGGGCGCTTTCGTCGAGGGGACTACTTATCATCCAGCGACTACTTTATAGAGTCTCCGGTCGATGCTAAGTGGTTCGCCCGAAGACGAGGATTGGGGACTAATCAGCCTTCGAGGTCTTGGGCTCCCACGCACTTGGCCTCAGGTTTGATGGCCGTCAGCGCCGGCGAGATGGCCGCGAGCACATTGTTGCCCGATTCCGCCTTGCGGTTGACGAGGACTTCGACGGCCGGGGTGCGACCGTAGCTGGTGAACACCCAGGTGTCGTCTTCCTCTGACGCCTTCGAAATCCAGTCGACGCTGCTCACGCTCACGCACTGATCGGTGGTCGGCCCCGGTGGGGTGACCCCGCAGCGCACCACTGCAATGTTGGGATCTCCCCACGCCTTCGTGCCCTGGGAGGACGTCGTGCGTGATTTCTGGCCGGCGATCTCATCGGGCATGCGCAGCATGATGTCGGCGCATTTGGGATTCTGTGCGTCCTGCGCGGGCTCAACGACGACGGTTCGCTCACACCCTGCCAGGCTCACACCGGCCAACACTGTGGCAACGGCGGCGAGGGCGAAGGTGCGCGTCTTCCGAGGCGACGTTCGAAGCGACGGGCGGAGGCGACGAGATCTCATACAACTACCGTATCTCCCGATAACCTGGAGTCATGACCCGACTGTCCGAACTTGGCGAATCACACGTGCTCGAACGTATCCTCTCTCACAATCGCAGCGGTTCGCAGGTGATCATCGGACCCGGGGACGATGCCGCCGTGACCGCCGTGGACGGCAACTTGGTGTCGACGGCCGACATGCTCGTGGAGAATGAGGACTTCACCCGCACCTGGCTCGACTGGCACCGCCTCGGCGTCAAAGCCGCAGCACAGAACCTCTCCGATGTGTGCGTCATGGGTGCGAAGCCGCACGGGTTGCTCGTGTCGCTGGCCGTGCCGAATTCGACCGAGATCGAGGATCTCGAGGCTCTCTTCTCGGGCATCGTCGCCGAGGCGGCTCGTGCGGGGGAGGAACTGGGCTGCGAGATCCCGATCATCGGCGGAGACCTGTCCTCATCGGGTCTCATCGTCATCGCGATCACTGCCCTGGGCGCCGTCGGAGGTTCTGGGGCCTCGCCTGCAGGAAACCAGGGTGCAGCGATCACCCGTGCGGGGGCGCAACCGGGGGACGGAATCTACCTGGCCGGGACCATCGGTCGCGCGGCCGCCGGACTGGATCTCCTCTTCGCCGGTGTCGACCCGAGCACTGGTGTCGACCCGAGCACTGGGGTCGACCCGAGCACTGGTGTCGACCCAGTTGATTCTCATACGGGAACCAGCCTCACCGTACTCATCAATACCCAACTGGCCCCACAGCCGGACTATGCGGCCGTCCTTGAGATGAGGGCAGCCTCGGCGATGATCGATGTCTCCGATGGGCTGAGTACGGACCTGGGGCGGGTCGCGGCAGCCTCGGGAGTCCACGCCTGCATCGACCGAGCCGCACTCCAGGAGCTCATCGACCCGTTGCTGCCGGCAGCCTGGCACCTGGTGGGCAGGAGCTCCGGTACCGAAGCGGCCGGAAGTACCGACAAGGCCGAGGAGTTGGCGCTGCACTGGGTGCTCAACGGGGGAGAGGACCACGGCTTCGTCGCGTCGTCGGCGCAGTTCGACACGCCTCCGGTAGGCTGGCGGAGAATCGGAGAGATGAGAGACGGCAGCGGGGTCAGTCTCGACGGCGCATCGGTGCCGACGAGCGGCTTCAGCCATTTCGGGAAGTGACATGAGCGGACCCAATCAAGCCATCGGCCTCAATGGGCGTCTGGCCGCCAGGTGGGCTCGGCGAGCCGTTGATCGACTGCGCAAGGAACGCGTCGAAATCGACGAACTCAACGTCTTCCCCGTCCCCGACGGCGACACCGGCACGAACATGTACCACACGCTGCGCGCCGCCTATCTGGCCGTCGAAGAGCTCACCGGGCCCGTCACGCTGCCCCAGGTCGTCGCCGCACTCGCCGAGGGCGCAGGACGTGGTGCTCGCGGAAACTCCGGACTCATCCTCGCCGTCGCACTCCAGGGAGTCGCCGATGCCCTGGACGGGGTGACCGTGGCGACGCCCGAAGCCATGGCCGAAGCTCTCGAACTCGCCTCCGCCAGGGCCCGGCAGTCCGTGGCCCGACCAGTCGACGGCACCATGCTCACGGTGCTCGACGCCATGGCCACAGAGGCGGCCGAGAAGGCCGCAGACGGGGCGAACCTCATCGAACTCATCTCCGCTGTGCGCCTGCGCTCCCGGTCGGCACTACGCGAGACCACCGGGCAGCTGCCCGTGCTCCGCGAGGCCGCAGTCGTCGATGCCGGTTCGACGGGGATCGTGGAGCTCTTCGATCTCCTCTACGCCACGGTCACCGGCAGGACGCCGCAGGATTCGATGCTCGGCGAAGTCACCAGGTCCCCACGGATCGTCCATCAGGCCAGTGCCGATGAACTCGAGATCGTTGCCATCCTGGCCACGACCCCGACATCCACCGATTCCGATCAGACGACTTCCACCCTCGCCGAGGCGCTCGATGAGTTGGGTGGGACCTCGATCGTCATCAACGGATCCAAGGTTCACGTCCACGTCGCCGATGAGGCGACCGCCGTGACCGTTCTCGACCATCTCGCCGGCTTTGGCATCGCCCGTCTGAATATGGAAGACCTGCGTCTGCACGAGGAGGAGGGCGAGACCCATCTGGTGGCCATCGTCTCCGGCACCGGGCTTCTCATGCACTGCGCGCTCAACGGGGCAAGTGCCCTGTCACCGGATTCCGGTGACGTGCGCGCCATGACCAGGGACATCATCGCCGAGGAGGAACGTGAGGTCATCGTCGTCCCCAGTTCGACGACCGTCCTGAAGGCACTGGGACAGGTCTCCGGTGGGCAGGTGGTCCGCTCTCGCAATGTCGCCACTCTGCTCTCGGCGCTCGCGGTCTATGATCCCTTCGCCCCGTCCGCGGAGATCTTCGCGGATATGACCGAGGCCGCTGCCGGCACCCGCGTGGGCACGATCGTCTCGGCAGAACAGCTTGCCCTCAACCCGCCCACAGGTGCCCTGCCTGTCATCGACGATGTTCCTGGAGCGGGTTCGGATCCAGACTCAACGTTCGGCTCCAGGCGAGAGTCGGCACTCGAGTCCGACACCGGACTCGATTCCGGAACGGCGGGGATGCGCAGGATTCCACTCTCTCATCCCTCACAGTTCTACCGGGTCTTCATCGACGGGAAGGTGAAGACGCAGAGCACCGAACTCACGACCCTGGTCGAGAAGCTCGCCGATCGACTCCTGGGAGCCGGGGGAGAGCTCCTCACCGTCGTCCACGGTCCCGGCTGCGCCCCCGACGTCCTCTCGCATCTGCGGGACTGGATCCGCAAATCACACTCCCAAGTGCGGTTCCAGGACATCGACTCGAGGGACCGGGCCACACTGCTCATCATGGGAGTCGAATGAGCGCCCGCCTTGAGGACTACTTCACCGCCCGAGACCGCGGTGCACTGAAGAAGCGCGGAATCACCTCGGTGGCGGATCTGTTCCGCTTCTTCCCACGCAGATTCCTCGTACCCGGCGAGAAGACGCCGCTGGGCGGTCTCCCGCTCGGCGAGACCGCGATCCTGCAGGCGGAGGTCATCTCCGTGGACACCCGCCGCATGCAGAGACGCCGCGGCACCATCACCGATGTGATCGTCCACGACGGACAGCAGTCGATGAAGATCGCCTTCTTCAACCAGCGTTGGCTGGACGCCCAGCTGGTGCCAGGGCTCACTGTCGTCTTCGCCGGGAAGGTCGAGGAGTACCGCGGGCAGCTGACCCTGAACTCACCGACCTGGCTCAACCGGGACGAACACGACGAGAAGTGGACCCCGGAAGACCTCAACTCCCCGTTCCCCGTCTACTCACGGGTCAAAGGCATCGCGCAGACGCGACTGTGGAAGGCCATCAAGGTTCTCCTCGATGTCGCCGACCCCGAGGAATTCGAGGACCCGCTGCCGAGCGCCATGCGCGAGAACCTCGACCTGCCTGACCTGCGCACCGCGCTCAATGACATGCATCGGCCCCGGTCAGCCGCAGCGACCGAGAAGGCCAAGCTGCGCTGGAAATGGGAAGAGGCGCTGGCGCTGCAGGCTGAATTCGTCTCCCGCAAGGCCGACTACGAAAAGCTCGAGGCCACCCCTCTGCTCAACGTCGGAGCCAGAAGTGAGCGATTTGACAACAGTCTGCCCTTCTACCTCACAGCCTCGCAGCTGCGGGTCGGTGAGGAGATCGAGGCAGACATGGGCCGGAAGACGGCGATGCATCGCCTGCTCCACGGAGACGTCGGCTCCGGTAAGACCGTCGTGGCGCTGCGGGCAATGCTCACGGCCGTCGACTCGGGAGCCCAGGCCGCGATGCTTGCTCCCACCGAAGTGCTCGCCACTCAGCATTTCCGCTCCATCGAGACCCTCCTCGGCGAACAGATGGCGCTGAGCCCACTGCTGTCGAGCGACGACCAGGTGCGAGTGGCGTTGCTGACGGGGTCGATGCCGGCCCGGGAACGCAAACAGCTGGCACTCGACCTCGCCACCGGCCAGATCGACATCGTCGTGGGCACGCATGCCCTGATGTCGGATACGACGATGTTCGACACACTGGGTCTCATCGTTGTCGACGAGCAGCATCGCTTCGGCGTCGAACAGCGTGAAGCACTGCGCGCGAAGGCCGGGCTCAAGGTCCCGCACACCCTCGTGATGTCCGCGACCCCGATTCCACGAACCGTGGCGATGACGGTCTTCGCCGACCTCGATGTCTCCACCCTCGACGAGATGCCTGCCGGCACCAAGGACATCACCACCCACGCTGTCTCCCTGGGCGACCATCCCAACTGGTTGGGCCGCGTCCTCCAGCTCATCGACGAGGCGGCCGAGAATGGGCGAGGCACCTTCGTAGTCTTCCCGCGCATCGAGGCCTCCGATATCGAAGATCCCGAAACGGGCGATGTGATCGGTGCCAGAAAGGGAATTGAGGAGCTGAGGGACTTTCTGCAGAACTCCGATCAGCTCCGTTCACGTTCGATTGCGCTTCTTCACGGTCGGATGTCTCCGGCGGAGAAGGACCGGACGATGGCGGCGTTCGTCTCCGCCGAGACCGACATCCTGGTCTCCACCACCGTCGTCGAGGTGGGAGTCGACGTCCCCCGGGCAACCATGATGGTCATCTTCGAAGCCGAACGCTTCGGCGTCGCTCAGCTCCATCAGCTGCGCGGGCGCGTCGGACGCGACGGCAGTGCGGCCATGTGCTTCCTACTCACCGAGGTGCCTGAAGTCGATGAGAGCTTCGAACGACTGGCTGAGGTGGCAGGCACCCTCGACGGCTTCGCCCTGGCCGAGTACGATCTGGGCACGCGAGGAGAAGGCGATGTGCTCGGAGCCTCGCAGTGGGGCGGATCCTCGCTGCGGCACCTGTCCATCCTGCGCGATGCGCCGATCGTCGAAGAGGCGAGGGGCATCGCGGAGAAGATCATCTCCGTCGACCCCGATCTGAGTGCGCTGCCAGCATTGCGAACCTTCATCAACAGGGTTCTTCCCGCAGAGTCGGCCCACTTCATCGAGGCGAGCTGATGTCGCGCTACTGTGAGAAGACAAGCCTTCGTGTGCTGTCGAACCACCCTCATGAGGAGGAGCCGCAATGAGAATCATCGCTGGTGCTTACAAAGGTTCCAAGCTCGTCGCACCGGGCGGGTCCAACACCCGCCCGACCTCGGATCGAGTCAAGGAATCCCTCTTCTCCATGCTCGACGGCTACGGGGTGCTGCAGGCCGCGAACGTCCTTGATCTCTTCGCCGGGTCCGGTGGACTGGGCTTCGAAGCCATGTCGAGGGGCGCCGCAGAAGTCGACTTCGTCGATTCGGCAGGTGCCTCTGCCCGTGCGGTCGAGGCGAATGCCGCAAAGCTGGGAATCGATCACTCGACTCGAATCCATTCCTCGGACGTCGTATCATTCCTCAGCTCGCAGCGTGTCCCGAAGCAGCACGCTTCGGCGCAGCTGCATTCCGAGGCCCACAGCGGGGGAGCCCACAGCGGGGGAGGCGAGCACGGAGACGGGCTCGATGCGGTTCTGGACGGCGAGGTGCTTGAGACACGAAGCGACATCGACGACGGTGATGGACGCATCTTCGACCTGGTATTCATGGATCCGCCCTACCCATTGGGTGAGGACGCTGTGACTCAGATTCTGGGCAAGCTCTCCTGGCTCCTCGATATGGAATCCATCGTCGTGGTCGAACGCGCTTCACGAGCCCCGGAACCGACCATGCCAGCGGCCCTCGAGGTCTTCCGTTCGAAGACCTTCGGCGAGACCGCTCTCTACTTCGTCCAGCTCAAAGGCAAGCCTGAAGAGGTGTCGGACTCAGCAGCAGCGGACGAGTCGGCGTGAGCTCCCGCCGTCCCTGGTACCGCACACCCTGGGTGTTCGCAGCGTGCGGAGTGGGTCTGCTGCTCTTCTGGTTCGCACTCAAGTGGCTGAGGAGTCAGTCGGATGCGAGAGCTGCCGATCCGGTGAGTCGATCTGACATCTTCTGGCCAGGACCTACGGACATCCTGTTCTGGGTGGCCATGGTGCTCATCGTCATTGCGGTGATCGTGAGAATCTGGCGGCTCGTGCGACGCATCCGCAGCTGAAGCACGGGGGATGAGACACAGCAAGGCCCACCGGAGTCGCACTCCGGTGGGCCTTGCTGAACGTGTGGCTACTGCACGCTGGAGAGGAACGTCCGTGTCCGCTCGTGCTGCGGGTTGTTGAAGATCTGGTCCGGTGGACCTTCCTCGAGCACCTGCCCGCCATCGAACATCATCACTCTGTGTGAGACCTCGCGTGCGAACTGCATCTCGTGAGTCACGAGCAGCATGGTGATGTCGGTGGTCTCGGCGATGTCGCGGAGGACGCCGAGGACGTCGCCGACGAGTTCGGGGTCGAGTGCGGAGGTCACCTCATCGAGGAGGAGGATCTCTGGGCTCATCGCCAATGCTCGGGCGATGGCCACACGCTGCTGCTGACCGCCCGAGAGCCTGGTGGGATGCTCATCGGCCTTCTCACCGAGTCCGACCTTCTCCAACAGAGACTTCGCCTCTTTGACGGCCTCTGCCTTCGGCTTGCCCAAGACATGGACGGGAGCCTCGATGATGTTTTCGAGCACCGTCATATTGGGGAACAGGTTGAACTGCTGGAAGACCATCCCGATGCGCGTCGTCATGGCGCGCGTTGTCTTCGAAGGCAGCTCGACTCGCTTGCCGTTCTTCTCGGTGTGCGTCAGGGGTTTGCCGTCGACGAAGATGTAGCCGCCGGTCAGCTCCTCCAAGGTCATGACAAGACGGAGAATCGTCGTCTTGCCGGAGCCGCTGGGGCCGATGAGCGTCACACGCTCTCCGGGGGCGACGGTGAAGTTGAGGTCCTTGAGGACAGTTGTCTTCCCGAACCGCTTCTCCACGTCCTTGAACTCGATGGCCGGAGTGCCGGAGGTCGAGGTGGTCGTGCCCGGTGCTGATGAGGTGTTCTCAGTAGGTGGCAAGGCGCTTCTCCATTCGTTGGATGAGCAGGGATGTCGGGTAGCTGGCGGCGAGGAAGATGAGACCGGCCAGGGTGAAGGCTTCCGTGTAGGCGAATTTCGCCGCTCCGAACTGCTGTGCCGAGGTGACGAGCTCGACGACGGAGATCGCGAACAGGAACGGGGTGTCCTTGAACATCGCGACGGCGTAGTTTCCCAACGACGGGACCGTGGCGCGCAGAGCCTGCGGGAGGACGATCGCGGTGAACTTCCGGACCGGCGGCAGCGACAGTGCGGTCGCTGCCTCATGTTGGCCCGGAGGCACCGAATCAATGCCCGCACGGTAGCTTTCCGACATGTAGGTCGAATAGTGGATGCCGATGACGATGAAGCCGATGACGAGCGCTGGCACGTCCACCAAGCCGGGAATTCCGGCGAAGATGAAGTAGACGAACATCAGCTGCATGACCAGCGGTGTGTTGCGGACGAAGGCGACGAGCAGTCGGATCAGCCAGTTGATCCAGCGTGGCAGTGAGCGGATCGCGACGGCGATGATGAGGCCGAGGACCACGGCGATGAGCGTGCCGATGACGGTGGCGATGAGCGTGTTGACGAATCCTCGGAGGAGGATCGGCAGCGCTTCGGCGGCGAATTCCCAGTTCCAGATCACAGTGGGCCTCCGTATCCGACGTTGCCTGCGTTCGGCCCAGCCACTGAAGTGGAACCGGGGTCACTGTTCTTATCTGCGCGGGCGTCGCGGCGCGCTACCCGTCTGTCGGCACGTGAGTTTGGTCGTCTGCGGCCCAGCTTTGCTGTGGCCCTGCGTTCGAGGAAGTTCATACCCTCCTGGATCAGCCAGGCGATGACGAAGTAGATGATGAGCCCGATGGTGAAGGCGAAGTAGGTGTCGTTCGTCGACTGGCGCAGCTGATCGATCTTCTCGGTCAGGTCCTGCAAAGTGATGAAGGAGACGACCGCTGTGCCTTTGAGGAGCTGGATGAGCAAGGTCGCCAGGGACGGGATCATCAGTGCCCAGGCTTGGGGGAAGATGACGCGGACCATTCGTCTGGTGGGGGAGAGGCTGAGTGCGATGGCACCCTCCCATTGGCCCTTGTCGACGGTCTTGATCGACGACCGAACCACCTCGGCGGAGTAGGCACCGTAGTTGAGAGCCAGAGCTCCGATGCCGCAGAGAATGGGGTCGAGGTCGACGCCGAGGAGCGGAAAGACGTAGAAGAGCCAGAACAGCTGCACCAGCAGCGATGTGCCGCGGAAGAACTCGACGATGATGCGTGCCGGGATACGCATCCAGGCGTGGAGCGACGTCATCGCGAGCCCGAGGATGATCGCAATGATGATGGTGCCGATCGCGCCCGCGACGGTGAGGATGAGCGTTGTCTGAATTCCCTCCCACAGCTGTGGGAGGAAATTCAGCAACGTCGTGAAATTGTCAGTCATGATCTGAGGTGCTCAGTAGGCAGATCAGGACTTGGCTGTGGGAAGTTCGCCCTTGCACAGCTGATCCGTTGTGATCTCACCGTCGGGGCGTTCTTCCTTCGTGAAGCCGTAGTCGCCGACGACTTCAAGGTACTTCTTCTCGTCGCTGACGATCTTGTCGAGTTCCTTGTTCCAAGCATCCTTGAGCTCGGTGTCATCCGTGCGGAAGACCGTGGCGCCGGCACCGATCTGCGGGACGCCGTCGATCTCCTGGACGAAGGATTCGCTGACCTCGACGTCGGCATCCTTGTTGTTCTGTGCCATCCAGTTGAGCGAGATGCCGGTCAGAGCGAAGACATCTGCACGGCCCGTGGTCACGGCGTCCATGCCGTCCTGGGGAGTGCCGACTTCCTGCGACTTGATGCCGAGGTCCTTGGCGTAGTCGGATTCGATCGCACCGGTCATGGTGGCCAGCTTGAGGCCCTTCTCCTTGACGTCGTCGATGGTCTTCATGCCGTCCTGTTTGCCCTTCTTGGTCATCAGGGCAGTGGTGTACATGAACTCGGGGTTGCCGAAGGCAGCCTGTTCGCAACGATCGGGCAGAATCGACATGCCGGCAGAGATGGCCCCGAAGCGGTCGGCGTTGAGGCCAGGGATCAGCGAGCCGAATTCGGTGTTGACACCTTCGACGTCGTCGACACCGAGCTCCTTGAAGATCGTCTTGGCCATTTCAACAGAGGCGCCCTGGAGCTCGCCGTCCTTCTCGAAGCTGTACGGTGCCTCACCGGCGAAGCCGACTGAGATCTTTCCGTCGTCGATGGCCTTCTGCAGAGTGCTCTTGTCGGAATCGCTTCCGCCGCAAGCCCCCAGGGTGAGTGTCAGGGCGAGGATCGAGGTCGCGGCGGCTAGCCCCTTGATGGCTTTCATAGCTGTCCCTTTCTTAGTACGTTGACACATCTTCGTGACATGCGTCTCAAGAACACTATTCAATACTTTAGTTGTCCGGATGTCACACTGTCAGACAACGTTATATGATCGTGATATGCCTTCACCCCCGACCTCGGAGCTCCCTGTCCTGCGCAAGGTCATCCGCTCCTCGACGATCGACCTCATCGCCGATCAGCTCCGGAACGCCATCTACAGCGGATTGTTGGCTCCGGGGCAGTCCATCAACGAGGTCCGTACGGCCGAGCTCCTCGTTGTCTCCCGGCCATCACTGCGGGAGGCTCTGCAGCGCCTCGTCAGCGAAGGAGTGATGACCCACGCACCCGGTCGCGGAGTCTGGGTCAAGCGGATGAGCACAGATGACATCGACGATGTCTATGCGGTCCGGGAAGCCATCGAAGCGCAAGCCGTGAAGATCGTCATCCGCTCAGGCAAGCCGATCGCCCGCATCCGCCAGGCGCTGGCCAGGTTGGAGGAGGCGATCGCGGGGAACACGGCGCGCACTATCGGCGATGCCGACCTCGACTTCCACCATTCGATCGTCGCCTGCTCCGGTTCCGTCAGGCTCAGCGACCTGATGAAGGTCTCAATGGTCCACACTCGTCTGCTCTCGCTCTCCGATCCACGCGGCTACGAGGTCCGATGCGACCTCATCGAAACGCACCGAGAACTCGCCGAGGCGATCGCTGACGCTGACGAACAGCTGTCCCTGGCGATCGTCGGCAGAGTCATGAGCTGCGCGGCATCCCGCCTGCACAATCCTCTGACGGAACCCGAGGCTGTCATCGTCAGGGCTGGTGATCTCGACGAGCCTGTCGACGACCAGTGGTCGCAGCTGAGAGATACGATGAAGCCATGAAGGTTGTCTGCCCCGGTTCCTATGATCCGATCACCATGGGTCATCTCGATGTCATCGCCCGCAGTGCCCGGCTCTTCGACGAGGTCGTCGTTGCCGTCGTGCACAACCCCAAGAAGTCCGGACGATTCGACCCACAGGCTCGCGCTGATCTCATCCGCGCCTCTCTAAATGAGGATGAGCGGACCCAGGGTGCGAAGCACATCACGATCGACACCGTCGCCGGGGGCCTCCTTGTCGACTACTGCACTTCCATCGGCTCACCCGCCGTGGTCAAGGGGCTGCGCTCGGGCACGGACTTCGCCTACGAACTGCCGATGGCGCTGATGAACAAGCATCTGAGTGAACTCGAGACGATCTTCGTCCCGGGAAATCCCGAGTTCGAACACGTCTCGTCCTCACTCATCAAGGAAGTCCACTCCGGCGGGGGAGACATCACGGGACTGGTGCCGGATGCGGTGCTGTCGGCGCTGAACGCCAGCCGCTGAGGCATGCCGATTCCCTCTTCCTCCTCCCGGGCATGGTTCCTCGGGCTGATCTTCCACACCGTGATCGCGCACGCGACCTACAACGGTGTGCGCGTCCTCATCTCCTACCGGACCCTGGAGCTGGGCGGCAGCGGAGTCGTCCTCGGTCTCATGACCGCCTGCTACTCACTTGTCCCGCTGCTCACGGCACTCTTCGTCGGCCGCCTCGTCGATCGCGGGTACGCGACAGCTGTGCTGTGGACGGGAACGATTCTCTCAATCGTGCCCGTCGGCCTTGCCGCGCTGGCGCCCAACCTCGGCGTGCTTCTCCTCGCCACTATGAGCCTGGGCCTGGGCCAGCTGCTGACGACTGTGGCCTCCCAGGCGCTGATCCCGCAGAGCTTCCCGGCCTCGGCGCTGACGTCGAAGTTCGGCTATCTCACACTCGGCGTCTCGATCGGTCAGACGATCGGTCTACCTGTGGCCGGCATGATCGCGGATTCGACCGACGGGTCACCGCACATCGTCGGTGCCCTGTGGTTCATGACTGCGGTCTCCGCGCTGACACTGGTTGCGGCGGTCATCGTCATGCTCCGCGGGCGGACACCGCACGTCTCCCGCGCCGATGCGGCCAAGGACGCTCGCACGCCTTGGTCTCTGCTTTCGATCCGGGGAATGAAGCCCGCGATCCTCGCCTCGATGACCACGCTGGCGGCCGTGGATCTGATGACGGCCTATCTGCCGCTCATCGGTCAGCAGAACGGTTTGTCGGTCACAACGGTGACCTGGCTGCTGACCCTGCGTACGCTCGCCTCGGTCATCTCGCGGCTCATCATCGGGGTGCTGACCCGCAGATGGCACAATCTCTCGCTCCTGTGGACCGCCTCGGCGCTGGCCGGGGTCTGCATCATCCTCATCCCCGTCTTCACTCAGCCGTGGGCGCTGGCGATCCTGCTGCTCATCTCCGGGTTCTGCTTCGGGCTCACGCAGCCGTTGACGATGACCTGGGTCTCGACCCTGTCGGACCCGGCCAACCGTGCCGCGGTCCTCTCGATCCGGCTCGCCGGCAACCGACTCAGCCAGGTCGCAATCCCCTCGGCGGCGTCCCTGCTCACCCTCATCGCGGGCTCGGGCATCGTGTTCACGATCTCCGGGGCACTGCTGTTGGCGGCCGGTGCGGTGACGCTGCGCAATCACCGCGAGAAATGGTGACCGGGAACACTCGGGCATCTGTGCAGGCTCGATTGGTAATGACCGGCGATGATGACTAGAATGGTGAGTCGCGTGTGAACGCAGGAGTAAGCATCCTCAATCACGTAAAGGAGGAGTGAGCATGAAGAAGCAGTCTGAGTTCGTCTACGATCTCAGGTCGATGGGATTGCTCGGTCATCCTGGTGAATGGGAACGGGTGAACACCACCCTGTCTGCTCCGGCGGATCTCAAGATCGAAGTGATCGGGGTCGCAGAAGGTTCACCACTGGCACTCGAGCTGATGTTCGAAAGCGTGTCGGAGGGAATCTACGTGTCGGGCACTGTCTCGGCCACGGCCCGCGGCGAAGATGTGAGGACTCTCGACGAAATCGAGTTGCCTATAGATGTCGACATCCAAGAGATGTACGTCTATGAGCAGGCCGATGGCGACGAGGATTCCTATGTCATCGACCGCGATCAGCTCGACCTCGAGCCCGCGATCCGAGACGCTGTCGTAATGGCTCTTCCGTTCAGTCCGTCAAAGGACGAAAGCGAAGAGTTCAGCTTCACCGTGGGGGAGGACCTCGAGGTGGACGAGAGTGAAGCGGATTCGCCGTTCGCATCATTGAAGAGTTTGTTGGATGAGAAGAAAGAGAGCTAGACGTGGCTGTTCCAAAGCGTAAATTGTCGCGCAGCAACACCCGCCACCGTCGTTCGCAGTGGAAGGCACAGGCTCCTAGCCTGGTCAAGACTGTGGAGAACGGTCGCGTTGTGTACTCGCGCCCTCACCAGGCCAAAGTTGTCGAAGACGCAGCAGGCACCCCGCTGTTCCTTGAATACAAGGGACGTAAGGTCGCTGACGTCTGACCTGTGGACACTGACACCACAGCAGAACTGCAGAAGAGTCTCGGGATCGATATTGATCCCGAGACTTTTCGTCTCGCCTTAACTCACCGCTCCTTCGCCTTCGAAGCCGGCGGCATACCCACGAACGAGCGCCTCGAATTCCTCGGCGACTCCGTGCTGGGCCTCGTGGCCACCGAATCGCTGTACTACGACAACCCGGATCTGGCCGAAGGTTCACTGGCCAAGATGCGCTCGGCCGTGGTCAACACCCGAGCCTTGGCATCGATCGCGCGCAGGCACGGCATCGGCCCCCATATTCTGCTGGGCAAGGGCGAAGAGCTCACCGGCGGTCGTGACAAGGACTCGATCCTCGCCGACACCGTCGAAGCCCTCATCGGCGCGACCTTCGTCGCCCGGGGACGTGAAGAGGCCTTCGCCCTCGTCCACCGCCTCATCGATTCGATGCTCTCCGACGCTGTGAACCTCGGTGCCGGAATGGACTACAAGACGACCCTGCAGGAAGCAGCGGCCGACCTTGACCTGGGTGCCGTGAGCTACGAGATCGTGTCCTCGGGACCAGACCATGCCATGGTCTTCACCGCCACGGCGCTCCTGGGCGCCAACGGCTGGGGCACCGGCGACGGATCCTCGAAGAAGAACGCCGAAGCGGCCGCCGCGGAAGTCGCCGTCAAGGCCATCCGCACCATCTACCCGGACTACACGCGCTGAGGCATTCCTGATGCCTGAGCTTCCCGAGGTCGAGAGCGTCCGTGTGGGCGTCCATGAGTGGACTGCTGGCACCACCATCACCGGCGCCGAGGTGATCGACCCCCGAATCCTGGGAACGACATCCCAGCGTCGCATCGATGCTTCCGCCGTCGACGGGTTCGTCGCCGCCGTCACCGGTCGCCGGATCATCGGTGCCGAACGTCGCGGCAAGTTCATGTGGCTGACATTGGGGGCCGACCTCCGGGCCGGCCCGGCTGCCGAACCGGCTGCCCCCGAACTCAGTCTGCTCGTCCACCTCGGCATGAGCGGTCAGCTTCGCGTGCACGATGCCGCTGACGAGATCCACAGGCACACCCGGGCAATCCTCCACCTCGAACGGGGGAGCGAGAGCCTTCAGCTGCGCTTCATCGACCAACGGATCTTCGGCCATCTCGGCGTACAGCCACTGGTGCATGCCTATGGTCGGCTCGTACCCGCCTCGGCGAATCATATTGCAGCCGATCCTCTGGAACCGGCCTTCGAACCCGGCCTCGCTCTCGAACAGCTCTCTCGCAAGCGGACGGTGGTCAAATCAGCGCTGCTCGACCAATCCCTGGTCAGCGGCATCGGCAACATCTATGCCGACGAAGCACTGTTCCGCGCCGGAATCCACCCCCTTGCGGTCCCCGCTCGCACTCGCAAGTCCCGTCTCGCCGCCGTCCTCGACTCCGCGACACGAGTCATGAGCGATGCACTGGCCGTGGGTGGGACGAGCTTCGATGCCCTCTACGTCAATGTCAACGGAGAATCCGGCTACTTCGACCGTGCCCTGCTCGTCTACGGACGCGGTGGCCAGGAATGTGTGCGCTGTGGGACCGAGATCGAGAAGATGACGATCGGTGGACGCGGCAGTCACTTCTGCCCGAACTGCCAGAAGCCGCCGCGCTACCGCTGAGGACCGCCACGCTGTCCCAGAGGCCAGCCGGGCTGCTGTCGCCCACGTTGCGGCTGGGAACCTCGTGACATCCGATTGAGGTGGGCGATGTGCTCATCGATCAAGGCCTGCTGCGCGCGCCCGTGGTCTTGGTGACTGAGATAGGTCGTCGGCCAGGTCGGAGATTTCCACAGGGCTTTGACCTCGACGTAACTGCCGTCCCTGAGGTGTGCGACGGCGGCCAGACGCGGGGGCGAACCTGGTGGTGGTCGCAGGATCCGGTGCACATCGTGCCAGGCGATGCTTCGAGCTCGACCGATGGGGCCGCACCAGATGAAGCGATCGGGAGTGATCTCCAATCGTGCCCTGGACCCCATCCAGAAATTGACTCCAGCGCCGATGAAGAGGAGGACAGGACCGAAGAGGAATACGATCATCCAGCCCTCCACGAATACGGAAAGAATGATCACCGTCGCAATAGCCAGAATCCCCATGCCGGTCAGCATCCACCCGACGACGAGTGACGCCACACCGTGAGTTCGGATGATCGTATTCATTCGTCGTCGCTTCCTTCCCGCTGATCCGTCAGGCGCACGGCGCTATCTTCTCACGTCAGCGGCGCGGCAGGATGGGCGCCTGTGCCCATACCGTGCCTCAGCGCTGGTACTCAGTCGAGAACCTGGACCAGACATGGTGGAAGAGTTGAACTACCTCGTCCTCGCTGAGGCCCTGGATTCCGGGCAGGAGAAGGAACGGCTGGTCGAAGCGCAGGTACGGGCGGGGACCGACTCGCAGCTGCCAATTACCTGGCTGCATGCGTACCCGGGTCTGAGCGCGCTGTGTCAGCGGCATGACGGTGCATCGGCCCCCGATGTCGTTCTTCACCGGCACATAACGGCGTTCGGGGGCGCGAAGATCTCCCCAAGGTATGGGGCCGATGCCGCGCAGGGAGACTCCGAGAGCATCAAGGCGCACGGGCAGTTTCTCGGAGGCGATGCGCTCACGCCAGAGCAGGCCCACGCCAACGAGGATGACTCCGACAAACAGACCCAGCACGGCGAGCAACGCGCCGACAATGATGCTGAGAGACCAGAATCCGACATCGCGGAGAACGGCACCGATGACGATCAGCACCACTCCAGCGCCAGCGGTTGCGAACGAGATTCCGCTTGCAATGCTTCTCTTCCGCAGCCAACGAGACAGCGGTTCGGACGGTCGACCGGGCAACGTCACGCTGCCGTGGAATTCCAAGCGTTGCAGAATGCTGCTCAGCCCGGTCATCGAATCCATACACTCAGAATATAACGGTGACCGGCCGGGAACGAGGGCCGGTCCCGCTCCGTTCGGAGCAGTACCCGGCCCTCAGCCGGCAGCTCGGACGTCTCGAGTCCGAAGACCTCACCGTCGTACTCGTTGACGGCCGTGGCGACCGACTGCTCGAGGACGTGGTTGGCCAGCTGTCCCTGAATGATCAGCGGATCGCGGGAGAGGTCCTTCCAGACTGCCAGGAGCATCACCGCTGCCACTGCACCGGTTGCCACACCCCTACCGCTGAGGCCAACGCCATGGGCCGTAGATCTCAAGGACGCCGCGTCACCGGCTGGTGTCTCCTTGAGATGATCGGAGTGTTTGCCTCAGCGGGTCTCCCAAACCGGAAGCGACACGGACGAATTCGGCGATTGCAGTCGAATGGCTGCCAGCCGGCCACGCCAAGAGCGTTGTGACGCGTGGTGCGTCTGTGACTGGCACAGCCGCATGCTCAGGCCATTGCCATGCGCGACTGGATGCGGGGATGACGAGCAGAGCCTTCCCTAGGGCCACGAGCTGGGCGATCTGAGACTGTGTGCGCACTTCCGGCCCGGGCCCCTTGGGATACGTGCCGTCCAGGCGGGGCCATCTGGCCAGCGGCACCGAGTCATCATTCTGCAGCTCGGCGAGGGTGACCTCGTTGCGGCGAGCGAGAGGATGGGCGGCGGGGACGATCACGACCTGGTCTTCTGTGCACAGGTCCACGGTGTCGAACCCGACGAGGTCATCGACGGGACTGTGCATGATGGCAACATCTGTGGCCCCAGATCGCAGCAGCTCGGCTTGCTCACCGACCTCGCACAGCCGCACCTCGATATGCCCGGGGCCGTGTTCGCTCGCCACTGCTTCGAGCAGCCGCTGCAGCAATTCATGTGACGCACCAGCTTTAGTCGCGAGTATGAGCGGTTGACGTGACGTTCCAGCACGCCTTGTCAGCTCCGCCGCGGCAGAGACCGCGTCCAGCGCCTTCCGGGCTTCTCCGAGCAGCACCGAACCTGCGTCGGTGAGCCTCACGCCGCGGCGATTCCTCTCCAAGAGCTGGACGCCGAGGCGGCGCTCTAAGCGAGCGATGGCCCGCGACAACGGAGGCTGTGCCATGCCCAGGCGTTCCGCAGCACGTCGGAAGTGCAGTTCCTCTGCGATGGTGACGAAGTAGCGCAACTCGCGCGTCTCGAGGTCAAGCATGGGCCAACCTTACTCGTAATGCCTGTCAGGTATCACAGACCACCGAATCGATCTTGGACGACTCCGATCGCTGGAGGCGACGATAGGTTTCATGAATAGTGGCTCGAAGAAGAAGACAGCGCTCGTGACGGGAGCGAACAAGGGCATCGGATTCGCGATTGCAGAGGGTCTCGGCAAGCTCGGGTTCACCGTCGCGGTAGGTGCACGCGACGACACCCGCCGCGCCGATGCCGTCAACCGCCTACGCTCGTCGGGCGTAGACGCATTCGGCGTCGCTCTCGACGTCACCTCGGATCACAGCGCCAACCAAGCGGCCGAAACCATCTCGAAGAAGGTCGGCCGCCTCGACGTCCTTGTCAACAACGCCGGCATAGGCGGAAGCTATCTGAATGGTGAGCAGGACCCGACCACCCTCGATCTCGACGTCCTGCGTTCCGTCCTGGACACAAACGTCTTCGGGGTGGTGCGGGTGACCAACGCCATGCTCCCGCTCCTGCGTCTGTCACCGTCGCCCCGGATCGTCAACGCCTCAAGCAATATGGGATCCCTGGCTTTGCAGACCGGCCCTCAACTGGCCGCCTATGCGCCGTCGAAGAGCATGCTCAACAGCATCACCGCCCAGTACAGTCGCAGACTCGCCGACACCGATGTCATCATCAACGCCTACTGTCCTGGCTACGTCGCGACCGACTTCACCGGCCACGCCTCGGATCGCACTGCAGAGCAGGGGGCCGCTGTCGCGATCAGGCTCGCGACTCTCCCTGACGACGGACCTCGTGGCGGCTTCTTCGATGACGATGGTGTCGTGCCATGGTGATCCGGATCCAGTAGCTGCTGACGCAGACGAGAGGCGGCTGGTGAGACTCTCACCGAGTCTCACCAGCCGCCTCTGGTATTCCCTGATGTCGCGTGATCAGCACCGCGACATCGGATTACTTGACGGTGTCGCCGTTCTCGTGATCGACATCGTCGCTGGCAGAATTCGCTGAGGCATCAGCCTCGGCGTCTTCCTTGTCGTCTTCGATCTCCTCGACAGGCAGCTCGGACGTCTCGAGTCCGAAGACCTCACCGTCGTACTCGTTGACGGCTGTGGCGACCGACTGCTCGAGGACGTGATTGGCCAGCTGACCCTGAATAATCAGCGGATCTCGCGAGAGGTCCTTCCAGACGGCCACACACAACAGCAGCATGACGATGACGAACGGCAATGCCGCCACAATGGTGATGTTCTTCAGACCCTCGAGCGCCTCTGCCGGGTCGGAACCTCCGGCCAGGAGCATCACCGCTGCCACTGCACCGGTAGCCACACCCCAGAACAGGACGAGGCCCTTGCCGGGCTCTTCTCGACCGTTGGCCGACAGCGTGCCCATGACGATCGACGCGGAGTCGGCGCCCGTGACGAAGAAGATCGCAATGAGGATGACCGTGACGACCATCAAGATGATGGCGATGGCGTTGGGCAGCGGCAGGGCACCAAGGAGATCGAACAGGATCGTGTCCATGTTGATGTCCGGTTCCCCGTCGACGATCTTCGCCAAGGCCTTGACCGTGCCTTCGCCGCGCTCAGCACGTTCCTGGATGCCGATGGCACCGCCGCCGAAGATCGCGAACCAGATGGTCGAGACAACCGAAGGAACGATGAGGACGCCGAGGACGAACTGACGCACGGTGCGACCGCGGGAGATGCGGGCGATGAAGAGGCCGACGAAGGGCGACCATGAGACCCACCAGGCCCAGTAGAAGACGGTCCACGAAGACAGCCAGGTGTTGACGTCCTGGCCGTTGGCCGCAGTCCGCGACGCCATCTGCGGCAGGTCCTCGATGAACGAACCGAGCGAGGAGGGAATGACATTGAGGATGAACAGCGTCGGTCCGCCGATGAACACGATGAGCGCAACGATGATCGCCAGGACCATGTTGATGTTCGACAGCCACTGAATGCCCTTCTCGACACCGGACACGGCCGAAGCGACGAAGGCTGCGGTGAGGATCGCAATGATGATGACGAGGATCGGCGAGGAGACATCGGACATGATGCCCGCCGACTCGATGCCGCCGCCGATTTGGATCGCACCGAGGCCCAGCGAGCAGGCCGAGCCGAAGAGTGTGGCGAGGATCGCGAGGATGTTGATGACCTTGCCGCCGGCGCCGTTGACCGCACGTTCACCGAACAGCGGGGTGAACATCGACGAGAACAGCTGGGAACGTCCCAGACGGAAGGAGCCGTAGGCGACGCCGAGGCCGACGATCGCGTACATCGCCCAGGGGTAGAGGGTCCAGTGGAAGAGCGTGGTGCCCATCGAGGTGCCCATGGCTTCGGCAGTGGAACCATCGACCGTGTTGGGCGGGGGAGACATGTAGAAGAACAGGGGCTCACCGACGGCGGAGAACACCAGACCGATGCCCATGCCGGTCGCGAACATCATCGAGATCCACGATGATGTCTTGAACTGCGGCTTCTCATCGTCTCGGCCCAGCGGAATCCGCCCGAATTTGGACAGGGCGACGATGATGACGAAGATCGTGAAGACCGTGGCGGCGATGACGAAGAGCCAGCCGAAGTTGTCCATCACGCCGGTCAGCAGAGTTCCTGCCACAGCCCCGAGGCTGTCCGGGGAGAGGAAGCCCCAGACGACGAAGCCGACTGCGAGGACGCCTGCCGTGAAGAAGACCACTTTGTCGACGCCCTTGCGGATGAGCGGCTTCTGTTTCGTGGTCGGATTCTTCAGGTGCCGTATCAGCTCCTGAGTCTTAGTCGTTTCACTGCTCATAGGGATGCTTGCCGATCAGCGTGGCCGCAGTAGGTCCGCGGCCGGTCCCGGTCGGCGCTCCTTCCTGTTCATGGACGGCGTTGATTGTCATCGGGCCGATTGGGGCGCTGAGTCCAAACTAGTCCGATTTTTCAGTTTCCTGTCGGTTCACACCAATGATCTTCTCAGATGAGATGCGAGGCGGGTAGAGACATGACGATTCTGCCCGGACATGGTCAAGGCCCCGTCGCGAACGACGGGGCCTCGATCAGCTCCCCCGGCTGGGCTCGAACCAGCGACCCTTCGATTAACAGTCGAATGCTCTGCCAACTGAGCTACGGAGGAAAGGCACCGATTTCGGCGCACGAGGAAATACTCTATCAAAAGATTCGAGAATTGTTGGAACTCCTTCGGGATATGCTGGGTGGACAATGCATCTCAAAAGCCTGACCCTGCGAGGATTCAAGTCCTTTGCCTCGGCGACGACTCTCCGATTCGAGCCGGGCATCACCTGTGTTGTCGGCCCCAACGGATCCGGCAAGTCCAATGTCGTCGACGCCCTGTCCTGGGTGATGGGCGAGCAGGGAGCGAAGAATCTGCGCGGCGGCAAGATGGACGACGTCATCTTCGCCGGCACCTCCAAGCGCCAGGCATTGGGCCGCGCCGAGGTGACCCTGACCATCGACAACACCGACGGAGCCATCCCCGTCGACTACACCGAGGTCACGATCTCACGCACCCTCTTCCGCACCGGGGGAAGCGAATACGCCGTCAACGGGACCCCGGCACGACTCCTTGACATCCAGGAGCTGCTCAACGACTCGGGCCTGGGCAAGGAGATGCACGTCATCGTCGGCCAGGGGCGTCTCGATGCGATTCTCCACGCGGACCCGATCGAGCGTCGCAGTTTCATCGAAGAAGCCGCCGGCGTCCTCAAGCACCGGCGGCGCAAGGACAAGGCCGTGCGCAAACTCACGGGTCTGCAGACGAACCTCGATCGACTCTCGGACCTGCGCTCCGAACTCAATAGGCAGCTGGGGCCATTGGGCCGGCAGGCAGAGGCCGCGCAGAAGGCCGCCACGGTCCAAGCCACACTGCGCGACTCCACCGCACGGCTGCTCGCCGATGACACCGTGCGCCTGCAGGCCTCCCTGGCCTCGACGGCCAGCGCTGGCGGCGAGGGCGGCGGCGATCGCATCAGCGACCTCGAACATCGCCGCTCCCGCACCGAAGAGCGGCTGCAGGAGATCGAATCACGACTGGGGACACTCGACGCCGAACTCGAGGACCTGCGCACCGCAGAATCACGTACCCAGACCCAGATCGTGCGGGCCAAAGGGATCGCCCAGCGCGCCGAGGACAAACGTGCACACCTGCTCTCCGAAGTGGCCAGCCTGGGGAGGCGGGAATCGAAATCGCCGGAAGAGCTGAGGACTCAGGCAGAGCATCATCGGGAAGAGCTCGGTGCCGCGGAGACAGCGGTGGAGGAATCCGCGGCGGCTCTGGATCGCAGTCAGATGCGCAAGGAAGAGCTCGCCCTGGCGCTGAAGAAGGCCGATGACGAGGTCAAGGCGGCACAGCTGGCCATCACCGAGGCGATCAAGAACCGGTCGGCCCTGCAGTCGAAGAGCTCCCAAGCACGTGAGCGCATCAGCGACCTCACTGCACGAATCGAAGCCAACCGGACGGAGATCGACACCGCGACGGCCCGCATCGCCGAGCGCCGCGATGAACTGGCCACAGCCGAGGCCGCCGTCGAAGGAGTCGAAGCCGGGGAGTCCGAACTCGACACGGAATACGAATCTGCCAATGAGGCTGCGACTGTGTTGGAGACCGAGCTCGAGGCCCTGCGCGCGAAGAAGGCGAAGACGGCCTCGGAGTTGGCCTCGGCGCAGGCCAGGGCCGAAGCACTGTCACTCGGCACAGCCTTGGAAGCTGACCTCGAAGACATCCTCAACGCCGATCTGCCGGGTGTCGGCTCGGCGGTGACAGAACGACTGAGCGTGGCCACCGGATTCGAGATGGCCGTGGCCGCTGCCCTGTCGAACACGGTCTCCGGTGTGCTCGTCGACTCCGGGCAGGTGGCGCTGACGGTCCTCGACCACCTCGGCGAGGACACGAACGTCCACCTCACGATCCCCACCGGTGCGACCAGCGGCTCGACAGCCGGTGCGGGGTCACGCGGGGGAGCGGCAGGCAAGTCCGGTGCGGGCAAGACCAGTGCCGGAAAGGGCGCGAACCCGACTGCCGAGACCATGACCACGCCGCGGGCACTGCCCACGCTCACCGGCTCAGCCGAGGGAAAATCGACGGTGCGGTGGCTGACCGAGGTTGTCAGCAGCGACGTCCCTGAACTGACTCAGCTCCTCAACGCTGCACTGGAGACGGTCGTGTGCGTCGATGATGCCGGCAGCGCACTGTCCATCATCGACGCCCATCCCGAACTCACCGCCGTGACCATCCACGGGGAGATCGTGACCGCGACACGCGTCAGTCGGGCACGCACCGCCTCGGGGACCCGCTTGGCCTCGCAGACCGCGCTCGAAGACACCCATGCCTCCATCTCTGAACTGCAGACAACTCACAGCGGAGTCGAGACCGACATCGACCAGGTCGCCGCGAAGCTCGCCGAGGCTAAGACCGTGGCCGCCGCGGCACTTGAGAAGCTGCATTCCTCGGACGCGGCGATCATGGCCGCAGGCGAGGAGGTATCGCGAATAGCGAGCGACATCACCACAGCCCAAACCCGCCTGCAGCGGGCCAAGGACAACGAGGTGGAGCTCGCGACACGATTGGAGACTGCCGAACGTGATGCCCGCGCTGCCGAATCCGCCCTCGCCGGAGCAGGAGACGTCGAAGAAGTCGTCGACACCACCGACCGCGATGAGCTGAGCCGGCAGGTCTCGCAATCCTCCGAAGACGTCATCGAGACCCGCATCAGCCACAAGGCAGCCACTGACCGAGCACGATTCCTCTCCGACAGAGTCGACTCCCTGCTGAGACAGGCGGCGGCTGAAGAAAGCGCACGCGAACAGACGCAGCGGACGATCGCCCGCAAGAAGCGGTCCGCCGCCTCTGCGCTGCTCATCGTCGAGACCGCGCAGAACGCGACGGGGCTCGCGGAGACGACGGTGACCGAACTGGCATCCCAGATCCAGGTGCTCGTCGAAGAGCGCGGGCAGATGCGAGAGGAGAAGGGCCACCTCGGCGAGGAATTGGGCACCACGCGCACAGAGCTGCAGCGACTCAAAGATGCCGCGGCCGAAGCCGAACTCGCGAAGGAACGATTTCGACTCAAACTCGAGGAGATCGAGAACCGGGCAGGGGAGGAGACTGGTCTGAGCTTGGAGCGGCTGGTCGAACTCTACGGTCCCCACACTCCGGTTCCCGCGTTCGGTGAGGACGAAGAGGAACGACCCTATGTGCGGGCCGAGGTGGAGAAGAGACACAAGCAGGCGACTGCCGCACTCAAACGCATCGGAACAGTCAACCCGCTGGCGCTCGAGGAGTACGAGGCGCTCAAAGAACGGCACCAGTTCCTCGAAAAGCAGATCACCGATATCGAGACTTCGAGGAAGGACCTGATGAAGCTCGTCGACGAGGTCGACCGGCACGTCGAACGGGTCTTCGCCGAAGCCTATGCGGACACTGCGCGGGAGTTCGAGGACATCTTCTCCCGACTGTTCCCCGGCGGTGAGGGTTCCCTGAGCCTGACCGACCCCGATGACATGCTCACGACCGGCGTCGATGTCCACGCCCGGCCGGCAGGCAAGAAGGTCAAGCGGCTGTCGCTGCTCTCCGGCGGAGAGCGATCACTGGTCGCCGTGGCTATGCTGGTGGCGATCTTCAAGGCCAGACCCAGCCCGTTCTACGTCATGGACGAGGTCGAGGCGGCCCTTGACGACCTCAACCTGTCCCGCCTGCTGACCGTGTTCGAGGAGCTGCAGGATTCCTCGCAGCTCATCGTGATCACCCACCAGAAGCGAACGATGGAGATCGCCGACGCTCTCTACGGGGTGACGATGCACGGGGACGGTGTGTCGAAGGTCATCTCGCAGCGGATCCCATGATCGGCGGCCTTTCGCGAGACGCCGATTCGGCAGGGATGTCCAGGGGAGTCCCAGGAAATTCTCCACCAGGCTCACGGACCCTGAGCACAAATGTCGTGTGTTGGGACGATAGACTTGAGCACAGGGAAACATTGTCGAAAACCTTGAGGAGCGGGACGTCCATGGCCGAGCCGGCTGAATCACGAGGTGACTCGCGAGCATGAATGCAGTACTCGTCGTCATCGTCGGACTCGCCGTATCGTTCGCGCTCGCCCTCATCGTCGTGCTCCTCGTCGCACTGCCGGGGCTGAGGGCCGAAGGTCGCCTGAAGTACTCCTCAGATGTGCAGCGGTTTCGTCTGCCGGGCCAATGGACCGGGTATGACGACGAGGTCCACGAATTCTTCGGACATGATGACGGCACCTCCCACCTGGCAACTCGGGAACAGGCTGCCGTCACCGCGATCCGAGACCACTCCTACGTGCTCAGGCCGCAGCCGCGCCGGCACGCAGCGCCGTCTCTGCTGACGGTGAGGCCGCGCACCCGCCATTGGAAGATCCCGGAATCCGGCACCGGGTGGAGAACCACAGCCGGTCTGCTCTTCGGCAGCCGAGGTTCCTGACCGGACAACACGACATCATCACACGCGCCCCGAGACAGCGGGGTGCTGGGGTGCGGGCCACCGGAACGTGTCAACGGCCTTGGGCTGATGCGCGCAACGGAACCGGGACTGCACCCTTGGCCGGCAGCCGCCGCGTGAGAACGTGGGGCTCGCAAAGGTACTCAAAGGAGGACGTACGTCAATGGATCAGCCGATCGTATTGCTCATCGTCGCAGCCATCGTCTTCATACTCGTTGTCGGGCTGGGCTTCACGCTGCGCGTCAACGCGAAGCGGAAGGGGCTGCGCGACCGGCGCAGCATCGACGCCGATGTCACCGGCGAACTCAAGATCGACGACATCTCCGAGGCGGTCGCCAAGGAGAAGGAGGCGACTCGCGGTTCCGAGGTTCCCACCGAACCCGCGAACCGACTCGTTCGTCTCCGCGAACGCCTGGCGAAGTCCAACTCCGGTCTGGGGCGGGGACTGCTCAGCCTGCTGTCGCGAGACACGCTCGACGAATCGACGTGGGAGGAGATAGAAGACACGCTCATCCTCGCCGACGTCGGAGTCGATCCGACCACCGAGCTCGTCGACCGACTGCGTGAACGCGTCAAGGTCCTCGGCACCCGCGAACCCGAAGAGGTCAGAGGACTGCTGCGCGAGGAGCTCATCAAACTGGTTGATCCCACCATGGACCGTGAGCTTGCGGTCTCGGGCACCGGTGACGACCCGGCAGTGATGCTCGTGGTCGGCGTCAACGGGGCCGGCAAGACCACGACCGTGGGCAAGATCGCCCGCGTGCTCGTCGCCGAAGACCAGAGTGTGCTCCTGGGGGCGGCCGATACGTTCCGCGCCGCCGCTGCCGAGCAGCTGTCCACCTGGGGCGGACGCGTCGGAGTCGAGACCGTCCGCGGTGAGGAGGGTGCAGATCCCGCCTCCGTGGCCTACTCCGCCGTCGAACGAGGCAAATCGGAGAACACCGACGTCGTCCTCATCGACACGGCCGGACGTCTGCAGAACAAGATCGGCCTGATGGACGAGCTCGGCAAGGTCAAGCGTGTCGCGACTCGTCCCCTGGGTGAGGGGCACGAGATCGACGAGGTGCTTCTCGTCCTCGACGCCACGACCGGTCAGAACGGAATGCAGCAGGCGAAGGTCTTCGCCGAGGCGGTCAACATCACCGGCATCGTGCTCACTAAGCTCGACGGCACGGCCAAGGGCGGAATCGTCGTGGCAGTCCAGCGCGAGCTCGGAGTTCCTGTCAAACTCATCGGCCTCGGTGAGGGCGCTGATGATCTGGCCCCATTCACCGCTGAGGGATTCGTCGACGCGCTCCTCGACTGAGTTCGCCTCGTCGCAGAGAGGCTATCGTCTCCACTGGAGAATTCAGCAATATTCCAGCGTGAGAGCGCCCGTGTCACATGCTGGAAACATCACTGACTCACTATGGTGACATGTGTCATAGACACTGTCATTGTTCGGCTCGACCCGGAGCCGGCAATGACGTGGAAGTGACAACATGGAACTCGATGCAACAAGTGTGTGGATGATGATCGCGGCAGGTCTGGTCCTGCTCATGACACCCGGGGTCGCCTTCTTCTACGGCGGAATGACGCGAATCACCTCGAGCATCAACATGATGATGATGGTCTTCTCCGCCATGGCCGTGGGCGGACTCGTCTGGGTCCTCTTCGGATATGGGCTGAGCTCCGGTGACTCCGTGCTGGGAATCTTCGGCAATCCGCTGTCCCAGATCGGCCTCGCCGAGGCGGTCAGCAGCCAACCCGAGACCCTGATCTCCATCGGCTACGGATCCACCTTCGCCATGATTGCGATCGCCCTGATCGCCGGTGCCGTGGCCGATCGCGCCAAGTTCTCCACCTGGCTGGTCTTCGCCGGACTGTGGGTCACGTTCGTGTACTGCCCCCTGGCGTTCATGGTCTGGGGCGATGGACTGCTCAGCGAGTCCGGAGCGATCGGCAGCGCGGTGGGGACCGCGATCGACTTCGCAGGCGGTACCGTCGTGCACGTCAACGCGGGAGTCTCCGCCCTCGTGCTGGTCGTCGTCATGGGTCGTCGGGCCCGGTTCTCCACACCTCACAAACCGCACAACATCCCGATCACCGTCCTCGGTGCCGCACTGCTGTGGTTCGGGTGGTTCGGATTCAACGGGGGAGCCGCCTCGACGATCGAGCAGGCGGGTCTGATCTGGATCAACACCCTGGTCGCACCCGCTGCAGGACTGGTCACCTGGATCGCGATCGAACGGATCCGCGCCACCCGTCCCAGCAGCATCGGCAGCGTCTCCGGTGCCATCGCCGGTCTGGTGGCCATCACACCGGCCTGCGCCAATGTCGAACCCTATGCGGCCATCATCATCGGAATCGCCGCAGGTGCGGGTGCAGTGCTGGCGGTCGAAGCGAAGAACCGTCTGCGCTACGACGATGCTCTCGATGTCGTCGGCGTCCACCTCGTCGCCGGAGTCATCGGCACTGTGATGATCGGTCTCTTCGCGGTCCCGAGCGCCGACTCGCCGGCAGGTCTCTTCCACGGCGGGGGATTCGGACTCCTCGGGGCACAGATCGTGGCAACCCTGGTCGCGCTCCTCTTCGCGGGAGCCGTCACGCTGGTCATCGCGCTCGTCCTGCGCGCGACCATGGGACTGCGCATCGATCCCCGCGACGAACTGGCAGGCATCGACGCATTCGAGCACGCGGAGCAGGCCTACTCGTTTCGCTGAAGCGGTGGAAGCGCTCACGACCGGACCTGTCAGGGTGCCGGTTGTGGGCGCTTTCCCAGCTTTCTCGGTTTCAGTCGGACACCGGTGAGTTGTTAGGCTAGGGAGTCGACCAATTATCGTGAAGAAGGCTTGTACGTGTTTAATTCTCTTTCCGACAGGCTCACCGCGACGTTCAAGAACTTGCGCGGCAAGGGCCGGCTGTCCGAAGCCGATGTGGATGGCACCATCCGCGAGATCCGTCGTGCCCTTCTGGACGCCGACGTCGCCCTGCCCGTCGTCCGTGCGTTCACCGGACGCATCCGCGAGCGGGCCCTGTCCGAAGAGGTCTCGGGCGCTCTGAACCCGGGCCAGCAGGTCGTCAAGGTCGTCAACGATGAGTTGGTCGGCATCCTCGGCGGGGAGACCCGTCGCCTCAACTACGCGAAACGACCACCCACGGTCATCATGCTCGCCGGTCTGCAGGGTGCGGGTAAGACCACCTTGGCCGGTAAGCTCGCCTATTGGCTGAAGTCCGAAGGCCACCGCCCGATGCTCGTGGCAGCCGACCTGCAGCGTCCGAACGCGGTCAACCAGCTCGAGATCGTCGGCGAACGTGCGGGCGCCTTCGTCTACGCACCCGAACCCGGCAACGGCGTCGGCAACCCGGTGCAGGTGGCCACAGATTCACTCGAGGTCGCTAAGGCCAAGCTCCACGACGTCGTCATCGTCGACACCGCCGGTCGACTCGGCATCGACGAAGAGCTCATGCAGCAGGCCGCGGACATCCGTTCCGCGGTCAACCCGGATGAGGTCCTCTTCGTCATCGACGCGATGATCGGTCAGGATGCGGTGAAGACCGCCGAGGCCTTCCTCGAAGGTGTCGACTTCACCGGTGTCGTGCTCTCGAAGCTCGATGGTGACTCACGCGGCGGTGCCGCGCTGTCCGTCGCCGAGGTGACCGGGAAGCCGATCATGTTCGCCTCGACTGGTGAGTCGATGAAGGAGTTCGAACAGTTCCATCCCGACCGGATGGCTGACCGGATCCTCGACATGGGCGACATCATGACCCTCATCGAGCAGGCCGAGAAGAACTTCGATGAGAAGGAGACGGCGAAGCTCCAGAAGAAGGTCGAAGCCGGTGAGGACTTCGATCTCAATGACTTCCTGACTCAGATGTCGGGCCTGAAGAAGATGGGCTCGATGAAGAAGATGCTGGGCATGATGCCCGGCATGAGCCAGTACAAAGATCAGCTTGAGAACTTCGACGAGCGCGAAGTCGACCGGGTCGAGGCCATCGTCCGGTCGATGACTCCGGCAGAGCGCACCAACCCGAAGATCCTCAACGGATCACGCCGTGCGCGCATCGCCAAGGGTGCCGGCACCACGGTGACCGCGGTCAACCAGCTCATGGAGCGGTTCACACAGGCACAGAAGATGATGCGCGGAATGACCCGTGGCGGCGGTATGCCGGGCGGAGGCGGCATGCCGGGTATGGGCGGTATGCCCGGCATGGGTTCGATGCCCGGTGGCGGAGCCAACCGCAAGAAGAAGGCCGTGGGCAAGAAGAAGGGCCGCAAGGGCGGTCAGTCGGGCAACCCCGCCAAGCGCGCACAGCAGGCTCAGGCGCTTGAAGACAAGAAGGCCGGCAAGACGAAAGACCCGGTCGGCTCGGCCTTCGGGGGAGTCGATCTCGACGGTGACGAAGAGTTCGATATGAAGAATCTGCCCAAGGGCTTCGGGGGAATGTTCCCAGGTGGAAAGTAATAGGGCTTTCTGGCACAATTGACTCTTGTACTTTTGCTACCGGTGCGGGCCCTCTCTTCCGCCCCGGAGTGATAGTCCAGGTCACAGATTCCGGCAGATCAACCCCACGATTCTTCTGGGACCTCTGTGCAACTTAAAGACAAAAGGAGACACCACTAAAGTGGCAGTCAAAATTCGTTTGACCCGCATGGGCAAGATCCGTGCACCGTTCTACCGCGTCGTTGTCGCTGATTCGCGTACACGTCGTGATGGTAAGGCCATCGAACAGATCGGCATCTACCACCCGACACGCAACCCTTCGGTCATTGAGATCGATTCGGAGCGTGCACAGCACTGGCTCTCCGTCGGCGCTCAGCCGACCGATCAGGTTCGCAACCTGCTCAAGCTCACCGGTGACTGGCAGAAGCACACCGGCGTCGGCGAAGCAGTCAACACTGTGAAGCCGCAGCCGGAGAAGGAAGCCTACGTGGCTCCCACCGCTGGCTCCGTCATCAAGGAAGCTATCACCCCTAAGGGTTCGGACAAGGCTGCTGAAGAAGCTGCACCTGCTGCTTCCGAAGAGAGCGCTGAAGCCTGACATGTTGGCTGATTCGCTCGAACACCTGGTCCGCGGCATCGTCGATCATCCAGACGATGTTGCAGTTCGATCCCGCTCGTCACAGCGCGGGACCACGCTTGAGGTCCGGGTTCACCCCGAAGACCTCGGTCGTGTCATCGGTCGCGCAGGGAGAACCGCAAAGGCTCTGCGCACCGTGATCAACTCTCTTGCCGGCCGCGAGTCGGTGCGAGTGGACCTCATCGAGGCGTAACACCTTCATCAGGAAAGGGGACACGGCGAATCATCGCCGTGTCCCCTTTCCTGTATTCACCGCTCTGCAGGCGCCTCCCTTACAGGCTTTTGCGAACTGCGGAGTCACGGAGAGGCCACTTTCCGCGGGCACCTGGGTGTTGCAGACACGATGCGGCTCAGGCACGGCAGCGGACTAAACTGTGTGACTGAAGTGAATACGTGCCCATGTCTGCATGGGAACCTACGTCTTCACGAACACGAACTTGAGCACTTCCACGAACACGAGGAGCAGCATGGACACGGTGATCGCCCGGTTGGGCAAACCGCACGGCATCAAAGGTGAGTTCACCGTCGAGGTGCGCACGGACCGGCCCGATGAACGACTCGTTCCCGGGCAGACCTACTCCACTGATCCCGACATCGGTGAGCTGACGCTGCGGACCGCGAGGTGGCACCGAGACCGGCTGCTGCTGACCTTCGACGAGGTTCCCGATCGCAATCGGGCCGAGGAGATCCGCAACACCCTGATCCTCAGCGACCAGGAGGAGGACGAAGTCGAGAACGATGCCTGGTACCTTGAGGACCTCATCGGACTCCGAGTCTTCGACGGTGAGACGCAGGTCGGAGAGATCGTCGATGTGACCAATGGCGTCGCCCAGGACCTGCTCCACATGAAGCACGTCGACGGGCATCAGGCACTCATTCCCTTCGTCACGGAGATCGTGCCCGAGGTCGATGTTGAGGCCGGGTGGGTCAAGGTCACACCTCCGGCCGGTCTCTTCGACGCTTCGTGAGTGCCAGCATGAAGATCGACGTCGTCTCCATCTTCCCGGAGTATCTCGCCGGGCTGCAGCTCTCACTTATCGGCAAGGCCGTCGACCAAGGGCTGCTCGACTTGACCGTCCATGACCTGCGCGACTTCACGTTCGACCGTCACAACACCGTCGATGACTCACCTTACGGCGGCGGCGCGGGCATGGTGATGAAGGCCGAGCCCTGGGCGCTGGCCCTCGAGAACATCCTCAAGGGGCAGCAGGCCGCAGGGGAGGACAGTGCCAGCGGGCCCGGCGCCGAAAACGGAGACGGGGACAGCCCTTACGATGCACGGACGGGCGCGGCCCGGAAGCCGATCCTCATTGTGCCCAGTCCAGCCGGTCCCGTGTTCAACCAGCGCATCGCCGAAGACCTGTCCGAGGCCGAGCACATCGTGTTCGCCTGCGGGCGCTATGAGGGCATCGACCAGCGGGTCATCGACTGGTCGGCCGAGCATTTCGATGTGCGCCCCATGAGCATCGGAGACTATGTCCTCAACGGGGGAGAGGTCGCCTCGATGGTGATGATCGAAGCCGTCAGCCGTCTCATCCCCGGAGTCATCGGCAACCCGGAATCGCTGACGGAGGAAAGCCACGAGGACGGGCTCCTCGAATACCCCATCTACACGAAGCCCGCCAGCTGGCGCGGCCAAGACGTGCCAGAGATCCTGCTCAGCGGAAACCACCGTGCGATCGCACGGTGGAGAAGAGACCGGAGGCTCGAACGCACGGCCGAGGTCAGGCCCGATCTGCTCGCCGAACTCCAAGATCTGGACAAGCACGACCGCGCCGTTGTGGAACGGTTTGAGTCCGGAGACGAATCCATGACAGAATAGATCGTCGCGTTTGTTGGCATTCACCTGCTTCAGGGGGATGGATGCCCACAGCGATTCTGCGGTGTCGATATCGCAGAATTCCGGGGAGCAATCCCGACAGACGATCCAATCACCGGTGCAACCGGTCCGATATGCGTGTTCTCGACCTGAAGCAGGGGACACATGGAGAAACACAATGCAGAAGCTTGATGTTGTTGACGCAGCCTCATTGAAGACTGACGTTCCTGATTTCCGCCCGGGCGATACGCTCAACGTTCACGTCCGCGTGGTCGAAGGATCGCGTTCGCGTATCCAGGTGTTCAAGGGAATCGTCATCCGTCGCCAGGGCGACGGAATCCGTGAGACCTTCACCGCTCGTAAGATCAGCTTCGGCGTCGGTGTCGAACGTACCTTCCCGGTGCACTCGCCCATCGTCGAGAAGCTCGAAGTTCTCGCCCGCGGTGACGTTCGTCGTGCCAAGCTGTACTACCTGCGCGAACTGCGCGGCAAGGCTGCTCGCATCCGCGAAAAGGCCTGATTATTGGCTGGCACTGTGGGCGATGATCGCGCTGTGCCGGAGCAAGAGGAAAACGCGACCTTCGGGTCGCGTTTTCTGTATTCTGGCCGGTTCTGGAAGCTCATCGCTGTCATTGCGATCCTCATCATCGTCATCGGCGGATCCGTTCGCGGGTTCATCATCCAACGGTTCACGATTCCCAGCGCATCGATGGAGCCGACCCTGGATGTCGGCGACGACATCAGCGTCTGGCGTCCCGACGCGCTGAGCTCTGACATCGAACGCGGTGACATCGTCGTCTTCGACGGACGAGGCTCCTTCGTCGACGATGCCCTTCCGACCCCGCTGCAGAAGGTGGGGTCATGGGTGGGGCTGGGCAGCAAAGACGTCTACTACGTCAAACGCGTCATCGCCGTCGGCGGAGACACTCTCCGATGCTGTGATGCCCAGGGTCGACTGCTCCTCAACGACGAACCGCTGAAGGAGGACTACGCCCCGCTCCCGGCCTCGAAGACGGAGTTCTCGATCGAGGTCCCCGCCGACACCATGTGGGTGATGGGCGACAACCGGAACGACTCGGCAGACTCCCGAGCGCTGCTGGGCAGACCCGGAGGCGGGTTCATTCCGCTCGACCGTGTCATCGGTCCGGTCATCGGGCACGGCTCCTCAGTCGACTGAGCAGGTTGTCCGACGGGGTCGACCGCCCTGGCCGTCTGACCCTCCTGGCGACAGGCACCAGTTGGGAAACTGGCCGGTTTACAGAGATGATCGCTGCCTGACAGATGACGTGACGAGGTGCTGGTACGCTCATTTCAGTCCCTCTGCGGAACCTGTGGTCCGATGCGAAAGCGAACGAATGTCAACCGAATCAGAAGCTTCCCCACCTTCAGCCTCGAAGAGATTCTTGCGTGGCCTGCTCGAGACCGCAGCGATCATCCTCGTCGCCATCCTCATCTCCACCGCCCTCAAGACCTGGGTCGTCCGCTCCTTCTACATTCCGTCTGGATCGATGATGGAGACCCTGCAGATCGACGACAGGGTCCTTGTCAATCAATTGGCACCCCGCTTCGGACCGGCCAACCGCGGCGACATCATCGTCTTCGACGACCCAGACCACTGGCTGAGCCCCGAGGAAGTCTCGGAGTATGAGCCCAACCCGATCCTCGAATTCGTCGGATTGGCTCCTGCCGACGGGGGCCAGCAGCTGATCAAACGCGTGATCGGCGTCGGCGGCGACACTGTCGAATGCTGCGACGCGCAAGGACGCATCCTCGTCAACGGCGAACCCATCGATGAGACCTACCTGGAAGATGACATCGCCCCGTCGGAAGTGGACTTCAAGGTCACCGTCCCCGAAGGCCACTACTGGGTCATGGGCGACAACCGCAGCAACTCCGCCGATTCCAGGTACCACGTCGACACACAGCCCTATGTGCCCGAAGACAATGTGGTGGGCACCGTCTTCCTCATCAACTGGCCCTTCAAGCACTTCAGCTGGATGTCGACACCGAAGGCGGTCTTCGCCGATGTTCCCGACTCCGAAGGAATCACCGGCAGCTGATGGCGCAGACAGGATTGCACGACCTCAGCTGTGAGAGCGCACTGGTGGCAGAGGGCTATGAATTCGTCATCGGCGTCGACGAGGTCGGTCGGGGAGCGCTGGCAGGACCCGTCAGTGTCGGTGTCGCCCTCTTCGACCTCAAAGAGCTCACCGCCGCCGAGGTGCCCGCCGGCATCCATGATTCCAAACAGCTCAGTGCGGTGTCCCGCCAGTCCGCGACCGATCGTGTCAACGCGTGGGCGCGGGCCACCGCCGTGGGATCGACGACTCCGAACGAACTCGACGAACTCGGGATGACCATGGCCCTGAACCTGGCCGGTCGGAGAGCCCTGTCTGAGATGTTGCTGCTGCTCGTCGGATCGACTGACTTTCCGCCGTCGACGATGATCCTCCTCGACGGCAAACATGACTGGCTCTCGGCACCACTTACGCTCGATTGCCTGGGGATATTCGGGGACGCAGCCGACCTCGAACTGCCTCAAGTGCGAACCGTAATCAAAGGCGACGGAAGTGTTCCGGTGATTGCCGCAGCAAGTATTGTGGCAAAAGTGCAGAGAGACGAAGAGATGATCGCACTCGCGAATGCACACCCCCAGTATGGTTGGGAGTCGAATGTGGGGTATGGAACCAGCAAACACCGTCGGGGCATCGCCGACTTCGGTCCCAGCATTCACCACCGGAGAAGCTTCCGCCTGCAAACGGCACACGATGCGAAGGAGGGATCGTCATGAGCACCGATGATCTGGACGATTACGAAGCTCAACTGGAGTTGCAGCTCTACAAGGAATACCGCGATGTCGTAGGACTCTTCGCCTACGTGGTGGAGACGGAACGGCGCTTCTATCTGGCCAACCACGTCGACCTCAAGGCCCACAACGACGCCGGGGATGTCTACTTCGAGCTGACGCTGCGCGACGCCTGGGTATGGGACAGTTACCGATCAGCACGTTTCATCAAAACCGTGCACGTGCTGACCTTCAAAGACGTCAACATCGAGGAGATCTCTAAGAGCGATCTGGAGCCACCGACGTCGATCAGAGGCTGAAAGCAGCCGGTGCAATTGAGGTCCTGACACGTTCCGGAGCACTCGTACACCGTTCTGTTGTGGAAGGGGCCTCGACTTGTATGTAACCGGCCTGTGGACGACGAAGCGTCGTCCACAGGCCGCACTTCTGCCCTTGCCACGTTAGTTTCTCCGATGGTGGTCTGACTGCCATGGGACCGACAACTGGCAGACGCAGGGCAACGACACCGGGACTGCGCCAGCGCGCACTGGGGCAGAGCGGGGAAGACCTGGCCGCAGAGTTCCTGCAACGGCAGGGAATGGTCATCCTCGAACGCAACTTCAGGTGTCCACGTGGAGAGATCGACATCATCGCCAAAGATGGTGACACCATCGTCTTCGTCGAGGTGAAGACCCGCAGAACCCTTGCGCAGGGATCTCCTCTCGAAGCGGTCACGGCAGCAAAGCTGCGGAAGATCAGAACACTGTCGGGAATCTGGTTGAACCGCCAGAACGATTTCTTCGCATCCATCCGCATCGATGCCCTCGGCATCGTGATGGAACCCGGACCCCACTACTCTCATCGCCGCAACGTCCAGGTCGACTCGTGAGCGAGGAGACGAAGCTCAACGTGATCGGACGCGCCTCCGCCGTCGCACTCTGGGGACTGGCGGGCAAGATCGTGTCCATCGAAGCCTGCGTCACCGCTGGCCTGCCGGGCATTGACATCGTGGGGCTGCCTGATGCCTCCGTGAGCGAGTCCCGGAAACGGCTTCGGGCCGCGCTCGCCTACCTGGGAATACCCGTCGCTTCGCAGCATCTGACAATCAACCTCACCCCGGGCACTGTGCCCAAGATCGGCACAGGATTCGACCTGGGAATCGCCGTGGCCGTGCTCAAGGCTCAAGGCATCATCACCGCGACGGACACCGAATCGATCATCCACTGCGGCGAGCTCGGACTCGACGGGCGCATTCGTCCCGTCACCGGGGTGCTGCCGAGCCTGCACAGTGGTCTCCTGGCAGGCTTCGAACGATTCGTCGTTCCCGTCGGCAACAGCCAGGAGTCGGCCCTGCTCGGGGGAACCAGTATCAAGGCCGTCACCTCACTGGCAGAACTCATCAACATCTATGGTGGAAGCCTGGCGATCCCGAAACTGCCACCGGTCATCGAGGTCGAGACCATCAGCCCGGAAACGTCTGAACGTCACGACCTCATCGAAGTCCAAGGCCAGGCAGAAGCGCGATTCGGCCTCGAAGTCGCCGCAGCCGGTGGACACAATCTGCTGATGCGAGGCACACCAGGAGCCGGAAAGACGCTTCTGGCACAGTGCCTGCCGGGGATACTTCCGCCATTGGATGACGAACAGGCCATTGAAGCGGCGGCTGTGCGCTCGCTGAGGGGAGAACTCAACGGCGGTGAAGGACTCGACCACACGCCTCCGTTCGAGGCACCCCACCACCGCAGCACCGCCTCGGCGCTGATCGGCGGGCGCCGACCCGGATCGATCGGCATACTCAGCAGAGCCCACCGGGGCGTCCTCTTCATGGATGAGGCCCCCGAATTCTCACGAGACGTCCTCGAGGCACTGCGACAGCCCATGGAATCTCGTCAGGTCCACATCCACAGGGCGTGGGGGTCCATGGTGCTGCCGGCATCGTTCCAGCTGGTCATGGCGGCCAACCCCTGCCCGTGCGGGGTAGGAATGCGCGGAGCCGAATCCACGTGCCGGTGTACACCGATGGACAAACGCCGCTACCGCAACAGGCTCTCCGGGCCACTGTTGGACCGAGTCGACCTGCAGCTTGAACTGTTCCCGGTCTCTCCAGCAGACATCCGCCTCGGTGGGGCACAGGAGGACAGCACAACCGTGGCCACGCGGGTCAGGCTCGCCCGACAACGACAAGCAGACAGATACGTCGACTGCGAGTGGACGCTGAACTCGAATGCTCCCGGAGCATGGCTGCGTGAACACTTTGCACTGCGCCCAGACAGTCTGCGGGACCTCGACCGTGCTCTCGACACCGGAAGGATCACGATGCGCGGATATGACCGAGTGCTCAGGGTTGCAACGACTCTGTCCGACCTCGAAGGGGCCGATTCGCCGACACCCGACAAGATCACGGCGGCACTGGCATTGAGGACTCAGGAATCATGAACGACGACACCAATGGGGAGATCAGGGCAGCTGTGGCCGCGCTGCTGAGAATCGGCGAACCCGGCGACGGTCTGCTCACCGGCCTCGTCGCCGAAATCGGTCCGATCGCAGTCCTCGAACTCATTCGGGCAGTGGCTGCAGGAACGTCATCAGCGACCGAAGCCGCTAAGAGTCTCTCAACGATCGTGACCGCAGTTTCAGGAAGCGGACAGCTCCCAGAGGCTTTTGACCGGTGGGCAGTGCGTGGCGAAGATGCCCAGGGGCATCGTGATCTTGAAGCCGTGCACAGGCTGGGCGGGCGACTTGTCGTCCCCAGCGATGACGAATGGCCAGTCGCCCTCACCGACTTGGGACCGGCGGCACCACTGGGACTCTGGGTCCGAGGCGGGGCACGCCTGAACACGGCGCTGCGGTCGGCCGTCGCCATCGTCGGAGCACGGGCGTCCAGCAACTACGGCACCAAGTGCGCCTCAGACCTTGCCTGGGACCTGGCCGCACGGGGACAGACCGTCGTCTCCGGAGGGGCCTTCGGGATTGACGCAGCCGCTCACCGGGCAGCCATCGCCCGAGAGGGCATTACGATCGCCTTCATGGCCGGGGGAGTCGATCGCTTCTATCCGGTGGCCAATACCGAACTGTTCCAGCAGGTGCTCGAATGCGGAGCGATCGTCTCGGAGACCGCTCCCGGAATGACCCCGATGCGGCATCGGTTCCTGCTGCGCAACCGCCTCATCGCCGCCTCATCCCAAGTCACGGTCATCGTTGAGGCCGGCTGGCGCAGCGGAGCCCTCAACACCGCCCGGCACGCGCTGGAACTCTCACGCGCGGTCGCAGCATTCCCCGGATCCGTGTACTCGGCATCCTCGACGGGTACCCACAGGCTCATCCGCGCGCATGAAGCGGAGCTGGTGACCAGCTGCACGGACGTCATCGAACTCATCGGCGGTGAGGAACCGACATTGTTCGACGACGGAAGTCTCACGAACGAGCACCCCAGCACAACGGCCTCCGACCCGATCGATGATCTCGCCGAACGGGAGAAGATCTGTGTCAACGTGCTCTCGGTGACTAAGGCACTCGACGTCTCAACAGTGGCTTCCCGGGCCGGACTGACAGTGTCGAACACCCTCTCCGCGCTCGCCGTCCTCGAACTTGCAGGCCTGAGCGCCCGCCGCGAATCCGGCTGGGTCAAGCTGCGGCCACCACAATGAGACTCCGATGAAGGTCCGCCGTTGAGGGCGGCCGATCGCGTAACCTGGGGCTGTGACCCTTCCGACGACCATTGCCGAGGTGGTGTCCGGCTATGCCGACCACCTGAGATCGCGTGACGTCTCAGCCCACACCTCGAGAGCCTACGTCGCCGACGTCAGCGACTTCTTCGACCATGCGGCCCACGCACCGGGTTCCGGTCATCAGTCCCGCACTGCTGAGCTTCAGGTCAGCGACATCGATCTCAACGATCTGCGGTCGTGGCTCATCACCCTTGATGACGCCGGAGCGGCGAAGTCGACGGTGGCTCGGAAGATCGCCGCAGTGAAGTCGTTCTTCGCCTACTGCGTGAACCAGCAAGGGCTGTCGAACAATCCGGCGGCACGGCTGCGAACTCCCAAGAAGGACTCACGCCTGCCCACCGTGCTCAAACCGCAGCAGGCCGCCGATCTCGTATCCCGGGAGCGGACAGTTCACACCGAGGCTGACAACCGTGACCCCATCGAGGCCGCGAAGTGGGTCAGAGACGCAGCCATCTTGGAGATGCTCTATGCCACCGCGGTGCGTGTATCGGAACTGACGGGTCTGAACCGCGGCGACGTCGATCACCAGCGTTCGATGATCACTGTGCTGGGCAAGGGCAACAAGGAACGACGCGTCCCCTACGGAAAACCAGCCCAGACGGCACTGTCGCAGTGGCTGAGTCTGCGGGACACGTTCGCCTCCGAGCACAGCGGCGATGCGCTCTTCCTCGGCGTGAGAGGCGGCCGCATCGGAGCCAGGCAGGTGAGAGAGCTCGTTCATCGCTACGGTGCCGCTGACTCCAGCGCACCCGATATCGGCCCGCACGGACTCCGACACTCGGCCGCTACACACATGCTCGACGGGGGAGCGGACCTACGCCAGATCCAAGAGCTTCTGGGGCATTCGACGATGAGCAGCACCCAGATCTACACCCACGTGTCGATGCAACGGCTGCAGGAAACCTATCGGCAGGCGCACCCCCGGGCCTGATCCCAGCGAGCCGAGCGCGGTCGTGGGACGCCATCACTGGCGGAACTCCCAATGCCACGGCTCCGGCAGAGAACCTGACTGGCGGGCCCAGCCAGGATGGATCCACCCGAACTTGGGTGCATTTGCGCGCATCCATCTATGTTGGGCACTGCCGAAGGAATTGATTCCGCCACCCAAGTCAACGGCCAGTGCCCATCCGTGGTTCGAGGTTCCCGGGGTTGCCGCCATCCGTCCCTTGCGCTTCTTGAGGATGACCTGGGTGTCATAGTCGCGGTAAGCATCCGTGACTGAGATCGGAGATGAGAATCTGGCTTCGTAGGCGTGGGACATGCGGTCGAATGCCTTCTGCGCATCACAGCGCAGCATCTGCCCCGGCGCCGAGTCCAGCGTGCACATTGCAGCCGCAGGAATTCGGCCGTTGCGATGCCCACCCCAGGCGCCTGCACCCGAGGTCGTAGAATCCCCGGTCGGTTCCTTCGCGGGTTTGCGAGACAGAGGCAGAAGGATCGACTCCTCCTGTCCGAAGAAGCCTGCCGGGTCGATGTAGACCTTGTCGCCCTGAGCCGCCCAGACTCCGACGTGCAGGCATGAGTCATCGCAGTGCGAACCTTCACCGACGGTCCCGATCTCCTCACCGGCAGCGAATCTCTCACCCTTCTTCAGCTCCGTCTCAGCTGGTTGGAAGGAGACCACATGGCCGGAGTCGGTCACAATGCTTACGGTCGCAGTGCCGGCCACAGAGCCCCGGAATCGGATGGTGCCCGCGGCGGGCGCACGCACCGGTTCACCACTGACCGTCAGCACATCGATGCCGCGGTGTCCCTTCAGCCAGGCTTCGATGGGCGGATCGAAGGCCTCGATGATCTCCATCGCAGGCACCGGGGACACCCAGGTCTGCTCAGCCTCGGACACCGAGGCAGTGGCCGCAGCCGAGGTGGCCGCTGGTGACGCGAACGGCACCCCCACCTCGGCGACGGTGAGAGTGAAGGCCAGCAGGCTCCCGGCAAGCAGGAGTCGCAGTCGACGAGAAGTCGGGCCGGGCCGAAGCCGGGAGGAGCGGTCAATGTGCGCGGAGCCGGTGAAGAGAGCCATGAGCCCATGGAAGCCGGATCACCTGCCGAAGTCAGGCCCCTCCACGACCCCTGTGGACGGCGTGCGAGAGTCCACAGGCGAAACGAACACGAGTCGTCGGGCAATCCACAGGAGATCACGCACGAGTGACAAGCCACAGTCTCTGATGAGGTGGCCGAGAGCCATCTGGGTCGACAAGACCAGCAGCAGATCTGAGGACTCACGCATGCACAGATCCGGTGTTGTCCACACACCGGTGCACGCGAGTCGAGGGGCACCGTCTCCGAAATGGCGAGCGAACGCGCGATACATGTGATGCAGACCATCCGGCAGGTGCCTGATCGATTGGAAATGCCTTGGGCAACGGGGATAGACTGGCCTCAGCAGAAGCGTGCCTTCTGACTACGCGTATTCGATTTCTTCTCCATCCCATGGTGCAAATTGTCCGTAAGGGCGAATTTGTGGGGCGGATGAACCGAATACCAGGAATCAACCGAAAAGGTCACTGTTGCCGGCAGCTCAATGCTGCCGGAGAACACTGACGTAAAAGCGCCCACAGGCGCAAGAGAAAGGAGGGCGTCGGCATGGCCGTCGTCACCATCCGCCAGCTGCTCGACAGCGGCGTTCACTTTGGACACCAGACCCGTCGTTGGAACCCGAAGATGAAGCGCTTCATCTTCACCGAGCGCAACGGCATCTACATCATCGACCTGCAGAAGTCGCTGGGCTACATCGACACTGCATTCGAGTTCGTCAAGGAAACCGTGACCCACGGTGGCTCGATCCTCTTCGTCGGCACCAAGAAGCAGGCGCAGGAATCGATCGCCGAACAGGCCAAGCGCGTGGGCCAGCCCTACGTCAACCAGCGTTGGCTCGGTGGCATGCTCACCAACTTCCAGACCATCTCGCTGCGTCTGCGCCGCCTGAAGGAACTCGAAGAGATCGACTTCGACGACGTTGCAGGTTCTTCGCACACCAAGAAGGAACTGCTCATTCTCCGTCGTGAGAAGGACAAGCTCGAGAAGACCCTCGGCGGTATCCGCGACATGCAGCGGACCCCTTCGGCTGTCTGGATCGTTGACACCAAGAAGGAACACCTCGCCGTCGACGAAGCTCGCAAGCTGGGCATCCCGGTCATCGCGATCCTCGACACCAACTGCGACCCCGACGACGTCAACTACCCGATCCCGGGCAACGACGACGCCATCCGCTCGGTGTCCCTGCTGACCCGCGTGATCGCCGACGCAGTGGCAGAGGGCCTCATCGCCCGTCACTCCTCGGACGATGACAGCGGAGAGAAGAACGTCTCCGCCGTCGAACCGATGCCTGAATGGGAACGCGAACTGCTCGAGGGCAACGCTCCTGCCTCTGAGGAAGCTGCCGCCCCGGCTGCAGACGCTGCTGAGAAGCCAGCCGCTGACGCCGCTGCTGCGGCTGAAGAGGCAACCGACGAGCCCCCAGTTGAGGCTGCTGCCGAGGCCGCTGACAAGGCGACCGAAGCACCTGCCGCAGAAGCTGCTGCAGACTCCACCGAGTCGACCGAGTCCTGATTTTCCATAACTCCACCACCCTGAGGAGAAAGAATGGCAAACTACACTGCCGCTGATATCAAGGCACTGCGCGAGAAGACCGGCGCCGGAATGATGGACGTCAAGAAGGCTCTTGACGAAGCAGACGGCGATCAGGCGAAAGCCATCGAGGTCCTCCGTGTGAAGGGCCTCAAAGGCGCGACCAAGCGTGAAGGTCGCTCCACCTCCGACGGTCTCGTGGCCACACAGGTCGACGGCGGCGTCGGAACGATGATCGAGCTCAACTCGGAGACCGACTTCGTTGCGAAGTCCGATCCCTTCGTCGCACTCGCTGACGAAGTTCTGGCTCTGGCCGTGTCCAGCAACGCCGATTCGGCCGAAGCTGTCCTCGAGTCCACAAAGGACGGCAAGCCCGTCTCGGAGTTCATCACCGAAAGCGGTGCGACTCTGGGCGAGAAGGTTGCCCTGCGCCGCGTCGGACGTCTCGAAGGCGCAAGCGTCGAGTCCTACCTGCACCGGACCAACAAGGATCTGCCTCCTCAGGTGGGCGTTCTGCTGGCCTACGAAGGTGACGACTCCTCGGTTGCCCACGATGTCGCCGTGCACATCGCTGCGATGAGCCCGAAGTACTTCTCCCGTGAAGAGGTCCCCGCTGACCTCGTGGAGAACGAACGTCGCATCGCTGAAGACACCGCGAAGAACGAAGGCAAGCCGGAGAAGGCTCTGCCTAAGATCATCGAAGGCCGCGTCAACGGCTTCTTCAAGGAGAACTGCCTGCTGGACCAGGGATTCGCCAAGGATCCCAAGCAGTCCGTGAGCAAGGTTCTTGAGGCTGCCGGCGTCAAGGCCACCGGATTCCTGCGCTTCCGCGTCGGAGCCTGAAACATCATTGACCGTTGAGCGAGTCGGTTTCCGACCCGCACAGCAGTCGTCTCGCTTGAGAGTGAACTCATAAGCGGCAGACGGGGTCGGACCAATCGGTCCGGCCCCGTTTTCGCTAAACTGACACCGACGACTCATCCGGGCTCCAACCTGCCCAGACGGAAGAAGGACTAAATGACATCCACCCCGGTTCACGAATCCAGCTACGCCAGCAGACCAGTCCGCACCCACCGCCGCCGCGTTCTCCTCAAACTCTCCGGGGAGGTGTTCGGCGGAGGCAAGATCGGAGTCGATCCCGACGTCGTCGCCGCAGTCGCCAGAGAAGTGGCACCCACCGTCGACGAGGTGGAAGTCAGCATCGTCGTCGGCGGCGGTAACTTCTTCCGTGGCGCAGAGCTGTCCCAGCGGGGCATGGACCGTACCCGCGCCGATTACATGGGCATGCTGGGAACAGTGATGAACTGCCTGGCGCTGCAGGACTTCCTCGAGCAGACCGGAGTCGACACTCGGGTGCAGACCGCGATCCCGATGTCGCAGGTCGCCGAGTCCTACATCCCACGCCGGGCGATGCGTCACATGGAGAAGAACCGGGTCGTCATCTTCGGTGCAGGAGCCGGACTGCCCTACTTCTCCACCGATACTGTCGCCGCACAGCGTGCGCTGGAGATCCACGCCGATGAAGTCCTCATCGCCAAGAACGGGGTCGACGGTGTCTACACCGCTGACCCGAACATCGATCCCACGGCAGAGAAGATCCGTGAGATCACCTACCAGGAGGCACTGCAGAAAGGCCTCAAGGTCGTCGACGCCACTGCCTTCTCGCTGTGCATGGACAACAAGCTGCCGATGCACGTCTTCGGCATGGAAGGCGAAGGCAACCTGCGCAAGGCGATCGTCGGAGACAAGATCGGCACCGTAGTCAACTAGTCTCAGGGCGCACCGCCTGATAGCCGCACCACCGCGAAACACCCCCTCAAATGAAGTCCAGGACTATCCCTGGACCAATAGAGTGGGGCATTCGTGAGCTATGACCCATAGAATGAACCCAAAGCACCCCACCGACGGAAAGAGTGAGTCGTGATTGAAGAGACACTGGCCGAGGCCAGAGAGAAGATGGACAAAGCCGTGGAATTCACGCAGGAGGACTTCTCGTCCATCCGCACCGGCCGCGCCAATCCCGCACTGTTCGCGTCCATTGAGATCGATTACTACGGTGCACCGACCCCTCTGCAGCAGCTGGCCTCATTCCAGACACCGGAAGCGCGCACGATCCTCGTGACTCCCTACGACCGTGGGGCACTTGGTGACATCGAGACGGCACTGCGCAATTCGGACATCGGAGCCAACCCCGCCAATGACGGCAACGTCATCCGCGTTGTGCTCCCGGAACTCACCGAGGAACGCCGCAAGGAGTACGTGAAGATCGTCAAGGGCAAGGCCGAAGACGGCAAGGTCTCGATCCGCAACATCCGTCGCCATGCCAAGGAGACCCTGGAGCGCATCAAGAAGGACGGCGACGCCGGCGAAGACGAAGTCGCACGTGGAATCTCCGAACTCGACGACCTGACGAAGAGCAAGGTCGACAACGTCGACAAGCTGCTGAACCAGAAGGAAGCTGAGCTACTCGAGGTCTGATGATTTCCTTGACCGGGTCAGACAGTCCTGCATCCGATCCGGCTTCCTTCGGGGGGCCGGATCCGGTTCCGCATCCATCAGGCTCTGAGACCCCCTTTCCCAGGCGCCGAGACCTGCGCAACTCGGATAAGGACTACTCACCGGACGATCCGACGACGAATCCGGCAGCGGAGACCGGGCAAGACGTTCCAGAGGTGGCAGAGAAGGACTACGGCAAGGCCGGACGAAATCTGCCGGCCGCGATCGGCATCGGGCTGCTCATCGGCGGCGTCGTCCTGGTCTCCCTCATCTTCTTCCCGATCTCGTTCCTCTTCATCATCCTCATCGCCATCGTCGCTGCGATGTGGGAACTGGCCAACGCGCTGTCCCGTTCGGGATCGCTGGTCTCACGCATTCCGACCATGGTCTCCGCCGCCTGCATGGTGCTGGCAACGTTCGTCGGCGGACGCGAAGCACTGTGGGTGACCTTCGCCGCCAGTGCCGGCGCCGTCATGCTCTTCACCATGGTCGAGCGACGTAAGAACGCAGTCAAAGACGTCTCACTGTCCCTGTTCGCGCTCACCTACGTCGGCCTCATGGCCTGCTTCGTCGTCTACCTGCTCACGCAGCCCGACGGCAACCTCTACGTCATCCTGTTCCTCGCCAGTGTGGTCGCCTCGGACACCGGTGGCTACGTCTTCGGCGTGCTGTGGGGCAAACACCCGATCGCCCCGAGGATCTCACCGAAGAAATCCTGGGAAGGCTACATCGGCTCGGTGGTCTTCGCCGCCGCGGTCGCGACCATCCTCGCTCTGACGCTCTTCGACGCACCCTTCTGGACCGGACTGGTCTTCGGTGTGGTTATTCCGGCCTTCGCCACTCTCGGCGACTTCAGCGAATCGATGATCAAACGCGATCTCGAGCTCAAGGACATGGGAACCCTGCTGCCTGGCCACGGCGGAGTCATGGACCGACTCGATTCGATCCTGCCGACGGCCCCGGTGGCTTTGGTGATGTTCTCCGTTCTGCCCGGATACCTCTGATCCGACACCCGCCGGGCCGTGGCGGCACACACATCCCACACGAATTGCTCTCATGAGACAATGGACGTGTGAGTTCTCAAGCAGGTAACAGGCAGACACGGCCCGTCGTCGAACACGCAGACGGCACGACATCGAAGACGCCGACGCGTGATGGTCGTCCGCTGCTCAATTTCAAATCCCCACGAGCCAGCCAGCCGAAGCAGCATCTGGCCGATATGACGATGGACGAACGCATCGACGCGGTCAAAGAGATGGGACTGCCGGCCTTCCGTGCCAAGCAGATCTCAACACACTACTTCTCGCACTATCAGACCGACGTGGAGTCCATGACGGACCTGCCCAAGGATCTGCGTGCTGACCTGCAGGAACGCTTCTTCCCCCACCTGCTGACCGAGGTTCGTCGACTGAGGACTGCCAATGGTGACACGATCAAGTTCCTGTGGCGCCTCTACGACGGTGCACTCGTCGAATCAGTCCTCATGCGCTACCGCAACCGCGTCACCCTGTGTGTGTCCAGCCAGTGCGGCTGCGGCATGAACTGTCCCTTCTGCGCCACCGGCCAGCAGGGACTGACACGCAATATGTCCGCGGCTGAGATCGTCGAACAGGTCATCCGCGCCAACCAGGTCATCGCCGCCGGTGAACTCGCACCCGCACCCACATCAGACATGCCGGCCGAAGGCGAAACCGCACTCGGTGCCGAAGCCGATGACGACCAGGGGGAGACCTCCGAGGCCACGGTCGACGAATCGGGCACGAGCACCTCGGCGACGGGACCCGAACGCGTCTCCAACATCGTGTTCATGGGAATGGGCGAACCTCTGGCCAACTACAAGCGGGTGATGAACGCGGTGCGCCGGTTCGTCGAACCTGCTCCCCAGGGACTGGGCATGTCTGCCCGCCGGATCACCATCTCCACGGTCGGACTGGTCCCCGGCATCAACAAGCTCGCGGCCGAGGACATCCCCGTCACCTTCGCGCTCAGCCTCCACGCACCCGATGATGAGCTGCGCGATGAGATGATCCCGGTCAACACCCGGTGGAAGGCCGATGAGGCCATCGATGCCGCGTACAACTACTACCAGGTGACAGGGCGTCGAGTGAGCATCGAATACGCGCTCATCAAGGACATGAACGATCACCCCTGGCGTGCAGAGCTGCTGGCGAAGAAGCTCAACGCTCGCGGCCGCGGCTGGGTGCACGTCAACCCGATCCCGCTCAACCCGACTCCGGGCTCGGTGTGGACCGCGTCCGAGCCGGAGGTGGCAGATGAATTCGTGCGCCGACTCATCGACCAGGGGATCCCCACCACCATCCGCGATACCCGCGGATCGGACATCGACGGAGCCTGCGGACAGCTCGCTGCCGCCGACTGAGAAGCCGCGAACACGCATTTTCCGCGTCCGCCATTTATCATGGTGGAAATGACCAATACGGCGATTCGCTTCTGGAGGCAACATGGCGGACACGACTTTCCCCCGAATGTCCGGATGGAAGAACGGCTACGACCCGAAACAAGTCGACAGCTTCTTCAAACGTGCGCGTGAATCCTTCGAACGTCCCACCCCGCAGCCCGGTGACCTCGACTCCCGTGCCGTGCGCACTGTCGGCTTCGACCTGGTGCGCAAGGGATACCACGTCGCCGTCGTCGATGCCGCACTCGACCGACTCGAAGACGCCTTCGCCAAACAGGCACGTGACCGCCTCATCGCACAGTCGGGTCAAGATGCCTGGGTGTCCGAGCTGACTCGTGTGGCCGCGTCCCTGCGGGGACGTCTGGTGCGCGAACCCGGCGAACACTTCGACAACCCGGCTCCCGGAGTCATCGGCTACGACATCGACCAGGTCGATGACATGTGCGAGAAGGTCAACGCCTACTTCACCCAGGGTGTGGCCATGAGCGTCGACCAGGTGCGTCGCGTCTTGTTCAAGACGGCCAAGGGTGACAAGGCCTACGACGAGGACCAGGTGGATGCCTTCATCGACCGTGTCGTCGAAGTGATGGCCTCCGTTGACTGACTTCCACTACTTCGAATCACCCACGGATACCTCGGCCGGAACTCTCAACCCGGTCTTCGAGCTGCTCGACTTCCCGATCGCCATGGGCGGGGCCGATGACATCGTCCTGACCGGCCCGGTCCCAGACCAGCCGATGGTCGATGGTCGCGTGGTCACCGATCCACGTCTGGTCAAGGCACTGTCGAAGCCCGTGGAACTCGATCGCGCCGAGGTGCTCGACCGGAGTGCGAAACTCGCCGGAGTCCTCCGTGCCATGGGCATCAGCGGCACAGCCAACGAACGCATCATCATCGCCGAGGATGTTCCACCGGTCTCCCGGGCGCTCAGCATCCTCGGGGCTGTCCGAATCGGAGTCGGCGTCGACGTGAGCTCAACGGCGGCGAACACCGCGGCCCCCGCATCGGCCCCGTCGGCCGAGTCCTCCTCTGCCCAGCCCTCTGCTCGGCCCGGAGCTGCCGAGACCACCACCGTGTTCGTCCACACGATCGACGCACCGCCGATCGAGTCGGGACGGGCATCGGTCAAGGCCATCCGCTCCCAATTCGAAGGTGTGGGCATCACCGTGACGGGGGAGACTGCCAATATCGATCAGGCGATGCGGGACTCACGGGTCGAACCGGCAGCTGTCGTCGCATTGTCACCGGATCGAGAACTGATCGTCACCGACGAAACTTCTCTCGACGCACGTTCGAGCCTGGACTGGCTGTCGCAGGAGCTCCTTCCTGAGGCCTGACGCCTCTGATCCGAACACGACTGAGCAGATGAGCCAAGGCATGGTCGCCGCCCATCTGCGCCGAGCAGGGTGCGTCTTCGCCGAAGACGAAGCCCGAATCCTGATGGAGGCCGCACAGGAATCCGCACTCGCTGACTGCCGCGCTGTTCTCGGCCGATTACTGGCTCGCCGCGTCGCCGGTGAGCCTCTGGAACAGGTCGTGGGATGGGTCGACTTCGCGGGTCAGCGCATCGCGGTCGCGCCCGGCGTGTTCGTACCCCGGCAGAGAACGACGCTCCTGGCGCAGCAGTCGATCCTGGCCGTGCAGGCCGCAGGAGAATCGGTGCGCTTCCTCGAAGCTTTCTGTGGTGTGGGGGCCGTGGCCACCACCGTCTCCCGCACTCTGCACGGAACGCAGATCCACCTCGGCGATCACGATGAGACTGCCCTTGACTGCGCCAAGAAGAACGTCGGCGCCCAGTCAACGACGCACCTGCTCGACTGCCTGGTGGGACTGCCACAGACCCTGACCGGCGGCTTCGACGTGATCTCCGCGGTTCCGCCCTATGTGCCGGACTCTGCGGCACAATACCTTCCCCACGAAGCGGTCGAGTACGAGCCGGCGACAGCGCTCTTCGGAGGGGCCGACGGGCTCGACCTGGTCCGGCGCCTCATCACCGAATCACGCGATTGGCTGGCACCAAGTGGAGTGCTGCTCATCGAACTCGGCACCCAGCAGCAGGAACAGGCCACCGACTTCGCCGAACCATTGGGCTTCGACAGCAGGCACAGGCTCGGCGACGACGAACAGACCGTCGTGCTCGAACTGCGGCTGCGCGACTGAGCACGCTCAGTTCGCGCTGTCGGCCGGTGAACGGCAACAGCGCAGACCGGTGAGCGGCCGCCATGCAGGCCGGTGACTGAGGTGAATGACAGCAACCGCTGGCAAGACATGCAGTGGTGCTGCATGAGTGCACTGCGTACACACTTCTTGCCAGCGGTTGCTGGGTGGTGCTCAGGTGGTCAGGTGCTCAGGCCCTGCGAATCAGTTCGCGAAGGCGTTGATTCCGGTGAGGCTGCGTCCCAAGGTGAGCTGGTGGACCTCGTGGGTGCCTTCGTAGGTGAGCACGGTCTCGAGGTTCACTGCGTGGCGCAGCGGTGGGTATTCGCTGGTGATGCCGGAACCGCCGAAGAGTGCGCGCAGGTCACGGCACACGTTCATCGCGGTATCGACATTGACCATCTTGCCCAGGCTGATCTGTTCAGGGCGCACACCCTTCTCTGCGTCCTTGAGCTTGCCCAGGTGAGCGGCGAGCAGTGTGATCTGCGAATACTGGCCGAAGGCCTTCGCGAGCTTCTGCTGGCTGATCTGGAATGAGGAGAGCGGACGGTCGAACTGAATGCGTGTGTTGGTGTACTCGAGTGCCGAGAGGAGGGCGTCGCGTGCGGCACCGGTGACGCCGAAGACGATTCCGTAGCGGGCTTCGGACAGGCACGACAGTGGTCCCTTGAGGCCCTTGGCCCCCGGCAGCATGGCGTCTTCGGGCAGGCGCACGTTGTCGAGGACGATTTCGCCGGTGATCGAGGCCCGCAGCGAGATCTTGCGGTGGATCTCCGGAGTCTGGACACCCTCGGTGTCACTGGGGACGACGAATCCGCGGACGACGGGCTTGCCCTTGGCGTCGGTCTCTTCGGTCTTGGCCCACACGACCATGACATCGGAGACAGGCGAGTTCGTGATCCACATCTTCGCGCCGTTGAGGATCCAGTCGGATCCGTCCTTCTTCGCGGTCGTCTTCATGCCCGAGGGGTCGGAGCCGACATCGGGCTCGGTCAGACCGAAGCAGCCGATGGCCTTGCCGGCGGCCATCTTCGGCAGCCATTCTTCCTTCTGTGCCTCCGAGCCGAAGTGGTGGATGGCGAACATGGCCAGGGATCCCTGGACCGAGACGAGCGAGCGCAGACCGGAGTCCACGGCTTCGAGTTCACGGCAGGCCAGGCCGTACTGGGTGGCGGTGGAACCGCCGCAGCCGTAGCCGTCGAGGTGCATGCCCAGGAGCCCGAGTTCGCCGAGTCCCTCGGCAAGTTCCCGAGCGGGGATCGTGGCGTCGAGGAAGTAGTCGCCGATCTTCTCGCGGACGTTCTCATCCAGCCACTTCTTCACGATCGACGCGAACTCGAGGTCGTCTTCCTCGAAGACCGAATCCAATCCGAGAATGTCGTCGGGGCTCATCGCTGCACTCATTAAATCCTCTTTCGCCATTGATTCGCATTGCATATCTCACGTCGCCGATGACGCCGATGTCGAGTCATTTCTCAGAGAACTTTGGCATTATCGGTAGGCGTGAGCAAACGTAGAATCATTGTAGTCGGCTCGACCGGTTCGGTCGGCACCCAGGCCCTCGACGTCCTGGCGGAGAACGCAGAAGGTTTCGAGGTCATCGGCCTCGCCGCCGGAACCCAGCTCGATGCGCTGGTCGCCCAGGCCCTCGAATTCTCGGTCCCCGTCATCGGTCTCACCAGCCCGCCAGAGGGTGGCCCGGAGGAGATCAGGCAACGACTGGAGCAGGCAGCCGGTCAACGGGGAGTCAGTGATCCCGTCCGTGAGATCTACGTGGGCCCTGACGCCGCCGAGGTGGTCGCCGGTGCCGCTGCCGACATGGTTCTCAACGCTGTCACCGGTGCCGCCGGGCTCGGTGCGACCCTGGCCGCCCTCGAGCGCGGCACAGATGTGGCACTGGCGAACAAGGAGTCCCTCATCATCGGCGGCTCGATCGTCCTCGATGCCGCCGCCCGAAACAACGCGTCTCTCATCCCTGTCGACAGTGAGCACTCCGCCATCGCCCAGGCCCTGCGCTCGGGCACCCACGGTGAGGTGAGCAAACTCGTCATCACCGCCTCCGGGGGACCCTTCCGCGGGATGACCCGCGATGCACTGCGTCGTGTCACTCCGGCTCAGGCGCTGAAACATCCCACCTGGTCGATGGGGTCGATGATCACCATCAACTCGGCGACCCTGGTCAACAAGGGGCTCGAAGTCATCGAAGCGCATCTGCTCTTCGACATCGACTTCGACCATATCGAGGTCGTCGTCCACCCGCAGTCGCAGATCCATTCGATGGTCGAATTCACCGACGCTTCGACGATCGCGCAGATCTCCCCACCGGACATGCGACTGCCCATCGCCTATGCACTCGGCACCCAGACCGATGGCCAGACCCAACGCCTGTCTTCCGGTGCGGTGGCCAACAACTGGGGTCAGCCCATGCACTGGTCCTTCGAACCCGTCAACCACCTCGCGTTCCCGGCACTGGGCCTGGCCGTTGAAGCAGGACGGAAGAGGAAGAGCTTCCCCGCGGTATTCAACGCCGCGAACGAGGTCCTCGTCGAAGCCTTCGTGGGCGGACAGATCCCATTCACCGGTATCGACAAGGGCATCGAACGGGCGCTGCGGGCTCACGAGCCTGCAGCCGAGCACACCGTCGAAACCGTGCTCGCCGCCGATGCATGGGCCCGGGAGTTCGCCCGCCAAGATCTGAAGGCACAGGCCGAGCAGACACCAGCATCTGCACACGGTGCGACCGCCGGCGGCTCCTGATATGACAGTCGTCCTCTACATCGTCGGGATCGTCCTGTTCCTCATCGGGATCTCGATCTCGATCGGACTCCACGAACTCGGCCACCTGACACCGGCGAAGAAGTTCGGGGTCAAGGTCACCCACTACATGGTCGGCTTCGGTCCGACGGTGTTCTCCTTCCGACGCGGGGAGACCGAATACGGGATCAAGGCCCTGCCTCTGGGCGGTTTCATCGCCATGCCCGGAATGTACCCGCCGCTGGAGGCCACGACTCGTCGGGCCGGCACGACTGCAGCCGGGAACGAGCGCAACGAAGTCGGCACGGTCGAGCACGAGAACGGACCTTCCGACCTCGCGACGGAGGCTCCTCTCCGGCCGCGGAAGCAGCGCCGGGGACGGCTGTTTGAGAACACGATGGCCGATGCCCGGGATTTCTCGAACCAGGAGATCGAACCGGGGGAGGAGCACCGGACCTTCTACGCACTGAACGTGCCCAAACGGCTCGTCGTGATGTTCGCAGGCCCCCTGGTCAACCTTGTGCTCGGGATCATCATCATGGCGATCTCGCTCATCGGCATCGGCGTCATGACCCCGACTACCTCGGTCCAGACCGTCGTCGAATGTGCGGTCCCTGCCTCGGAGGCGGCGCAGCGCCCTGCTGCCCAGAAGGAGACCTGCCAGGACGATGATCCGCTGACTCCCGCGTGGGAAGCCGGGATCAAACCCGGCGATGACATCACTTCGGTCGCCGGTGTCTCCACCGACAGTTGGGACGAACTCTCCAGCGTGATCAAGGATCATGCCGGTGAACGCGTCGACGTGGAGTTCACCCGCGATGGCGAGAAGCAGACGGTGACAGTGCCGATCATCGCCCACGAGAGAGCCGTCGTCGATGACCGCGGCGAGGCGCAGATGAACGCCGACGGCACACCGCAGACGGTGATCGAGGGCTTCTTCGGCGTGGGTCCCGTCCAAGAGCGTCAGCCGCTGCCGCTCAACGAGTTCCCCGGAGCCGTCTGGGAGCAGGTCAGCGGCGTCTTCCACGCGATCGTGACCCTGCCGGTCAAGCTCATCGACATCGCCGAGGTGGCCACCGGTTCGAAGGAACGCGACGCCGAAGGCCTGGTGGGAATGGTCGGAGTCGGGCGCATCGCCGGTGAGATCGTGTCGACCGACCAGTTCCAGATCGTCGAGAAGGCACAGCTGGGGTTGGGCATGCTGGGCTCGCTCAACATCTTCCTGTTCGCCTTCAACATGATCCCGCTGCTGCCGCTGGACGGCGGACACATTGCGGTCGGTCTCTACGAAGGCGCACGCCGCCAAATCAACAAGTTCCGCGGACGCGGCAAGATCGGCCCCTTCGACACGGCCCGGCTGCTGCCGTTGACCTACGTCGTCATCGGGCTGATGCTGTGCATGACGGCACTGCTCGTCTACGTCGACCTCGTCAAACCGGTCACGCTCGACGCGATCTTCAACTCCGGATAGTCACGCTGGGCTGTTCGGCGGCCCAGGAGGCTAACTGCCCAGGTGCTTGGTCGTCCCCGTGCTCAGCTGCTGAGCGTGATCGTCTGCACCTCGCCGAGGTGGTCCAAGCTCACCATGATCGATGGTGCCTGGGCTGCCGGCTCCGTCGCAGGATGCCCCGTGACTGGTTCGTCGCTGCTTGGCACGACAGGAACGGTCACCGTGCCCTTCAGCGGAGTCAGCATGGTGAGTGCCTCAAGGGTGAGGGGCCGGCTGAGCTGGTGGTCCTCCTTCCACGCGGTGAAGCGTTCGCGGCGTTCGGCGCGGGGCTCATCGAGGTCCATGTTGATGGTGAAGAGCTCATCAGCGATCGTGTCGTCGAAGTCGATGACCAGGTTCGCTGCGGCCAGCACGGTCTCAGCCTGTCTGGCCGCGACCGGATGGTGAGGGGCCGGTGTCGCAGTGGTGGTGCGAGTCAGCTGCAGGTCGGGAGTGCCCACGGCAGCGGCCCAACCGGCATCGATGGCCTCCCTCACGGTGCGTTCGGCCGGGAAGTAGGTCGTATTGCCGAAGACGACGATGCTCAGCCCCAGGTCCGGGAACCACCGCATGTGAGAGCCGTAACCAGGGTAGCCACCGGAATGGCAGACGATCCGACCGAACCTGGAGTCCAGGCGCGGCTGCAGGCCGAAGCCGTAGTTGACGGATTCGGTGTGATGCTCACTGTGTTGGATCTCGATGAGGCGATGGGACTGCTGATTGTCCGTGAGAATCCGCGGCAGTGCGCCAGGTTCGTAGGAATCAATGTCTTCCAGGGCGTCCAGGTGGGCGCACATCCAGGTTCCGATGTCGTTGACCGTGGAAATGACTCCGCCGATGGGGGAGAAGACCCCGGGGCCGGTGAGTTCGGCCGGGTGGTTGTGACCGTTGAAGTCGATGCGGATTCCTGGCATCAGGTCCGGGAATTCGGCGATGTCGAAGCCGGTGCGGGTCAGTCCCAAGGGCGCGAGCACCTCGGCGGTGACGACGTCGATGAACGATTTTCCAGCCACCGCCTCGGCGACGAGACCGAGCAGGGCATACCCGAGGTTGGAGTACTCGTATCCGGTATCTGCCGGTGCGATGGGGATGGCTCCGCGCTTGAGATAGTCGATGAGCTCGGCACCCGTCATCGCCTCCACCCGATCGGCCCACGGATCGTCCTTCGTGAACCCGGTTCCCATCGTCAGCGCCTGTCGGCAGGTGCGATCGGCGATCGCTGTGCCGCTGAGTTCGGGCAGGAGCCGACCCAAGGGCATGTCGATATCCAATCCCTGGGCCCTGAGCCGTCCGATCGCTGCGGCCGTGAACGACTTCGTCATCGAAGCGATCCGGTAGGGAACTTCGCCGTTGGCCACGGTCCCGGCCTCACCTTTGGGAAAGACGCCCCAGGCCAGGGTTCCGCCCTGCTCGGCCAGAGACGTCGCCGCAGATTCGAGTCGGGAGATGATGGCCTGCGTATCGGGGTGGGTGAATGGCACGAAATCTCCTCGGCTCACGGCTATCTTCTGGGATGGGACGGCAAGTTTCCTTCACGATACCTGCGAAATGATGCTGTGGTGAGCGATCACACCGTGATCGGAGAGCCCGGACACGGTTTGAAGTCCTACAATATGAATGACTCGAACGATCAGTCTGGTCCCCAGTCGTCAATGAAGGGAATGTCTTCGTGACATCGGTCAACCTCGGAATGCCTGCCCCACCACCTCCTGTGCTCTCGCCGCGCCGTAAAACGCGACAGATCCAGGTCGGAAAGGTCGGCGTCGGTTCCGATTTCCCTGTCAGCGTCCAATCGATGACGACGACTCAGACCACTGACATCAACGGGACTCTGCAGCAGATCGCCGAACTTACCGCCGCAGGCTGTGACATCGTGCGAGTGGCCTGCCCTTCGCCCGATGATGCTGCGGCACTGCCGGTGATCGCACAGAAGTCGCAGATCCCGGTCATCGCTGACATCCACTTCCAGCCGAAGTACGTCTACGCCGCGATCGACGCCGGCTGCGGCGCGGTCCGCGTCAACCCCGGCAACATTCGCAAATTCGACGATCAGGTCAAGCAGATCTCGAAGGCGGCAAACGACGCCGGGACCTCGATCAGGATCGGTGTCAACGCCGGATCCCTGGACAAGCGCATCATGGAGAAATACGGCAAGGCCACTCCGGAAGCGCTCGTCGAGTCCGCCGTGTGGGAGGCTTCGCTGTTCGAAGAACACGATTTCCACGACTTCAAGATCTCCGTCAAGCACAATGACCCCGTGGTCATGGTCCGCGCCTACGAGCTGCTCGCCGAACGCGGTGACTGGCCCCTGCACCTGGGTGTCACCGAGGCAGGGCCCGCCTTCCAGGGCACGATCAAGTCCGCCACCGCCTTCGGTTCGCTTCTGTCGCAGGGCATCGGCGACACGATTCGCGTCTCCCTCTCCGCACCACCGGTGGAGGAGATCAAGGTCGGCAACCAGATTCTAGAGAGCCTCAACCTCAAACCACGCAAGCTCGAGATCGTCTCCTGCCCGTCCTGCGGACGCGCCCAGGTCGACGTCTACAGCCTTGCGGACAAGGTCACGGCCGGTCTCGAAGGGATGGAAGTTCCTCTGCGAGTCGCCGTTATGGGCTGTGTCGTCAACGGTCCCGGTGAAGCCCGTGAGGCCGACCTCGGTGTGGCCAGCGGCAACGGCAAGGGCCAGATCTTCGTCAAGGGCGAGGTCATCAAGACCGTGCCCGAGGCTCTGATCGTCGAGACTCTCATCGAAGAGGCCAACCGCATCGCAGCGGAGTCCGACGCCCCGTCCGGATCACCTGACGTCGTCGTCGGCTGAAACCCGAACCATCTCGAAAAGCTCCCCGGTGTGTGAGGATCAGAACAAGGAGGCTCTCTGGTGCTGAGAGTCGCTCGTCTGGGACATCAGCACACCGGGTGGCTGAAGAGCCTGCTGGCACTCAATCCGTGCGAGAACGTCTACCTCATCGCGCTGATCGAAATCACCGGCACAGCGCAGATGAACTCACCGGCCGGTACCGTGTTGGGTGTCTTCGACGGTGACCGCCCGGTTTCCGCCTACTGGGTGGGTGGGAACATCATTCCCGTCGCTGCGACCCCGGCAACGAACCAGGCACTTGCAGAGAAGCTCAACGCCGATGGGCGCTACTCCTGCTCCCTCATCGGTTCCCGGGAGATCATCCTCGATCTGCACAACCGCCTGAACTGGGGCCGTGCCCGCGGTGTCCGCGATCGGCAGCCGCTGCTGGCGATCAGTTCCGACCCCTTGGTCGACCCCGACGAAGCGGTGCACCTGGTCACGGTGGAGCAGCTGCCTGCGGTGTTCGCCGCCAGCGTCGACATGTTCACCAACGAGGTGGGCTTCTCTCCGATCGAAGGCGGTCAGTCCAGCTACCTGGCCCGAGTCCGCAACATTATCCGGGGCAAGAACTGCTTCGCCCGTATCTCTGACACTCTGCCGCAAGGCGGGTTGGTAGGCCGCTGGCCGGCGACCGAGCAGCCCGAGCAGGTGCTGTTCAAGGCCGACATCGGAATTCGTGCACCGCGCATCGTTCAGGTGCAGGGCGTCTGGGTCCATCCCGATGTGCGCCAACAAGGTCTGGGGGCTGCCGGAATGGCGGCCGTTGTGGCACAGACTCGGGCGGCCGGGCACACTACGGTCAGCCTCTACGCCAACGACTACAACGAGGTGGCCCTGCGCATGTACACGCGAGTCGGCTTCGAACAGGTCGGCACCTTCGCCACCGTCATGTACTGAGCCTGAGCCGGCCCTGGCGTCGAGAGCAGAGGGCGGCGTCGAGAGCAGAGGGTAGCGCCGGGGGTCGAGCTCAGGGAGTCTGCTTTCGAGCGTCGGCTGTGCTTTCGACGACAAGTCGCACGTCAGTCGCAGCAACTCGAACTCTCGCTGGCCTGATCAGTGGTCTCGGCGATCGCGATTCTGGGGCTTGGCCATGTCTCCCAGGAACTTCTCCATCTCGCGCCGGTCCTTCTTCGTCGGCCGGCCCAAGCCCTTGTCTCTGCGGGGGACGAATCCGCGCAGAGCAGGATCGGGCGGCGGGGTGAGGTCTTCGTAGCACTGCACGGCGATCGCAGCCTGGGGACGCGTGGGAATGAACCCGGTGATCTTCCAGATGAACTCGGTGCCGGCCTTGCGCACGCGCACCTCCTGGCCGACGGAGACCTTCTGCGCCGCCTTGACTCGCTGGCCCTCGACCTGGACGTGTCCGCCCCGACAGGCTTGGGTCGCCAGGTTCCGGGTCTTGAACATCCGGGTCGTCCACAGCCAGACATCCACGCGCACGTGTTTGCCGGGGGAGCGGTCAATCTCCATAGTCAGCCTCCATGATCGTCAGCACTCAGCGCCGAGTCCCGTCTGCGCCTGCACTCGGGGCCGCGTCATCTGCACTCGGTGGAACGTCGCCTGTACTCGGTGCAGCTCTGCCTGCAGCTTGGTCCGCGTCTCCTGCACTCGGAATCACGTGGTCGGCATCGCTGCGCAGAGCGATCTCGCTGCGGCGGGTGAACGTCTGGGCAGGGCGGCCGCGACCTTGGGACACCGCCTGTCCGGTGGGTGCGAGCAGGGGCAGCATCGTGCGGCGAAAGGTATCCGCCTGCAGGTTCTCTCCCGAGACGATCTCATGCAGCTCACGCAGCTGCCGCAGCGAGAACTCCTCCGGCAGCAGTCCGAACGGATCGGGGGTGCGTTCGTGCAGGGCGCGCAGGCGATGCACCGCAACCCGCACGATCTCCTGATGCTCGGCGCTGAGTTCACGCACCGAATGCACGGGTGCCAGTTTTCGTCTCCGGGCATCCTGCGGATCCGGTTCGGTCTCTGGGGAGCTGGCATCGCCGAACCCCACATCCCTCGTCGAGAGCACGTCGAGGTGGGCCACCGAGATCACCCAGCCACGATCATCACGATCGGGCTGGTCGAAGACATGGAGCTGAACCGGGGCACGATCGACGAGCCTCGCCTTCTCGCGCAGACACCGCGCGACCGCCTCGGCGAGGCGTTCCTGGGGTCGCAGAATCGATCCCGGCAGCTGCCAGGCACCGTCGCCGGAATGGGTGAGGAGCACGTGCAGGCCACGTCGGGGAACGGGGCAGAGGACTGCGGTGTCGACCGCGACCGAGGGCCGCGGGAACTGCGTCAGTTGAGTGGAATCAGGCATGCTCTTCGTATCGGTCAGAAATTCGGTCGGTCAGCGATTCGGCCCAATTCGCTCAGGCCCTGGTGGACGTCTGTGCCCACCAGTCTAATTCGCTTCCACCACCTGACGAATCCGCGCTCACAGACAGAACCTCCACCACCCCTCACCGGCCCTGTCTGTGTGAGCCGCAGAACGGTTTGGTCTCACAATTGCAGTGCGGATACTCGCGTGCGATAGTGTTCGATCTGAGTCTTGACAAGTTGAGGAGTATCACCCATGGCCCTGCGCATGTCGTCCCTGTTTGTGCGAACCCAGAAGGAAGACCCGGTCGGTGCCGAGGTCGCCAGCCACAAACTTCTGCACCGTGCGGGATACATCCGCCGATCGGCACCGGGGATCTACACATGGCTGCCCCTGGGACTGCAGGTCCTGGGCAAGATCGAAACCATCGTGCGCGAGGAGATGGCCCGCGCCGGGTCACAGGAAGTCCACTTCCCCGGTCTGCTGCCCGCCGACCCGTACCGCAAGTCCGGACGCTGGGAAGCCTTCGGCCCCGACCTCTTCCACCTCAAGGACCGCAAGGACAACGACTACATCCTGGCCCCGACCCACGAAGAGGTCTTCACCCTCCTGGTCAAGGACCTCTACTCCTCCTACAAGGACCTGCCGCTGTCCATCTACCAGGTCCAGACCAAGTACCGTGACGAGGCACGCCCCCGCGCAGGCCTGCTGCGCGGACGCGAATTCATCATGAAGGACGCCTACTCCTTCGACATCGACGATGCCGGACTCGACGCCTCCTACGAAGCGATGCGCGTGGCCTACCTGCGAGCCTTCGCCCGCCTCGGCGTGCCCTGCCTGCCGGTCAAGGCCACCCCGGGTGCCATGGGCGGCTCCGGCACCGAGGAGTTCATCTACCCCTCCGAGGTCGGCGAAGACACCTTCGTGCGCTCACCCGGCGGATACGCCGCCAACGTCGAGGCAGTGACCTCGATCGTGCCCGAGACGATCCCGTTCGAGAACTCTCCCGCGGCCCACGTCGAGGACACCCCCGACACGCCCACGATCGAGACCCTCGTCGACGCCGCCAATGCGAACCACCCTCGCGAGGACCGCGCCTGGACCGCAGCGGACACGCTCAAGAACGTCGTCTGCGCCGTCACCCACCCCGACGGCACCCGCGAGATCATCGTCATCGGCCTGCCCGGAGACCGGGACGTCGACCTCGATCGCGCCGCCGGCACCGGAATGCTCGGCAACGGCGAGGTCGACCTCGAGGCCGCCACCAGCGAGGACCTCGCAGCCCACCCGGAGCTCGTCAGGGGCTACATCGGACCGGGCAACGACCTCGACAATCAGATCCTCGGCCTCGAAGGCACCTCGAAGATCCGCTACCTCCTCGATCCCCGCGTCGTCGACGGCACCCGCTGGATCACCGGCGCCAACGAGCCCGGCCGCCACGTCTTCGACCTCGTCGCCGGTCGTGACTTCACCGCTGATGGCACCATCGAAGCCGCAGGGGTGGTCCTCGGTGACCCGGCACCCGACGGTTCCGGTCCGCTGGAGCTGGCCCGCGGTGTCGAGATCGGTCAGATCTTCAAACTCGGCCGCAAGTACGCCGAGGCCCTCGACCTCAAGGTCCTTGACCAGAACGGCAAGGCCACGACCGTGACCATGGGCTCCTACGGTCTCGGCGTCACCCGTGTCATGGCCTGCATCGCGGAGGAATACCACAGCGAATCCGGCCTCCTCTGGCCTCAGCACCTGGCTCCGGCCGACGTGCACATCATCGCTGCCGGCAAGGGCGAAGAGATCGCCGAGGCGGCGGAGAAGCTGACAGCCGAGCTCGAGTCCGAAGGCGTCAGCGTCCTCCTCGACGATCGCCTCAAGGTCTCACCCGGTTTCAAATTCGCCGATGCCGAACTCATCGGCATCCCGACCGTGATCGTCGTCGGTCGCGGACTGGCCGATGGAGTCGTCGAAGTCCGCAACCGTCTCGCAGATGAGAAGCAGGAAGTGCCCGTCGCCGAGGTGGTCGCTGGCACCGTGGCTACGATTCGTGCCGCCTACGCCGCTGCCGATGCTGCGGCGGACGCCGCGATTGCCGAAGCACCTGCTCGGTGAACCGACGTAGGTGATGGAGGCTCTCACCGCAGGCATCGATGTCACCCTCGGCATGCTTCTGTGGCTGTTGGCCGCGGGTGTGCTGGCCGGGTGGATCGATGCCGTCGTCGGCGGCGGGGGTCTGATCCAGCTTCCGGCACTGCTGCTGGTGCCGGGCATGACACCGGTCCAGGCCGTGGCCACGAACAAGGTGGGCTCGATCGCGGGCACGACCGCCTCGGCGGTGACCTATCTGCGCACAATCACACCCGACCGTTCGGCGACGATCCCTGCTGCTGCCACGGCGTTCCTCGGTGCCGTCTTCGGCGCCAAACTCGCGACCCTGGTCCCCGGTGAACTCTTCACTCCGATCATTCTGGTCGCGCTCATCGGGGTCGGACTCTTCACGGTCCTCAACCCCAGCCTCGGCGCCGATGCGACGCTGCGATTCGGGGAGTCCTCGAAACGTCACCATGGTCTGTCATGGCTGATCGGCCTGGTCATCGGCATCTACGACGGAGTGCTCGGACCCGGCACCGGTTCCTTCCTCGTCATCGCGTTCGTCACGGTCATCGGATTCTCATTCCTCCAGGCCTCAGCCACGGCGAAGGTCATCAACTGGGCGACGAACTTCGGAGCCCTCGTCTTCTTCATCCCCGATGGTCAGGTCGTGTGGGCGCTCGGCCTCGTTGTCGCCGTGGGCAATGTCGCAGGCGGAATCTTCGGTGCCCGGACGGCATTGAAGAAGGGGTCCGGCTTCGTTCGAGTCGTCTTCGTCGTCGTGGTCTCCGCGATGATCATCAAACTCGGCTACGACGTGATCTCCGGCCTCGTCCATTGAGGTATTCCATCGCTAAACCTCCCCGACGTCACTAAATGCGCCCGGCGCCATGCGGCATTAGTGACGTCAGGGAGTATTAGCGGCGGGGTGATCAGCCGATGGGTTTGAGCGCGTGGGCATTGACGCCGGCGACATCGGCACCCGAGAGGGCACGGGCGACCCACAGTGAGCGGGCGGCATCGGCCAGAGCCGCATTCGAACCGCTGCGGGCAGACTTCAAATACCAGAACATGTTGGTGATCTCCCGGGCGACTGCGGCACCCATCCCATACTGCGGGTCCATGCCCGCGCACAGGGCGAGATCGGTGGCGAATCCGCGCAGCCATGCGGCCTGGGCCTGGGGATGCTGGGCTGGGATCTCGACGAGACGGTTCCACAACACCGGTGCCAAGGTGTAGGCGGTCGGTCCCGACAGCGGCTGCGGATCAATGGCCTTCCACGTTGCGATCCCGGAGGCATCGGGATTGCCGGCAAGGATGTTGTAGTAGTGCAGATCTGCGTGGATGAGCCAGTTCTCCTCAGACGCAGCCAGCGTGTGCATCCAATTGCGCGCGAACGAGAGCAGCAGCGAATCACCGGGACCAGCCTCGGACCAGCCGCTGAGCAGCCCGGCGTCGGCATCGAAGGTGGTCAACCATCCCGCGGCCACGTCCTGGACCCGCAGGAAATCTGAATCCGCCGGAACCTCCAGAGACCGCTGCAGAGCACCCCACACCGGAGGTACATCAGCCAAAGGCAGCACGGAGAGATTGTCCTTCGTTCGCAGCCGCTCCTGCAGTGTCACCCGGAAGCTGTGATCGTCCCTGATCACCCGGACGGCACCATGCCCGTTCCACATCTTCAGCGCCCGCAGGGCCTGTGCATGTGCGGCCGTATGCGCCGAGGTGGGGGCCGCGAACCGCAGCACTCCCTGGTAGTGCTCCTGGGTCAGGACTGGAATGACGAGGCTCTCGCAGCCTGCCCACGGTGAACCGGGGACATCGTCGAAGGTCAGCTTCCACCGGTCGGCGAGCTCGCTGGCCATGAAGTCCAGGGCCGCGACCCAGGAGGTGGTGCGGAATTCGCCGATGATGTCTCGAGTGGCGTTGAACAGGACTGGTGGGACCTTCACTTCTGTGCCTCCGCCTCTCCGGAGTCCCCGGAATAGGTGTACCGGAGCACCTGCGGGGTGGCGAAGACCGTGCGCGTGCGGGCGGATTCCCAGAGGCGCAGTGCCGCCCGTGTGTCCATCTGCAGCCACGGCAGGAGGGCTGCGGCGATTCCGTCTTCAAGAGCCAGCGCCAGTTCTTTGGCAGTCTCCGGGTCGGTGGGACTGGGGTCGAGCTTCCATGACGGAGCACCCGGATCTGCGTTGTTCTCGCCGAGGCGCTCAAGCATTTCGCCAGCCAGAGACCCCAGCGACTCCAGACGGGCCACGGCACGTCTGCGTTCGGTTGACTTGGAATCGAAGTTCACGGCGAGTCGCTCGTACCCGTAGGAGGCGGCTCTTGCCTGGCTGAGTATCGCATTCCACATTGGGGGAGCAGCGGAATCATCAGCCGTCGGCACCTGTTCACCGGGGGATTTGGTGGCCTCTGCAGTTCCCGGCTCTGCCGAGGAATCTGCGGGACTGGAACTGCGTGATTCTCGAACCAGGGCATCTGAGCTGCGGATGATTTCGGCGTCCTTCGTCCCGGCGGTCAGGGCAAGGCCGGTCGCCACGTCGACCAGGACGGGGTTGAGGCCTGAGCCTAAGGTCGACAGGTCGGTGAATACGGCAGTGGTGACCACCTCTGCGGCGGCGATGTAGGTGCGCTGCTCCTCGGTCGGTGGGGGTTCGGTGGCCATCTCCGTCGGCGGGGACCAGACGGGGCCGATGGCGTCCCGGAATTTCTGCAGGGCCTCACCGGAGGTCTCCGGGTCCTTGTCTCCGGGAGTCGTGGCGGTGAGGATTCGGGCAATCCGATTGCGCAGCTGATTCGTCTCATCGAGCGTCGGCACGTCTGGGGGAGTATCGAGTCTCACACCACAGCCCGACAGCAGGCTCAGGCTCGCCCCGCTCGCACCGAAGAGGAGAAGAGCGCGACGGCTGACGGGAAAACGCATAGGCCAATCCTAGCGGATGCTTAACCTCAACCGAGGAGTCGCTTAGGGTTGGAGAATAGGCAAGCAGCAGGGCAGAGACAACAGTTCCGCGCGGGGTTCGCTCCGCTGACGGAACGAGGACTGGAGGATACATGGACGAGGACGTGGCGCAGATCGAGGAGCTTCTGCGGGAACCGCTGCAGGCCTCCGGGTTCTACCTGGAATCGGTGAAGGCAGTGGCAGCGGGCCAGCGACGGGCACTGACGGTCGTCGTCGACCTCGACGAGTCCAGCACGGAACCGATGTCGATGGACAAGATCGCCGAATCGAGCCGTCTCGTCGGTGACACCCTCGACGAAGTCGAGGTCTTCCGTGACAAGCCCTATCAGCTTGAGGTCACCAGTCCGGGTGCGACGCGGAAGCTGGAGAAGCCTCGGCAATTCAAGCGCGTGCTCGGCCGTCGACTCGAAATCAGCACGAAGAAGGACACTTTCAAGCTCGATCTCGACGATGTGGGCGATCACTCAATCTCGGGCATCGATCCCGCCAGTCGTGAGAAGCGCACGGTCAAGCTCGGCGACATCGTCAAGGCGCAGGTCGAACTCAAATTTCGGTGAGCGTAATCTGAGATAGAATGTCACGCCTGCATAAATGAAGACCGACAATTCAATGCTCGAGGGAGCCGGAGAGGATATAGGCCATGGATATCGACCTCAGTGTTCTGCGCATTATCGAGCGAGAGCGGGAGATTCCGCTCGACACTCTGATCGAACTCATCGAACAAGCGCTCTTCCTTGCCTATCAGAAGACCGAGGGCGCGTGGCCTGATTCCCGCGCCGAACTGGACAAGACCACGGGCGAGGTTCGCATCCTCGCGGTCGAGTTCGACAACGATGACAATCCGATCGGCGAATTCGACGACACCCCCACCGGCTTCGGGCGCATCGCTGCGCAGACGGCACGCCAGGTCATCCACCAGCGCCTGCGCGACGTCGAAGACGAATCGGTGCTCGGCAACTTCAAGGGCCGCGAGGGCGAGATCGTCTCCGGCACCATTCAGCAGGGCAGGGATCCGCAGATGGTCCAGGTCGACCTCGGTGATGTCGAGGCAGTTCTGCCACCGCATGAGCAGGTTCCCGGTGAGTCCTACCGTCACGGAACTCGCCTGCGTGTCTACATCGCCGACGTGCATAAGGGACCGAAGGGAACATCGGTCACCGTCTCGCGCACTCACCCGAACCTCGTACGTCGGCTGTTTGCGCACGAAGCGCCCGAGATCGCGGATGGCACCGTCGAGATCGTCTCCCTGGCACGTGAGGCCGGCCACCGGACCAAACTGGCTGTGCGCGCCACGAAGCCCGGAGTCAACGCGAAGGGCTCGTGCATCGGCGAACTCGGATCTCGAGTGCGGGCCGTGATGAACGAACTGGGCCAGGAGAAGATCGACATCGTCGACTACAGCGACGACCCGGCCAAGTTCATCGGCCACGCGCTTTCACCAGCCAAGGCGAGCAAGGTCGACATCCTTGATCCCGACCTGCAGGAGTCTCGTGCCATCGTGCCCCGGGACCAGCTCTCCCTGGCGATCGGCAAAGAAGGGCAGAACGCCCGCCTGGCTGCCAAGCTCACCGGCTGGAAGATCGACATCGTCCCAGGCGAATAGGCATCGAGCGTGATCTGAACCACCCGGGGCGTGGCACGGGTGGGGACGGAAGTGCTGTAGAATTATGTACTGTGATTGTAGGCGAGGCACCTCGAAGGACGTGCATCGCCTGCAGGCAAAAGGCCGACCGGGACGAACTCACACGATTCGTGATTCGACCTGATCAGCATCCGGCCATCGTCCATGACGTGTCAGCGACACTGCCGGGACGAGGAGCCTGGGTGCACCCGGACGCCACATGCCTGAAGAAGGCATTGACGGCCGCATCCTTCGCTCGAGCCTTTCGAACGAAGGTCACCGCCTCGGACCTGCCGAGGATGGATACCGAACCCAAGAAGAGCGGGTAGCCCGAATGGATGACAAGTTGTGAGTGTCGTGCGATGACACCGCTATCGGAATTCGAGAGAGCAGTGAAATGAGAACTGCTCTTCATTGATGAGGTTCTTTCCTGACCGGGAAAGAACCCGGACAGGAGAACTGTGGCAAAGCCCCGTGTCCATGAGCTCGCGAAAGAGCTCGGCACTACAAGTAAGAACGTCCTCGAGAAACTCCAGGACCTGGGCGAATTCGTTCGCTCCGCTTCCTCGACCCTCGAAGCACCCGTCGTGCGGAAGGTGAAGGAAGCATTCGCCGATTCCGCTCCGGCCAAGTCCAGCGGAGACAAGGCCTCCAGCGCCTCCGCCGAGACGAAGCCGGCAGCCAAGCCGGGCGCAAAGCCCGCAGCGAAGCCCGGCGCTCCCAAGCCCGGTGCGAAGACTGCCGCCAAGCCAGGCGCTAAGCCCGGCGCCAAAGCAGCCTCGACACCAAGCGAAGCAGCCGAAAGCACCCCTGCAGCGGAAAAGCCCGCAGCCAAGCCCACCGGTGCGAAGCCGGGCGCGAAGCCTGCAGCTACTCCTGCTGCTGAGTCGAAGCCCGCTGCAGAGCCCAAGGCTGATGACACCCCGGCAGCTCCGGCAGCAGCCGAAGCATCCGCTGAGCAGACCAAACCTGCGCCACGTGCGAACGCACCGAAGCCAGGCGCTGCACCGAAGCCGGGTGCAGCTCCCAAACCAGGCTCGGCTCCCAAGCCGGGCTCTGCCCCGAAGCCAGGCGGCCGTTCGCCGGCTCGTCCCGGCAACAACCCCTTCGCTCCAGCCCAGGGCATGCCCAAACCGGCAGGCCGCGGTGGACCGAAGTCCGGCAATCGCCCCGGCGGCCAAGGTGGCCAGGGCGGTCAAGGCGGTCCAGGAGCACGTCCGGGCAACAACCCGTTCGCCAACTCGCAGGGAATGCCGAAGCCAGGTCAGAAGCCTCCTCGCGCATCCGGTGAGGAAGGCGCAGCAGGTCCACGTCCGGCACCACGCCCGGGCGCACCTCGCCCCAACCCATCGATGATGAAGAACTCGGCTCTCAACAAGCCGGCCCCAGGTCGCGGTCGCGGCGGAGGACGTGGCAACGCGCCCGCCGGCGGTGGCGCACCCGGTGCACCAGGTGCAGCTCCAGGCGGCGCACCTGCAGGTCGTCGCGGACCCGGAGGCGGTCCAGGCGGTCGTGGTTCAGGCCGCGGTCGCGGCAGCACACAGGGTGCATTCGGCCGTGGCGGAGGTCCCCGTCAGAAGGGACGCAAGTCGAAGCGGGCCAAGCGCGCCGAGTTCGAACAGATGCAGACACCGTCCGTCGGTGGCGTCTCTGTTCCACGCGGCGACGGCTCGACTCCGCTGCGCCTGCGCCGCGGATCCTCGCTGGCCGACTTCGCTGAGAAGATCAACACCGATCCGACGAACCTCGTCACGGTGCTCTTCCACCTCGGCGAGATGGCGACCATCACCCAGTCTCTCGACGAGGGGACCTTCGAGGTTCTCGGCGAGGAACTCGGCTACAAGATCGAGATCGTCTCACCCGAGGACGAAGACCGTGAGCTGCTCGAGACCTTCGACATCGACCTTGACGCGGAAGCCGCGGACGAGGACGACGAGGATCTCGCAGCACGTCCACCGGTCGTCACCGTCATGGGTCACGTCGACCACGGTAAGACCAAGCTTCTCGACGCCATTCGCTCAGCGAACGTGGCGGCACGCGAAGCCGGCGGAATCACCCAGCACATCGGTGCCTACCAGGCCGAGGTCGAGCACGAAGGCGCCGATCGCAAGATCACCTTCCTCGATACTCCGGGCCACGAGGCGTTCACCGCCATGCGTGCCCGCGGTGCGAAGTCGACGGACCTCGCGATCCTCGTGGTCGCAGCCGACGACGGTGTGATGCCGCAGACCGTTGAAGCGCTCAGCCACGCTCAGGCGGCGGACATTCCGATCGTGGTCGCGGTCAACAAGATCGATAAGGAGGGCGCCAACCCCTCGAAGGTCATGCAGCAGCTGACCGAGTACAACCTGGTGGCCGAGGAATACGGCGGCGAGACCATGTTCGTGCCGATCTCTGCGCTCAAGCGCGAAGGCATCGACCAGCTGCTCGAATCCGTGCTGCTGACCACCGACGCCGCACTCGACCTGCGGGCGAATCCCGACAAGTCGGCTCGCGGCATCGCGATCGAAGCCAAGCTCGACAAGGGCCGCGGCGCGGTTGCGACCGTGCTCGTCGACTCCGGCACACTGCGCCAGGGCGATGCGATCGTCTGCGGCACTGCCTACGGCCGTGTCCGTGCGATGTTCGATGAGAACGGCAACCTCGTCGAGGAGGCGGGACCATCCCGTCCCGTGCAGGTGCTGGGTCTGTCCTCCGTGCCGCGTGCCGGCGATACGTTCATCTCCACCGAGGACGACCGCACAGCACGTCAGATCGCTGAGAAGCGCGACGCCATCGAGCGCAATGCCGCTCAGGCCCGCGGTCGCAAGCGCATCAGCCTCGAGGACTTCACCAAGGCACTCGCCGAGGGCAAGGTCGACATGCTCAACCTCATCCTCAAGGGCGACGTCTCGGGTGCTGTCGAAGCACTGGAGGACTCGCTGCTCAAGATCGATGTGGGCGACGACGTCGACCTGCGCATCATCCACCGCGGTGTGGGTGCGATCACGGAGAACGACATCAACCTGGCCACGGTCGACAACGCGATCGTCCTCGGCTTCAACGTCCGTCCGGAAGCGAAGGCACGCGACCTGGCCGAGCGCGAAGGCGTCGATGTCCGTTACTACTCGGTCATCTACCAGGCGATCGACGACATCGAGAGCTCGCTCAAGGGCATGCTCAAGCCGGAGTACGAAGAGGTCCAGACAGGCACCGCGGAGATCCGCGAAGTCTTCCGCTCCTCCAAGTTCGGCAACATTGCCGGCTCCATCGTTCGCGATGGTCACATCACCAGGAACGCGACCGCTCGCGTCACCCGTGATGGAGTGGTCATCGGGGACAAGGTCAAGATCGAGTCCCTGCGCCGCTTCAAGGACGATGCCACCGAGGTCCGCGAAGGATTCGAGTGCGGTATCGGACTGGGCAGCTTCAACGATCTGCGTGTCGGTGACATCATCGAGACCGTCGAGATGCGTGAGAAGCCGCGCGACTGATCAGCACATCGCAGTCCGCACCGGGTTCTGAACGGGTTGTGTGCGAGCGGGTGGCAAGAGTCCACTCGCCCGCACACCACCCGGGCAGGACCCGGTCTGCGGTTGTCGGGCCGGTTCGCAGTTCCGCACCACCACGGTCGACGTCATGGCAGTCGACATCATGACAGTCCCGGCAATGAGAGAATGTGCCGGGGGAGTTGGCTCGTCGGCGCGGATACACGGTCACTCCCGGTGACACAGATACACCCAGAAACTCAGACACAGTCACACCAAATGACACAGTTCCAGCTCCACCCCAGACACAGTTCAGATGAAGAAGGAAAACACCATGGCAGATGCAACTCGGGCGCGTAAGATCGCCGACCAGATCAAGGTCATCGTCGCCAGCACGATCGAACGCAGGCTCAAAGACCCACGTCTCGGTTTCGTCACGGTCACCGATGTGCGCGTGACCGGAGACCTGCAGCACGCCTCGATCTTCTACACGGTCTTCGGTGACGGACAGGACCTCGAAGCGACAGGCAAAGCGCTGGAGTCGGCGAAGGGCTTCATCCGTTCAGAGGTCGGCAAGGGTCTGACGATTCGACTGACCCCGAGCCTCGAATTCATCGCCGACGCAGTGCCCGAGGCTGCCGCCCATCTCGATGGACTTCTGGCCAAGGCCGCAGCCGACGATGCACGGGTTGCAGACCTCGCCAAGGGTGCGAAGCCTGCCGGGGATGAAGATCCCTACAAGAAGACCGACGACGAGGCCTGAGCCAGCGACACTCCGCCGCAGGCACACGGCTAAGCACGGCTGGGCCCGGCTGAATGCGTAGGCCCAATCGCGATCTCAGTCACTTCGGAGAAAAAACTTCACGTAACAGTTTTGTTATCTTTCACTTCTGGTTTAGACTTTTTCCGGTAACGAAATGATTACGACTCTGTTAAGGGAATTCTGAATTGGGTAAGCACTCTTCGCCAAAGCCTGGCTTTGCCAAGCAGTTGGTCCGGGATCTGACTCCCGCCAGCAAGCGCTCAGCCGGTCGGCACTCCTCGGACGCGCCGTCAACTGCCACCTCGGTGTTGGCCACCGTCCGCCAGCGTCCCGTCGTTGCCGCGATCGCGGTTCCGGCCGCGGCCACCGCCGCCGTCGTCGGCTCCACTGTCGTCATGAGCCCGCCAGAGGCCGGAAATGTCACGACCGAAGCCGCTGACACCTCCGCGCAGGAGTCGCAGTCGAGCCCCTCGGCTGTCAGCCAGGATGAGATCGACGCTCAGCGCGAGAAGGCCGGCGAAGAGTACCTCAAGGACGTCAAGGACGATCCCAAGTACAAGAACAAGACCTCGAAGACGACACTCGACGTCAAGACCCCCAAACCCAAGCCCTCTCCGACGACGGAGAAGGCCGAGACCAACTCCGGCGGCGCGTCGACATCAGACGAGAAGTCATCCGATGACAAGTCCTCGGATTCGGATGAGAAGTCATCCGGCGGAGACACGCCTGAGGGCATCTCGAACGAGCCCTGCTCGGTCTCTTCGTCGATCGAGTCCGGACTGCAGCCCAACGCGGTCAACGGCTACCGTGCCGTGTGTGCGAAGTTCCCCGAGGTCAAGACCTACGGCGGCGTCCGCCCAGGTTCAGGCACCTCGGACCACTACACCGGCGGAGCCGTCGACATCATGATCACCGGCGCCACCGGCGACCGCATCGCGGACTACCTGATCAAGAACTCCGGAGCACTCAACGTCAAGTACGTGATCTGGGAACAGCGCATCTGGAACCCGGGCAGCGGCTGGTCGAGCATGGAAGATCGTGGATCACCCACGGACAACCACTTCGACCACGTGCACGTCTCGTTCAACTGATCGCCACTGACGCGTGAGCGATACTTCCCCACAGGGCATCCTTGTCTGCGATAAGCCCCAAGGCCTGACCTCCCACGGCGTCGTCTCACGGATTCGGCGCTGGTACGGCACCCGCAAGGTCGGGCATGCCGGAACCCTCGATCCGATGGCTACCGGCGTCCTCGTTCTCGGCCTCGGTCGCGGGACCAAACTTCTGGGCTACATCACCGGTGTGTCCAAGACCTACCTGGCCACGATCCGCCTCGGCTCGGCCACGCCGACCGACGACGCGGACTCGGAGCCGGATCTCTTCGCCGAACCCTCAGCGCTGGCGGCCGTCACCGATACCCGAATCGCCCAGGGCGTCTCTGCGCTGACCGGTCCCATCGACCAGGTTCCCAGCGCCGTCTCCGCGATCAAGGTCAACGGGCAGCGCTCCTACGCCCGCGTCCGCGCAGGGGAGGAAGTCGAGCTCAAGGCGCGCAGGGTCGAGATCTCACAGTTCACGATCCTCGACACCCGCTACGCTCTCGCCGACGGCCATATCGATGTCGACGTCGAAGTCGACTGTTCGTCGGGAACATACGTCCGTGCCCTGGCCCGCGATCTCGGCGGCAACCTCGGCGTCCACGGGCATCTCACCGCGCTGCGGCGCACCCGTGTGGGTGCCTTCGGCATCGACGATGCCGTCACGATCCCCGAGGATCTTGACACCGCAGCGCCCACACTGACATCGCTCGCCGAGGTGGCCCGGACCCTGCTTCCGTCCGTGCACGTCGACGCCGGTGAAGCGAAGGCACTGATGCAGGGCAAGACCGTCACCACCGACCGGAGCCCGGTGGAGAGTGGTGAGGTCGTCGTGATCTGCGACGATGAGCTCGTCTCCATCGCTGAAGTGAGGGCCGGGGGAGTGCTCAAGTCCCAGACAGCCTTCGCCATCGATCTTGCCTAGATACAACCAATACGCTTGTTTTCATTGATTACAAGCGAAACGGTTGTTTTCTCTCGTGGGGTTTGGTGTACTTGAGTCATGTACGTCATGACCATCGATCAGCGAGGATCTCGTGAGGGCACCGATGGTGTGCCCGAGGTGCTGGAACTTCTGAGCCGGGTCGAGACTCGGCTGGGCTTCGAGCGCACGATCGGCGACGAGGTGCAGGGCGTTCTCGACTCACCAGAGCAGGTGGCCCTCGCCGTACGCCTGCTGGCCACACAGGCCGAGTGGCACATCGGCATCGGAATCGGCTCGGTCGAGAATCCACTTCCCACTTCAACTGCCGAGGGCAGAGGCGAAGCCTTCTACGCGGCCAGACGTGCAGTCGAAGCAGCGAAGAGTGCTCCGGCGAACCTTGTCGTGGACCCGAGCGCGGACCATGCGGGCTTGGCCGAAAGCGCCCTGCGCCTGTTGATCTGGACGTTTGAGAACATTCGACCCCAGTCCCGGCGCTACATCGACCGTCGACTCGACCACCCCGAGGCCACTCAGCACGACATCGCCGCACACTTCGACGTCTCCCAACAGGCAGTCTCCCGAGTACTCTCCCCGGGCGGGGTCGAGCTCATCGAGGGCGCCTGCGCCCTGGCGACCTTCCACCTCGACAAAGCAGAAGCGGACCGGGGCACTCGTGATCAGGACGACGGCGCGAAGGACGACTCTCAGGCAGGTGACCATGTGGTTTGACGTACTCATCGCGGTCCTTGCAGCAATCGTCGCGGCCGGTGGCGGATATCCGCTCGTGCCGCTGTTCCTGCGGATGACCCACGACGGCCCCGGCTCGAAGCCGAGCCGCACAGGCAGCGAGGACATTGAAGTGCTGCGCGGGGGCATGTGGATCGGCATCGTCGAGCGTGCGCTCATCGCCGGGGCAATTGTTCTGGGCCGACCCGAACTCATGGCCGTCGTCGTCGCGGTCAAGGGCCTCGGCCGCTTCGCCGAGATCAAATCCTCGTCCGCCGCTGGTGAGCGATTCATCATCGGAACCTTCGTCTCCATCGCAATCGCCTCCCTCATCGGCGTGATCGGCTGGGCCGTCATCTCCTGAGGCCGACGTGGGTTAGCAAGTGAGAACATCTCTGAGATAACCTGATCCGGTGCACGGAAGGAGCAAGCGTCGAGTGGAGCTTTATCACGGACTGAATGAGGTCGGGGCCGGCGATGTCGGCACCGTCGTGACCCTGGGCAACTTCGACGGGGTCCACCGCGGTCACCAAACCGTTCTCCAGGCGGTGGCAGCACTGGCGGCCGAGCGCTCATTGCGCTCCGTGGCTATGACCTTCGACCCGCATCCGCGCACGGTCCACCGTACGGATGAGCCGACGTTGATGATCACGAGCACCGAGCAGAAGGCCGACTTCATCGCCGACACCGGCATCGACGCCCTGTTCGTCCAGCACTACGATCTCGACTTCGCCTCCCAGAGCGCCGAGGAGTTCGTTCGCACCTACTTCGTTGAGGCACTGGCCTGTGAGATCGTCGTCGTCGGTGATGATGTGCGCTTCGGCAAAGACAACGAGGGCACCATCGAGACCCTGCGCCACCTCGGCGAGAAATTCGGGTTCCGGACGGAGACGATCGAAGAGGTCGGACGCGGGGGACGATATTCCTCCTCGCGGATCCGTGAGCAGATCGTCGCCGGTGATGTCGCCGAGGCTGCTGATCAGCTGGGTCGCTACCATCGGGTTGAGGGAACCGTCGTCCACGGCGACGCTCGAGGCCGCGACCTCGGGTTCCCGACGGCGAACCTGTCCGAGGATGCCGAAGGGCTCATTCCCGCCGATGGCGTCTACGCCGGATGGGCGACCTTCTCGGACGACACACAGCCATACCCCGCAGCCATCTCCATCGGGACCAACCCCACATTCGAAGGCAGCGTTCGTCGGGTCGAAGCACATGTGCTCGACAAGGAATTCGGCGATTTCGACGTCTACGGCAGGCACATGACTCTCGAATTCGTCTCGCGCATCCGTGGACAGGTCACGTTCACCGGCATGGACGAACTCGTGGTGAAGATGCACGAGGATATCGCCGATGTGCGCGAGGTGCTCCACACCTGATAAACTGAACTCTGCCGTTTTCACCGGCCGCGGTTCGATAGTGCTGAGACTGACAGGTCTCGGCGCCGCGCAACGATCTTAAAGGAGAAGTCCATGGCTCTCAGCACTGCTGAAAAGCAAGAAGTCATCAAGGAATATGCAACTCACGAGGGCGACACCGGTTCTCCCGAGGTCCAGGTTGCGCTGCTGACCCGCCGGATCACCGAGCTCACCGAGCACTTCAAGGATCACAAGCACGACCACCACTCACGTCGTGGCCTGCTGCTCCTCGTCGGTCAGCGTCGTCGTATGCTCAAGTACTTGCAGCGCGTCGAGATCGAGCGCTACCGCTCGCTCATCAAGCGCCTGGGTCTGCGTCGCTGAGACCAGCACCCTGACATTGAGTGCGGCTCAGACGAACCGATACAGGTTCGAGCAAGTCACCTCAGACGAAACGAAGCGTCCTGCATCATGCAGGGCGCTTCTTCGTCTTCTGAGGCAGGCCGATTCTTCGCGGCAGGCCCGGGTGGCATGCGTCTCGATGGCTCAATGAGGCAACTGCGGTAGACTTCGAAGCGGACAATCATGCCATGGACGTTTCGGTCCTCGGTAGTGGCCTCCGGAAGAACGGGCAGACATACGCCGGTTCCGTGGGCCCCGATCGATGACCGGCTTGGATCCATGGGATGTCCAAGTCAATATCCACCGGATTGGCGCGGACTTTCCGCCTTCGGACTTCGAAGGTGTCCGCGTACCGGTTACTTACAAGGAGAATACGTGGGACTCAACCCTGAATCCGCCGTAGCGCACATTGACAATGGCAGCTACGGTTCACACACCATCCGCTTCGAAACAGGACGCCTCGCACAGCAGGCCGCCGGTTCCGCCGTCGCCTACCTCGATGACGAAACCATGCTCTTCTCGGCCACCTCGGCCGGCAAGCACCCCCGTGAGGGCTTCGACTTCTTCCCCCTGACCGTCGACGTCGAAGAGCGCATGTACGCCGCGGGCCGCATTCCCGGTTCGTTCTTCCGCCGCGAGGGACGCCCCTCGACCGACGCAGTGCTCACCTGCCGTCTCATCGACCGTCCTCTGCGCCCCTCCTTCGTGAAGGGACTGCGCAACGAGGTCCAGGTCGTCGTCACAGTGATGTCGATCCACCCCGATCACATCTACGACGCGCTGGCCATCAACGCTGCCTCGATGTCGACTCAGCTCTCCGGACTGCCCTTCTCCGGCCCCATCGGCGGCGTGCGCATCGCACTCATCGACGGCCAGTGGGTTGCCTTCCCGAACCATTCGCAGCTCGACGACGCAGTGTTCAACATGGTCGTCGCTGGCCGTGTTGTCGGTGACGACGTTGCGATCATGATGGTCGAGGCAGAAGCCACGGACAACGCCATCGACCGCATCAAGACCGGTGCCCCCGCACCGACCGAAGAGGTCGTGGCCGAGGGACTCGAAGCAGCGAAGCCCTTCATCAGCGAACTCTGCCGTGCCCAGCAGGAGCTGGCCGACAGCGCCGCCAAGCCGACCGTCGAATTCCCGGTCTTCAAGGACTACGAGGACGACGTCTACGAAGCAGTGCGTGAACTCGCCGAAGCCAAGCAGACCGAGAACTTCCAGATCGCTGACAAGCAGGAGCGCGAAGCCGCAGGCGAAGTTCTGCTGTCTGAGCTCTTCGAAAAGCTGGGCGAGCGCTTCGCCGGCCGCGAGAAGGAAATCGCCGGGGCCCTCAATGCTCTGACCAAGCAGGTTGTGCGCAAGCGCATCCTCACCGAGCAGATCCGCATCGACGGTCGTGGCCTCAAGGACATCCGTCCGCTGACCGCAGAGACCAACGTGATCCCACGTGCCCACGGCTCGGCCATCTTCGAGCGCGGCGAGACCCAGATCCTGGGTGTCACCACGCTGAACATGCTCAAGCTCGAACAGCACATCGATTCGCTCTCGCCAGTGACCACGAAGCGTTACATGCACCACTACAACTTCCCGCCCTACTCGGTCGGAGAGACCGGTCGTGTGGGCAGCCCGAAGCGTCGCGAGATCGGACACGGTGCACTGGCTGAACGTGCGCTCGTGCCGGTTCTGCCCAAGCGCGAGGACTTCCCCTACGCCATCCGTGAGGTCTCAGAGGCTCTCGGTTCCAACGGCTCCACTTCGATGGGCTCGGTCTGTGCTTCGACACTGGCCATGCTCTCGGCCGGTGTGCCGCTGCAGGCTCCTGTCGCAGGCATCGCCATGGGACTCGTCTCCGATGTCATCTCCACCGACTCCGGTGACCAGACCGCATACGCGGCACTGACTGACATCCTCGGCGCCGAAGACGCCTTCGGCGACATGGACTTCAAGGTTGCCGGAACGCGTGACTTCATCACGGCGATCCAGCTCGACACCAAGCTCGACGGCCTGCCGGCCTCCGTGCTCGGTGCCGCGCTCAAGCAGGCGCAGGAAGCCCGCATGGTCATCCTCGACGTCATCGCTGAGGCCATCGATGCTCCGGCAGAGATGGCTCCGACTGCTCCGCGCATCATCTCGGTGAACATCCCCGTCGACAAGATCGGCGAGGTCATCGGACCCAAGGGCAAGATGATCAACCAGATGCAGGAAGACACCGGCGCTGACATCAGCATCGAAGACGACGGAACCGTGCTCATCGGCGCCACCGACGGCGAGTCTGCCGAAGCTGCCCGTTCGATGATCAACGCCATCGCCAACCCGCAGGTGCCTGAGGTCGGCGAACGCTACCTCGGCACGGTCGTGAAGACGATGAGCTTCGGCGCATTCGTCTCCCTGACGCCGGGCAAGGACGGACTGCTGCACATCTCCGAGCTGCGCAAGCTCAACGATGGCAAGCGCGTCGAGGACGTCGAAGACGTCGTCGGAGTCGGCCAGAAGGTCCAGGTCGAGATCACGAAGATCGACGACCGCGGCAAGCTGTCACTCGCGCCTGTCAGCGACGATGACGAAGAGACAGAAGAGGAATCAGACAACTGATACTCAAAGATTCTCACACCGGGGAGGGCAGCCGAATCGATCGGTCTGTCCTCCCCGGTGGTTTGACGGTGACCACTGAACACATGCCCGGGCTGGCCTCAGAGACGATCGGCATCTGGGTCGCAGCCGGTTCACGCGATGAATCGACCGAGACCGCGGGCTCGACCCATTTCCTCGAGCACATGCTCTTCAAGGGAACGGCGACGAAGGACGCGAAGACGATCGCAGCGGCCTTCGACCGGACCGGGGGAGACTCCAACGCCATCACGGCGAAGGAACTCACCTGCTACTACTCCCGGTGCCTCGTCACAGATTTAGCCGACATCACGTCTCTGCTCGTCGACATGGTCTCGAACTCGAGCCTGGATGCCGAGGAGTTCGAACGTGAGCGCGGAGTCATCATCGAAGAGCTGGCGATGTCCGCCGACGACCCCGGTGATGTTCTCTTCGATGATTTCGACGAGCTCATCTTCGGCGACCACCCCCTGGCACGTCCTGTGGGTGCGACGAAGGACCAGATCCGCGTGCTGGGCCATCACACACTTCTCGAGCACCACTCGACGACCTATGTTCCCCCGCGTCTGGTCATTGCCGCCGCCGGCGGTTCCACCCACGACGAGGTTGTGCGTATGGTCGAGGATGCCTTGGCCGAGGCCGGCGTCGGTTCAGAGGCCGGTTCACACACCTGGGACACCGTGGCGACCTCCGGCTCGTCCGCAGGAACCGGGTCGGCTGCGGCGACGGAAACGTCCGGACGAAGCGCACGTGAGGTGCCGACGTTCCATTCGGGGCGCTCACACACGGCCAAAGACACCGAACAGTTGGGTATCCTGCTCGGCTGTGAAGGTCTGGAAGAGGGCCACCCGGATCGATTCGTCTATTCGGTGCTGCTGACGATGCTCGGCGGGGGCATGTCCTCCCGCCTCTTCCAAAGTGTGCGGGAAGAACGCGGCCTCGCCTACGCCGTCAATTGTGTAGCCAGCCAGTTCACCGATTTCGGCACGTTCGGCATCTATGCCGGGTGTACACCGGAGAACGGGCAGGCCGTCGTCGATCTGGCTCTGGCCGAATGGGATCGCCTGGCGCAGGAGGCACCGAGCCGCTCGGAACTCGACGCGATCGTCTCCCAGCTCTCGGGATCAATGGTCCTCGGGCTCGAATCCTCGGCCGCGCGCATGAACCGCCTGGCCAGATCCGAGATCTTCGGGATCCCGCTCGAGGCTCCGCTCGACCTCATCGAACGCGTCCGCTCGGTCACGGCCGAACAGGTGACGACGATGGCCGGCGATCTGCTGAGCCGACCGAAGTCGCTGTCGCTTGTGGGACCTCAGACGGACGTCGTCCTGCGCTGAGTCTGACGCCGGCGCCCACTGGTGGCGTGGGCGCCCACTGACGCCGGCGCCCACTGGTGGCGTGGGCACAGGGTTCACCGGCGCCTGGAACTAGAATGGCTGTACAGCAAGGTACTTGCTGCGCAGCCATTTCTGTCTGTGTGAAGGAGGAGGCCATGTCGCGGAAGAGCGCATCGGTCCGTCGGGAAGAGATCCTGGCAGCGACCGTGGAAGAGATCGAGAGCACCGGTCTGCGCACCCTCCGAGTCGCCGACGTGGCCGCGCGACTGGGCCTGAGCCCGAGCCTGGTCATCTACCACTTCGTGACGAAGGAGGCCCTCGTCGCTGCGGCCTTCGCGCACGCCGGAGAGAACGACCTCTACCGCGCCCGTCGACTCGCCGCCGGGAGGAAGTCGGCCAGGGAAAGGCTCAACGACGTAGTCCGGTGGTACATGCCGACAGGTTCGACCAGGAGTTGGAAGATCTGGATCGACGGTTGGTCGGCCGGACTCTTCGACGACGAGGTGAGATCGACGTTCACCGCCCTCGACCGCGAATGGAAGACGATTCTGTCTGAGCTCATCGTCGCCGGTCTCGAAGCGGGTGAGTTCCGGTGCGCTCACGCAATAGACCTCGCAGAGGGGTCTGCTGTTCAGGCGGCCGAGGGCAGTGCCACGCGGATCCTGGCCTATCTCGACGGGCTCGCAATCCAACTCATCGTCAACCCCGAAACGGTGTCTCCTACGACCTTGTCGGGTTGGGTTGATGCGTTCGTCTCACGCGAACTGGACTGAGCCCGGAACTTCTCACCGCACCTCTCTTGACGGCACTGCGTCGAGGCGGTCAGACTGGTGTTCTGAACCTTACTGAACAGCGATTCAGTTAAATCCTTGGGAGCGACATGTTCATGGACATCACCTGGCAGGATCCGGTCACCGGAACACACGGATTCGTCGTCATCGACACGCTCGTGAGGGGAACGGCCTCGGGCGGCCTGCGGATGCGACAGGGGTGCACTCTCGAAGAGGTCCGGGGCCTGGCTCAAGGGATGACGCGCAAGGAAGCCATCCACCTGCGCGAGGGCCGACACTATGTTCCTGTCGGAGGTGCCAAGGGCGGAATCGACTTCGACCCGCGCCAGCCCGGAGCCAGGGACGTCCTCGAACGGTTCCTCATCGCAGTGAACCCGATCATGCGTGCCTACTGGGCCTTGGGCGAGGATCTGGGCGTGCGCCAGAGGGACATCGATGACATCCTCGCCTCACGTGACCTCGGCAGCGCGCTGAGTGCCGTTGAGAAGCTGCTGGCCGATCCGCAGGCTGCCGCAGCTCGGGCAGAGACAGCCTTCTCCACCATCGTCGACGGTGTTGGCCAAGACGAACTCGTCGGCGGACTTGGAGTGGCGACCTCGGTGCTTGCCGCACTTGAGGCTGACGGGGTCGATCCGGCCTCCGCGACCGCCGTGCTCCAAGGGTTCGGCTCCATGGGTGGGGCGAGCGCGAGATTCCTCGCCGAGGCGGGGGTGCGCATCGTCGGCATCGCCGATGCCGATGGGTTTGTGTCCAACCCGGCCGGTCTCGATGTCGAGGCGCTGCTGGCGACGCGTGATCCTTTCGGCGGCATCGATCGCTCGACTCTGCGCCCCGAAGATCGCGTCGGCGATCGGGGAGACTGGCTGTCGGCGGACTGCGACGTGCTTGTTCCCGCCGCGGTCAGCTACGCCATCACAAGTGAGAACTGTGCTGCCATCACCGCCACGCTCATCGTCGAGGCCGCGAACATGCCCGTTCTCCCGGATGCCGAAGCGCAGCTGCAGGCTCGTGGGGTGAAGGTCGTGCCAGATTTCCTGGCGAACTCGGCGACGAATGCCTGGTGGTGGTGGGTGACCTTCGGCGACGTCGACGGCACCTGGGATGACAGCAGGTCACTGGTCACCCAGACCCTGCGCGAACTCACCACTCAGGTGCTCAGCGAAGCCGAGCGCCAAGGCATCACGCCCCGACAGGCGGCACAGTCTTTGGTGGATGCCAATCTCGAGGCTCTGCGGTCCGAGACGGGCCATCCGAGCGCTACCGCCCCGATGACTTCCGCGAGCGCAGAGCACTAGCACCATGGAGCGCTTCTTCGATCCCGGCAGTGTGGCCGTCCTCGGGGCGTCGAACGATCCCGCGAAATGGGGTTTCTGGCTCTCGGCAGGAGCGCTCAAGGGCGCTCACCGGCGCCGGGTCTACCTCATCAATTCCCGCGTCGCCTCGATCCAGGCCGAACCCACCTTCGCTCACCTTTCCGATCTGCCCGAGACGCCGGAACTCTTGGTCATCTCGATTCCCGGTACGGGAGTGCCTGCCGTGGTCGATGAGGCCTTGGCAGCGGGAGTGAAAGCGTTCCTCATCATCTCGGCCAGGGTGCCCGGGGCCGCCGATATCGCCGCACGCATCGTTGCCGCCGGCGCCCGCCTCATCGGTCCCTCGTCCTTGGGGGTGGTCGATTCCGGCAATGAGCTGCTTCTGGCCTGGGGCAACTTCACCCCAGGCTCCCTGGCTGTGGTGACGCAGAGCGGGCAGCTGGGAACGGAGATCGCCACCCTCTCCGCACGCAGCGGGCTCGGGATCTCACGCTTCGCCTCCATCGGCGGTCAGTCAGACGTCCGGGCCGCAGAGGTCCTGACCACCCTCGTCGACGACGATGCCACCACTCAGGTCGTCCTCTACCTCGAATCCTTCACCGGCGGCACTGCCCTGGTCTCGGCCATGCAGGCGCTGCGCGCGGCCGGGAAGCCGACCATGATTCTCACCACGGGCCAATCGGATGCCGGTGCCAGGCTCGCACGATCACACACAGGATCACTCACCTCGGCGATGGACACGATCGATGCCGCCTGCCGCGCCGCCGGTGCCATCCGACTCACCACCCCAGGTGAGGCGGTCGAACTCGCCGGATTCCTCGCCACATCATGGCTGCCTGCGGGCCGAAGAATCGCCATCATCTCCGACTCCGGAGGGCAGGGTGCGATCGCCGCGGACAGAGCCGAGTCCCATGGTCTGCGCGCCAACGTCCTCGACGAAGCCACCCGCACCCACGTCGAGCATCACCTGCCGCAGGCCGGTCACACCGACAATCCGATCGACCTCGACGGCGCAGGGGAGGCGGACCTGAGCGTGCACTCGCGACTCGTCGATGCACTCCTAGCCGATGAGGGGATCGACGCGGTCATCCTCAGCGGGTACTTCGGCTGCTACGGCGAAGACATCGCTGCCCTGCGCGAACCTGAACTCGCCGAGGTGCAGCGGTTGGGAGAGACCGTGCGCAGTCACCGCAAGCCCCTCATCGTGCACTCGATGAGTGCCGACTCAGCCGCCGTCGCCGCTCTGTGGGAGAACTCGATTCCCGTCTACACGTCGATCGATTCGGTCATGCGCGTGGTCTCCGGGGCCGGTTTCTACGCTTCGCATGCCGGGCGCATCACCGAGGCTCTGGAGCAGTCGGGACCGGTCACGCCCTGGGGCAGCGGCTACGCTGCGGCCAGGGACACGATCGCAGCGGCTGGCGTGCCGGTGCCGCGGGCATTGGCGCTGAGTCGCGGATCTGCAGTCGCCGAGGTGCTGGCGGGCTCGGATCTGACACCGCCGTTCGTGCTCAAGGCCGGGTGGCCCGCGCACAAGACCGAACTCGGGGCGATCGCCCTCGGACTCGACGATGCCGTTGCGGTAGAACACGCGCATGCGGAGATGGTGGGCCGCCTCGGCGAGGGGGAGTACATCATTGAGGAGATGGACACCCGCGATGATGCAGTCGAGATCCTCGTCGGCGGACGCTGGGACGAGAACTTCGGCCCCATCGTGCTGGTGGGTGCGGGGGGAACCGAGACGGAGCTCTACGGGGACACCTGGCTCGAACTGGCGCCGGTGACGCACGCGGAGGCACTCGACATGATCTCCCGGCTCACCTGCTACCGCCTGCTCACCGGGTGGCGGGGACGGCGAGCGGCCGATCTCGACGAACTGGCCGAGATCATCGTCTCGGTCTCCCGCCTGATCGCCGGCAGCAACGAAATCCAGGAGATCGAGATCAACCCGGTCCGCGTCGCCCCCGAAGGGGCACTCGCGGTCGACGCATTGGTCGTGACCAGCCGCGACGACGACAACGATGACAGCAGTGACAGCAACAGCGACGACGATGACAGCAACCGTGCCGATAACAAGGAGCCACGATGACAGAGGAACACGCAGAGATCACCGGTGGGGCACATCTGGCCCGAGCGCTTCGGGCAGAGGGGATCACGCGGGTCTTCGGGATTCCCGGGACCCACAATCTTGAGATCTTCGCCCAACTGGCCACCGAGGGCATCGATATCGTCTCGCCCAGGCATGAGCAGGGCGCCGGGTACATGGCCGACGGTGCGGCTCGTGTCACCGGAAAGGTGCAGGTCGTGGTCACCACGACAGGGCCGGCGGTATTCAATGCGCTGACCGCACTGCTGCAGTCCTTCACCGACTCGGTCCCGGTCCTCCTCATCGGTCCCGGCATGCCGCTGACCCACCCGGGACGCGGCAACGGACTCCTCCATGAGGTGCGCAATCAGAGTCAGGCCATCGAGGCCGTCCTCGGCGACAGCCATCGAGTGACGAGCCCCGGTGAGGTGTCCCTGGCGGTCGGACAGGCCCTGTCGACGATGCGATCCGGGCGCAGTCGGCCCGCCTATATCGAGATCCCACTCGACCTCATCGAGGCCACCGGACCTGGAACGCTGCACCCGTCGGTGACCCGCCCTCACCCGAGTCCGGAGCCGAATGCGATCAGGTCCGCCGCCGAGGCGCTCGCCGCCTCCCAGCGTCCCCTGCTCATCGTCGGTGCCGGGGCCCGTGCTGCCGGAGTCGAGATCGAAGAGCTCTCGACCGCGCTCGGGGCCGGGGTCATCCTGTCTTCGAATGCCAAGGGCACGATCGATGATGAGTTTGAGAACAACCTCGGCGCCATCGGGGTCCTCGAGGTGCTGCCGGAGATGCTGCTCGCCGCAGATGCTGTGGTGGCCATCGGTACGGAACTGGCCCCCAGCGATTTCTGGCCCGAGCCCATGCCGCTGCCGGACACTGTTGTGCGCATCGATGTCGACGAGGTGCAGATGCTGCGCAATGCTCGCGTCACCCACCCCATCCCCGCCGATGCCACGGACGCGACGATCGCGTTGACGCACCAGCTGCGACAGACCAGATCGGCCGGTCTCTCACGGGCAGCAGGCGAATGGCTGCGCCGCTGGCATGACACGATCACGGCCGCAGGCAAAGATGAAGGTGCACCCTGGGCAGCGCTGTGCGGCGGGCTCAACGACTACACCACCTCGTCGACATCACCAGTCATCGTCGCCGCAGATTCGACGATGTGCTGCTATTACGGAGTGCAGACCGGATGGCGGGCGCGGCGAGGTGACCGCTTCCTCTATCCGGCAGGTGCAGGAACCCTGGGGTTCGGTCTGCCGGCGGGAATCGGTGCCAAGCTCGCCGCACCCGAGGCCAGGGTAGTGGCGATCGAAGGTGACGGGGGAGCGATGTTCACGATCGCCGAACTCTCCGCGGCCGCGCAGGCGCAGGTGTCCCTGGCGCTCATCATCGTCGACAACGGCGGGTACGGGGAGATCAGGAACGAAATGGCCGATCGCGGCGACACTCCTGCCGGAGTTGCCCTGCTGGGACCGGACTTCCCCGCCTTGGCAACCTCGCTGGGCGCTCGCGGTCTCCACATCGAGACACAGGCTGAGTTGGCGGCGGCACTGCGGGAGGCCGAGGAATTCGCCGGCCCCACCCTCATCCACATCACCGAGGACTCACGCGCAGCCACGGACATGCTGGGTGCGTTCGGTCAGAGAGCGAAGTCGACCGAGGAGCCGAAGTCGACTGAGGAGAGGAACCTGACATGAGCTACACACCCTGGCCGTTGAGCGATGAGCAGACGGACATCATCGAACTGTGCGCCGCATTCGCCAAAGACAAGATCCGGCCAGCCGGCCGCGGCGTCGACGAGGCGGACACTCAGTCCCCGGTCGAGCTGTTTCGCCAAGCGGCGCGCGTGGGCATCACCGACTTCATGATCCCCGAGGAGTACGGAGGCGGTGGCTTCACCGACGTCTTCACACAATGCCTCGTCCAGGAGCAGCTGTGCTTCGGCGACCCCGGCATCGGTAACTTCCTGTGCTCCAACGGCTTCTTCGCCGATCCGATCCTGGCGTTGGGAAGCGAGGAGCAGAAGGAGGCGTGGCTGCGTCCTCTGACCGGCCCAGATCCGATCTTCACCGCACTGGCGACGACGGAACCGGGATCAGGGTCTGATTCGGCCTCGATCACTACCCGTGCTGAGGCTGTTGACGGCGGCTATCTGCTCAACGGGCAGAAGGCATGGATTTCCAATGCCGGCCTGGCCACGGGATACGTTGTCTTCGCCAAGACCGACCCGACGCAGCGCTCACGCGGGGTCACCGCGTTCCTCCTTCCGGGTGATACCGAGGGGATGGAGTTTGGGGCACCGATGAAGAAGATGGGTCAGCGTGCGATCGTATGCCGGGAGATCTTCTTCTCCGACGCCTTCGTCCCGACAAAGAACCGCCTCGGCGAGGAAGGGCAGGGCTTCTACGGGCTGATGCGCACCTTCGACATCTCCCGAGTGGTCCTCGGTGCCGCTGCTCTGGGCACGGCCAGGGCCGCCTACGAATACGCCCGCGACTACGCACGTGAGCGGACACAGTTCGGCTCCCCGATCATCGACCACCAGTCCGTGGCCTTCCGCCTGGCAGACATGTCTGCGCGCATCGATGCCGCTTGGCTGCAGGTCCTCAACGCGGCACGGATGATCGATGCGGGGGAGTCGGTGCCGCGGGAGAAGGTCACTGCCTCCGCCGCGATGGCGAAGATGGGCGCCTCGGAGACCGCGATGTTCTGCACCTGGGCTGGAGTCCAGACTCTGGGCGGGTGGGGCTATTCGCGCGAGCACCCGGTCGAACAGTGGATGCGCGACGCCAAACTCGAGGAAATTGAGGAAGGGACCTCGGACATCATGCGGCTGCTGATCTCACGCAATCTGCCCTGAATCTGGGGCACTGACGCCTCTATCGGGCGTGCGGCGTGAGGACTCATTTCCGTGGTGAAACGATATTTTCCGAGGTCACATGGCGTCATCTGGAATAGACCCCGCGATGACCGTGTTGTTCGAGATGAGACCCTGCTATAGGGTCGAAATGAAGCCGCCGACTTGGCGGACATCAATTCTCTTCAGGAGGAATTTCATGGCTGAGCAGTACGTCCTTCCGGAACTGCCCTACGACTACTCCGCACTTGAGCCGCACATCTCGGCTCGCATCATGGAGCTGCACCACGACAAGCACCACGCAACCTACGTCAAGGGTGCCAACACTGCTGTTGAACAGCTAGCAGAAGCCCGCGAAAGCGGAAACCTCGCCAACGTGCCGAAGCTGACCCGCGATCTCGCGTTCAACCTCGGCGGACACGTCAACCACTCGATCTTCTGGAACAACATGTCTCCAGACGGCGGCGACAAGCCAGTCGGCGAACTCGCAGCAGCGATCGACGACCAGTTCGGCTCCTTCGACAAGTTCCGTGAGCACTTCACCACGGCAGCCACCACGATCCAGGGCTCCGGCTGGGCCGTGCTCGTCTACGATCAGCTTGGTGGAAACCTCTTCATCGAACAGCTCAAGGACCAGCAGTCGGACATCCAGCTCGGCGGAACCCCGGTTCTCCAGCTCGATATGTGGGAGCACGCCTTCTACCTCGACTACCAGAACGTCAAGCCTGACTACGTCAAGGCTTGGTGGAACATCGTGAACTGGGCAGATGCAGGCGCACGCTTCGACCGTGCCGTGTCTCAGACCAAGGGCCTCCTGCTCGGCTGATAGCCGTACAGACCCCTCAACGGCGGCTCCGACCCATTGCGGCGGGGCCGCCGTTGTCATGTCCGGGCCGACCAGGTGAGCCACCTTCCGTGCGCTCAGCAACGTTTGGCGGGGTTGCTCAGCGCCCGGAAGGTGGCTCACCTGAGGGCTCAGGCCTCTCAGGCCTCGCTACGCTGGGCGCATGACCGCTTTCCTCAGACGCTGGCACCGCGATGATGCTGCTGCCCTCGCAGAGATCTACAGTCGGGCCGATGCCGATCTTTTCAACAACATCCCCGACGATCCGTCTCTGACCGGTGCGCAGGCATGGCTCGAAGGAATCCGCACAGCAGAAGCAGACGGATCCATGGTCGCCCTCGCCATCGTGGCCGGTGACCACACACCGGTCGGCAATGTCATGGCGACAGCCATCGATCGGCGGCACTCGACCGCCTGGATCTCCTATTGGCTCGACCCGGACGCTCGCGGCCAGGGCCTGGCTGCAGCAGGACTCTGCAGCCTCGTCGACCACGTCCACGATGAAATTGGCGTCTATCGCCTCGAACTGGGCTACCGCGTGAACAATCCGGCATCAGCTGCGGTGGCCGAGAGCGCCGGATTCATCGTCGAAGGGCGTCAGCGCGAACGGCTGCTCTACGACGGGGCCCGTTATGACACAGAGGAATGTGCTCGACTGGCCGGGGATCCACGGCCTCAGAGCCACCGATTGCCGTTCGTGACGTTCTGAATCGCATCACCTGATGACGGTGGCAGCAGTGAGAGTCGTTAGACTGGCCTGCGGAGATCGTCGAGCAAGGAGTCAGGACTTATGAATGCGATTCGAGTAGCCGTCATCGGAGCACAGGGCCGCATGGGCGCCCAAGCTGTCGACGCCATCACGGAGGCTGAAGGCCTCGAGCTCGTTGCGACTCTGGGCAGCAGCGACTCCATCGAGACCGTGCTCGAGAAGAACATCGACGTTGCGGTTGAACTCACTGTCCCGAAGTCGACCGAAGACAATGTGCGCTTCCTCGTCGAGCATGACATCGACACCGTCGTCGGTACCACCGGTTGGGATGCCGACAGGCTCTCCAACCTCGAAACTCTGCTCAGCGGGCACGCTGACACCGCCGTACTCATTGCCCCGAACTTCTCGATCGGCGCTGTCCTGGCGATGCGGTTCGCGGAACTGGCCGCACCGTACTTCGACTCCGCCGAGGTGGTCGAGATCCACCACACTCGAAAACTTGACGCTCCCTCAGGCACCGCTAACCACACAGCCCAGCGCATCGCCGCCGCCCGCAATGCAGCCGGCCTGCCACAGGTCCCCGACTCGACCGAGAGCGATCCTCACGGGGCCCGAGGCGCCGTCATCGACGGCATCCACGTCCACGCCATCCGCCAGCAGGGCATGAACGCGCACGAGGAGATCCACTTCGGCTCGGACGGTGAAGCCCTGACGATCCGCACAGACTCCCACTCCACCTCGGCGTTCATGCCGGGAATCGTGACTGCTGTGCGTTCGATCTCCGAATACACGGGTCTGCTGCACGGCCTCGAGAATATGCTCGACCTCTGATGTCCAAAGGCAAAATCGGGGCGATCGTCGTCTCAGTGGTGCTCGTCTTCTACTTCGTCCTCATGGGGCATCGAGCATGGATACTGGTTCGGGAACCCGATCTCGTGCCCCGGCTGATGGGCATCGCCCTCTTCGTTCTGCCACTCATCGGGGCCTGGACCCTGGTCGTCGAACTCATGTTCGGTGCGCGGACGGAGAAGCTGGCGCGCATCCTGAAGTCCGAAGGCGGCCTGCCTGTCGATGATCTGCCGCGCACACCGGGCGGGAAGATCATCCGCGAGTCCGCCGACGAAGCCTTCGGCCAATACCAGGCCGAGGCCGAAGCCGCGCCCGATGACTGGCGCTCTTGGTTCCGTCTCTCCTGCGCCTACGATGCGTGCGGAGACCGCAAGCGCGCCCGATCGACGATGCGCAAAGCGGTCAATATATATCGGGCGGGCGTGAAGCAGAATTCCTAGCGGAATCCTCATCCGGACCCGTCGCTGAGGCCGGCCCCGCTCCTGAGGCTAGACCCGGCCCTGAAGTCGGCCCCGCTCCCGAGGCGGCTCCCGAATCCGCTGATGCCCCGTGACCCGGGGCCGGCGACGCAGACCGGATGACCGCAGCGACTCCGCCCTCCAGCGGACCGTGGGCTCCGATTGCCAGCTTCCACATCAGGGCGAATCCGATGAACACGAGAGCATGCAGGCCGAACTCGACAGCCTGTGGCGTCATCGCCTCACCGCCGAGCATCGGGTTGGCCTCGACCCACGGGCGTGTGATCTCGAGCAGGATGACGTGAGCGGAGTACACGCTCAAGGGCATCGACCCAGGTGCAGTCAGCGGCGCCAACACCGAGGTTCTGCGACCCAGCAGCAGCGCCAAGGACTGGCAGACGACGATGGTCAGCAGCGCAGTTCCGGCCGTGGCGAGTAGGTCGAAGGGTGTACCCGAATGCGGGCCCGCGATTGCCAACCACCACCACGAGGTCGTCGGCGTCACCCCATAGCTTCCGGTGAACAGCGCCGCATTGAGATCGGTTCCGTACAGTTCGGAGACGCGCACCAGCTCGTCACCACCACCGGCGACGTTGTGGAGCAGCCAGGAGACTCCCTTGCCGACGAGGAACAGGCCCAGGCCGGCGGCGAAGAGGGACATAAGGTGTCTGCCGATGTCGATCTTGGCAACAGCCATCCCCAGCAGGATGTAGGACAGCCACTGCAGAATCGGGTAATAGCCGGTGAGCACCAGGTCATGGAGCATCGTCAGCGGGGTCGCGAAGTCGAACCATGACATCGACGAATACTGCGGCTCCAGCCCGAACTGACTGCGGATGAGCATCGAGAGCACGGGGCTGAGCACCATCCAGCCCAGGGCGATGATGAACAACGTCCTCGCGCGCAGGCGCAGGAACAGCATTGCGATTGCGAACATGACCCCGTAGTTGACGAGGATGACAGCCAGCAGCGACGACACCGACCCCAGGCACAGGCCGATGACAATGATCGCTCCCGCACGGATGAGCACACTGGGCACGGCACCGCGCAGACGTCCGGACGCTGCCAATCGTGACCGGGTCGAAAGCACCAGTGAACAACCGGCCAGGACCGCGAACAGCGCCGAGGCCCGCCCCGCGAACACAGCGGCCCAGGTCGGGAAGCCCTCGGGATCGGACAGGGCGAAGATGTGCGTGACCATCATCGCGAACAGGGCGATTCCGCGAGCGGCGTCGAGGCCGATGAGTCGGCCGGCAGGGCTCAGGCGATCACGGACCGTTTCAATCCCAGCAGTCGCCGAGGTGGGGGAGCGGTGAGAGCTCATGCATCGATTCTCACATGCCAGGTGACAAGCCGTTGTATCTTTATGGCTATGACCTTCAATCCGAATGCTGACATCTCGGGCAACAAGACCAGCCGGCGAGGACGCAACACCGCCATCGCCGGCGGCGGCGTCGGAATCGTGGGCCTCCTCGTCTTCCTCATCGGGCCGCTGCTCGGCGTCGATGTGACCGGGCTCATGGGCGGCGGCAGCCTCGACAGTGAGCAGTCGTCACAGTCCTCGGGTGTCGAAGAGATGGCCCAATGTGACACAGGCGAAGATGCCAATGAGTCCTTAGACTGCCGGATGGCCGGGGCACAGGTCGTCCTTGATGAATACTGGTCCCAGCACGTCGACGGCTACAAGCCTCCACTGCTGACCATCGTCGACGGCCAGACCTCAACTCAGTGCGGAACCGCGTCGAATGCGGTGGGTCCCTTCTACTGCCCGCCCGAGCAGGGCGTCTACATCGATCCGAGCTTCTTCGAGATCATGCGTCAGCAGTTCGGTGCCTCCGCCGACGAGCTCGCCCAGCTCTACATCGTCGGTCATGAGTGGGGTCATCACATCCAGAACATCACGGGCACGATGAGCGATCACCCGAACAACGGCACCGGAGCCGAGAGCAACGGTGTGCGCATCGAACTCCAAGCCGACTGCTACGCCGGGGCATGGCTCGGCGATGTCACCTCCCTGACCGACGACAACGGCACGCCCTACCTGCAGACACCAACCCAGGAACAGATCGACGATGCGCTCAACGCAGCCTTCGTCGTCGGCGATGACCACATCCAGAAGCAGTCCGCGGGCTCCGTCAACCCCGAGTCCTTCACTCACGGTTCGAGCGAGCAGCGCCAGAAATGGTTCGCCAGCGGATACGAGAACGGCTTAGGCAGCTGTGACACCTTCGGCGAGGCCTACTCCGGTTAGTCATATCGTGATATGAATAAAGGGTCAGCTGCACCCGCATGCATCAAGGATGATCATGTCTTCACTGTTCCCGCACCTCTTCGAACCCATCGCCCTGGGCACCCGAACCATCCGCAACCGCATCGTGTCCTCGGGCCACGACACCGTCCTCGACGACCACGGGTCGATCGGAGATGACCTCGTCGCCTACCACGAAGCGCGGGCCCAAGGCGGGTGCGGGCTCATCGTCCTCCAGGTCTCCGGCGTCCACGAGACCGCCCGGTACACGAACCATGTGCTCATGGCCACCGACGATTCCTCGATCCCCGGATACCGGTCCGTCGCCGAGGCGGTCCACCGCCACGGTGCCACGATCTTCGCCCAGCTCTTCCACCCTGGCCGCGAGGTCATGGACGGTGAACGCGGGATGGCGCCGCGGGCTGTGGCTCCCAGTGACGCACCACAGGAGAGATTCAAGGTCGTTCCCGAGGCTCTGAGCATCGAGGTGATCAAGGAGATCATCGCTGGGTATGCCAGCGCCGCGAAGCGCATCACCGACGCCGGCATCGACGGCGTCGAGATCGTGGCCAGCCACGGCTACCTGCCCATCCAGTTCTTCAACCCGCGAGTCAACACCCGCACCGACGAATACGGTGGCAGCTCGGCCAACCGTCGACGTTTCCTCGCCGAGGTGGTCGCCGGGGTACGCGCAGCCGTCGGTCCCGATGTGGTGGTGGGCCTGCGGATCTCGGGGGAGGAGAAGACCGAGGACGGTCTCGTCGCCACCGAGATCCTCGACCTCATCGAACACCTCGACTCCCTTGACTGCCTCGACTACTTCTCGATCACCGCCGGAGACTCGTCGACTCTGCAGGGTGCGGTGCACATCGTGCCCTCGATGCAGATCGACCCGGCCTACGCAGCAAGCCTGTCCGAACAGGTCAAGAAGATCACCGACAAACCGGTCATGGTCGCCGGGCGGATCAACCAGCCCCACGAGGCGGAGAAGGCCATCGCCGAGGGCCGCACCGACATGGCGATCATGACTCGGGCGATGATCTGCGACCCGGAGATCGCGAACAAGTCCGGCCGTGATGCCGTAGACGAGATCCGGGCCTGCATCGGCTGCAACCAGGCCTGCATCGGACACTTCCAGATGGGCGTGCCCATCTCCTGCATCCAATACCCCGAATCCGGCAGGGAGCTTACGTTTCTGCCCAGACCCAGAGTGAGAACCCGACGCCGTGTCCTCGTCATCGGCGGTGGGCCCGCCGGACTCAAGGCTGCGGCGGTGGCGGCCGAGGCCGGAGGTGACGTCGTTCTCTGTGAACGCGAGCCCCACCTCGGCGGGGCCGTGCTGTTGGCTCAGGAGCTGCCCTATCGGTCCGAATTCGGGGGAGCGGCGACTAATCTGAGTGCTGAGGCGAAACGGGCCGGTGTCGATATCCGAACATCGACGACGGTGACCCAGCAGATCCTCGATGAGGTCGCCCCCGAACACGTGATCGTCGCGACCGGTGCCAGGCAACGCATGCCGCACCTCGAGGTCGACGATGCGGCATTCGTCATCGGAGCCCGGGACTACCTGAGCACCCAGCCGATTCTGCCCACGGGCCGTGTCCTCGTCACCGACTGGAAGGGCGACTGGATCGGCCTGGGCATCGCCCTGCGTCTGGCTGAAGCCCGTGTGCCGGTGACCCTGGCGACCGCGGCGAACTTCGCGGGCGCCGCGATCCAGCAGTACACGCGCACGCTGCTCATGTCCCAGGCTCTGCGGGCCGGGGTCGACTTCGTCAACGACGCGCGTCTCGTCGGCGTCGATGCCGACACCGGCTACCTGCAGTCCACACTGTGCGAGATCGTCCACGAGGTCGAGGGTGTGGCCGCCACGATCGTCTCCGGTGCCCCGCAGTCCGTGATCCCCGATCTCGACTTCGGCTCTGCGAGTGTTCACACCATAGGCGATGCCCTGGCCCCGCGGACCGTGGAGGAAGCGGTATTCGAAGGGCTCGAGGCTGCGAACAGTCTGGCTGTGGCCTCGTGAGTCCCCGGCCCCAGTACTCTGCAGGAGAGGTTGAGGCCAAACGCGCCATCATCCTCGAGTCGGCGTTGGCACAGATCGTGAAACGTGGTCCGGAGGCCGTGCGGATGAAGGATGTCGCCAAAGACGCCGGGGTGTCGGTGGGCACGGTGCAGTATTACTTCGGTTCTCGCGAGGACCTGCTCGTCCAGGCCTTTTCAACTCACAGCAGCTCGGTGGTTGAAGACATCGCCGGATTGTCGCAGACTCATGGCTCAGCATGGGAAAAGGTGCAATCCAGCCTATGGGCGTTCCCCTCGATCGGCGACCTGCGAAGGCGCTCGCAAATTTGGATCGAACTCGTTGCAGTCTCGAGCCGCAACGACTATCTGCGAGCCTCGGTCGACGAGGTCTTCGACAAATGGGGCGCACATTTCAGAGCGATCATCGACACCGGTATCCGTGACGGGAGCTTCCGGCCGCGGGCAGACACCGACCTCATCGTTGACACTCTCATCGCGGCGATCGACGGCTTCGACGTCGCCGTAGTCGCAGGACGAGGGTCAACTTCGCCCGACCGGATCGTGAAGTCCCTCGAAATCACTGCCGCGGCAGCGTTGGGCGTCGACATGACGCGCGAACCAGAATACGAATAGGCCACCCGACTCGGCCAGATTCGACTCGGCGTTGCCCGTCGGTCGTCGATCGGCGGCCACCCTTGGAGATTCTGTACCAGCAGAGATCTCACGATAACTCAAGGAAACTCAGAACACCGGTTCAAAGGAGAACTCATGTTAGGAACGTATTTGGTCTCGATCTGCTATGGGTTGGTTCCCGCAGCGATCATCATGCTCGGCTGGCACATCGTCCGCCGTGATTATGGAACAAAAACGGTCGGCGAATCCTCCGACATGACCACAGGGACGCGCAATCGGGCACCACACTCCGAACAGGATGGTGATGCGCGATGATGTTCACACTCGCTATCTTCGGCTCGTTCGTCCTCTATCTTGTCATCGGGGCAATCGTCGGGCGAAAGGTCAAGAACACCTCCGACTACTACGTGGCCGGACGAGCGGCTCCAACCTTGCTGATCGCAGGTACATTGGTCGCATCCTTCCTGTCGACGGTGTCGTTCATGGGGGAGCTTGGATTCTCCTACGACGGCTATCCCGTACCGATGTTGTTTCTGACACTGTTCAATGTGTGCGGTTACGTAGTCGGTGTGCTCTTCTTCGGTCGATACCTGCGACGTTCCCAAGCTCTGACAGTGCCGGAATACTTCGGTAATCGATTCGACTCCAAAGCGGTTCAGGCCATCGCCGGGGTTATGGTCGTCGTCGGTATAGGCCTCTACCTCGTAGCGGTCACGCAGGGACTCGTTCTCGTGCTTGTGCAACTGACTGGGCTGAACGAGACCTTGTTGCTAGTCATCGTGTGGGCCAGCTACACGTTGTTCACAATGCTGTCGGGGTCACAGGGAGTTCTCGTCAACGACACTTTGATGTTCTTCGTCTTCACCATTGCCGCTGTCCTGGGCATGGGTTACGTCCTCATCAAAGCAGGTGGCCCAGGGGCGGCGATTGAGAAGCTCTCAGCGTTGGCATCAAAGCCTGATGGGCTGGCCTGGCACGGGCTGACCGGTGAAACGAACTATATGGGTTCCCACGCGGACATCGTTATGTACTGTGTGACGCTTGGGCTTGTCTGGGCGACAGTGGTTGCAGTCAGTCCGTGGCAGTCGAGTCGCTTCCTCATGGCGAAGAACGAACATGTCTGCATTCGTTCGGGTGCGATCTCGATGGTGGTGCTTGCTGCCATCTACCTCTTTCTCACCTTCGGCGGATTCGCGATCAATGCATTCAACCCAGCGATCGATCCGTCAGAAGTCGCCTTTATCTGGACCGCCCAAAACGTCATGCCTCCGGTTATCGGAGTTATCGCAGTCACCGGAATTGTGGCCGCAGGACTATCCTCCGCCGCATCATTTCTGTCACTCATCGGGTTCAGTACTGCCAACGACATTCTTCCCGTTCTCTTCCGTCGTAGCACGACAAGCGCCGAGAATGTCTCAGCTGTCGCAGCAACTGCGGGTGCGAACAACGAATATGCCGCGTCGGCCTCACCCTACGACCGTGGTGAGGCGAGCAGAGGAGCCGAACAGGCAGCTGCAGACAGCTCCACAGAAGACGAAGGAACACGAGGCCTGTGGGCCTCTCGAATCACCATGTTCGTCGTCGGCCTGGTCGTTCTCGCAATCACGGCAGTTGCAAGCCCCGCCGTTCTGACAATCGGATACTTCGCAGCTACATTGTTTGCGGCCTCATGGGGCCCGATTGCCTTTTGGTCGGTCCGCAGTGAGCGTCTGACCGCTCGAGGAGCCGCCGCTGGCATGATCAGCGGATTCCTCGTTGTCGGGGTCCTCAACAGTGCTACGGAATTCGCTGGACTGGCACTTCCAACAATTCTTGACCCTGTAATCCTTGGGTTCCTCGCCAGCATCGTAGGCACGTGGTTGGGAAATCTCGGCCAGGTTCCACCTGAAGCGGGCAACGCGTTCCGGCGGACGCTTCTCGCAGTGCCAGACGAAGACCGCAATCCGAAGGACCTCAAGCTGACGAGGACAATCATGGCGATCTGTGGCATCGGCCTGGTTTTGTGCTCGGTCGTCATGGTCGTGCTGTACGCGATTCCTTACGGTAGCGCTCTCTGATGGCCAAAGTGGGCGCAATGGGAAATGCGCATTCTTCGTCTGCCGACAGTGCCCGGTTGGTGTGATCTGTCTCTCAAGACGGAAGCGATCGGCAACGCCTGAGGGGAACGCCTTCCACGCCTCCGATGAGCGGCCCGTGGCCACAGGCAGGCACCGGTGAAGAGACAATGCACTCGTGGCGCGCGCACGGCCACTGCCGCAGTCGTGGACTGTGCGCGGTATCCTTTTCGTATGGCGATTCTCGGTGACAGCGCAGCAGCCGCTGCGATTGATGCGTTCGGTACTGTCGGCACGGCGATGGTGACGCCGTTCAAGGACGACGGAACCATCGATTATCCTGCCGTGGAGAAGGTGGCGAACCACCTCGTCGACCTCGGCAACGACATGCTCGTCGTGTCTGGAACCACCGGCGAATCACCGACGACGACCGACGATGAGAAGATCGAGCTGCTCAAGGTCGTCCGCGGTGTCATCGGCAACCGCGCGAAGATCATCGCTGGCACCGGCAACAATGTCACCGCGCACACCATCGATCTGTCCAAGCGCTCGGCTGCCGCCGGTGCCGACGGCATCCTCATCGTCACGCCCTATTACTCGAAGCCGACGCAGCCGGCCATCGCCGCTCACATGCGCGCAGCCGCCGACTCGACCGACCTTCCCGTCATGCTCTATGACATCCCGGGCCGCTCCGGCGTGCCCATCAGAACGGAGACCCTCCTCGGGTTGGCCGATCACCCCAATATCCTCGCGGTCAAAGACGCCAAGGGCGACCTCTTCGCCTCGGCGCAGGTGATGAACCGCAGCTCCCTCGTCTACTACTCGGGCGAGGACGCGCTCAACCTTCCGCTGCTGGCTCTCGGTGCCCTCGGCGTGGTCTCCGTCGCCGGCCACGTCTGCACACCGCGGTTCGCTGAGATGGTCTCAGCCGTTGCGAACAACGACCTCACCACCGCTCGCGCAATTGCCCATGAAACGGCAGACATGGTTGACGCGCTCATGAATCACATGCCGGGAGTCATCTCGGCCAAGGCCGCATTGCAGGCCCAAGGAATACTCGACAACCGCGGAACGCGAATGCCCCTGCTCCCAGCAGACGAAGAGCAGATGGCGCTCGTGACCGCCCAATTGACCAGGAGTGGTTACCTCAGTGAATAATGCATTGACCCAAGAATTGAAGCTTCCGCCGAAGATGGACGCAGAAGCCGTCCGCATCGTCGCGCTCGGCGGCCTCGGCGAAGTCGGACGCAACATGACCGTGTTCGAGTACCACGGCAAGCTGCTCATCGTTGACTGCGGCGTCCTCTTCCCCGAAGAGGATCAGCCCGGCGTCGACCTCATCCTTCCCGACTTCGCGTATCTCGATGATCGCCTCGACGACATCGTCGGCCTCGTGCTGACCCACGGCCACGAAGACCACATCGGTGCAGTGCCCTACCTGCTGCGTCGCCGGGCCGACATCCCGATCCTCGGCTCGAAGCTGACGATCGCGCTCATCGAGGCCAAGCTCAAGGAACACCGGATCAAGCCGATCACCCGCGTGGTCAAGGAAGACGACCTCGATCAGCTCGGTCCCTTCGACCTCGAGTTCGTCGCCGTCAACCACTCGATCCCCGACGCCCTCGCGGTCTTCATCCGCACCGGCGCCGGAAACATCCTCCACACCGGCGACTTCAAGATGGACCAGCTCCCGCTCGACGGCCGGATCACGGACCTGCGCGCCTTCGCCCGCCTCGGCGAAGAAGGCGTGGACCTGTTCATGACGGACTCGACGAACGCCGAGGTCCCCGGGTTCACCGCCCTGGAGAAGGACATCGGACCGGTTCTCGAGAACCTCTTCGGTCACGCCGAGCGTCGCATCATCGTCGCCTCGTTCTCCTCACACATCCACCGCGTCCAGCAGGTGCTCAACGCCGCCGACGCCCACGGCCGCAAGGTTGCTCTCGTCGGTCGCTCGATGGTGCGCAACATGAAGATCGCCGAAGACCTCGGCTACCTCGAGGTCCCGCGCGGTGCCCTCATCGACATCAAAGAGGTCGACAAGCTCCCCGACGACCAGGTCGTGCTCATGTGCACCGGTTCGCAGGGTGAGCCGATGGCCGCGCTCTCACGGATGGCCAACCGCAGCCACCGCGTCGAGGTGGGCGACGGCGACACCGTCATCCTCGCCTCCTCACTCATCCCCGGCAACGAGAACTCCGTGTTCAAGGTCATCAACGGGCTGATGAAGCTGGGCGCCAACGTCATCTCCAAGGCCGACGCCAAGATCCACGTCTCCGGCCACGCCTCCGGCGGCGAACTTCTCTACTGCTACAACATCGTCAAGCCCCGCGGCGTCATGCCCGTCCACGGCGAATGGCGACACATGCTCGCCAACGCCAGGCACGCCGAGGCGACCGGAGTGAATCCGGACAACATCGTGCTGGCCGATGACGGTTGGGTCGTCGACCTCAAGGACGGCCACGCCGAGGTTGTCGGAGCAGTCGACTGCAACTTCGTCTTCGTCGACGGCTCCTCGGTCGGTGAGATCACCGAGGCAGACCTCAAGGACCGTCTTGTGCTCTCCGGCGAAGGCTTCGTCACGATCTTCATGGCCATCAACAGCCAGACCAAGTCCCTCATCGCCGGCCCTGAGATCCATGCTCGCGGTGTGGCCGAATCCGATTCGGTCTTCGACTCGATCATGCCGAAGGTCACCAAGGCCGTCGAAGACGCCCTCAAGGACGGAACGACGGACCAGTACCAGCTGCAGCAGGTCGTACGCCGCACCGTGGGACGCTGGGCGTCCTCGAAGCTGCGTCGCAAGCCGATGATCGTCCCCATGGTCGTCATCGTCTGAGTTCGTTCGACCACGCACATTGACTTCGCCCGCGGTGAACCCTCCTAGAAGGGTCCGCCGCGGGCGAAGTGCATCTCAGGGCGCTGCAGAGGCTGTGGGCTCTGAGGAGGCCGCTGTGCGGCGGCTGTGGGCTCAGTCCTCGACCGCCTTTTCCTTGGCTCGGGGTGCCTCAGCCACAAGTTCCTTGCCCGGTGATTTCCGGGCGAGGACGACGGCGACGATGAGTCCCACGAGGACTGCTCCGAAGACGATCGTTCCGGAATTGAACCCGAGTCCGTTGATGCCGATGAAGGCCAGCGCACCGGCGGTCAGCGAGTAGACGAGCATCGGAATGGAGGTGCGTCTGATGAGCTCGCCTTCGCGTCCGATGAGACCCACTGTCGCCGAGGCGGCGACGACATTGTGGACGGCAACCATGTTTCCGGCCGCTCCGCCCACGGCCTGCGCGGCAACGACCGTCTCGGGACTGGCCGCCCCGATCGCCGTACCGGTGGAGAACTGGAACTGCGAAAACATGATGTTCGAGACCGTGTTCGAACCGGCGACGAAAGCGCCCAGGGCTCCGACGAAGGGAGCCAGCAGCGGCCAGCCGCTGCCGACGGTACTGGCGGCCGCCTCGGCGAGGGTCACCGGCATCGAATCCAGACCGGAGGAGTTGTAGTCGCTGCCGGAGTTGATGAACACACGCACCAAGGGCAGTGAGCACAGCAGCGCCACGGCGGCCCCGGCGATCTGCGAACCCGCGATCTTCCAGGAGCCGGCGATCTGCGAGCCGGTCATCCGGTGGATGAGGTAGGTGCAGAGGCAGGCGATGACGAAGATGAAGCCCGGGGACCACAGGAGGTCCATATCCGAACTGATCGCGGTACCGAAGATCTCCTCGATCTTGATGACGGCGGGTCCGGTGAGGAACTCTTTGACCGGGGGCACGTTGCGGGTGAAGAGCAGGAGCGCGACGACGATGAGGTAGGGCGACCACGCGCGGATCATCGACATCTTCTTCGTCAGCTCCGCCGCCTCATCGGCGGGGTCCACGGTGCCCATCCAGTGTTTGGGCCACATCTCGCGCGGGGCGAAGTCCCAGGTCTTCTTCGGCATCAGGAATCCGGCCTTGCTGGCGGTGACCACGATCGCCAAACCGACGAGGCCGCCGATGAGCGAGGGGAATTCAGGCCCGAGCAGGTTGGCTACGAGGAGGTAGGGCACGATCATGGCCAACGCGGAGAAGACAGCGAACGGGGCTATCGCCAGGCCGTCGGCGAAACGCCTGTTGCGGCCGAAGAAACCGGTCATCAGACACGACAGCAGAAGCGGGATGAGGATTCCGCAGATGCCGTGCATGAGAGCGACCTGGGTGGCCGTGTGGGCGATGAACTCGGACTGGCTGAGACCGAGCTCGGAGGCTCTGGCCGCCACATCGGCAGACATGCTGCCGTCTTCCTTCGACAGTCCGGTGCCGATCCCGACGACCATGGGTGTTCCCACGGCGCCGAAGCTCACCGGTGTGGACTGGATGATGAGACCGGCGAGGACCGCTGCGATGGCGGGGAAGCCGAGGGCGAGCATCAGCGGGGCGACCACGGCGGCGGGAGTGCCGAAGCCGGCAGCGCCTTCGATGAAGGAACCGAAGAGCCAAGCGATGATGATGACTTGGACACGTCGATCCGGCGAGATCGAGACGAAGCCGGCGCGGATCGTCTGAATCGCGCCCGATCGTGTGACGGTGGCCAGGAGCAGGAGGGCACCGAAGACGATCCACAGCAGCCCGATCGCGGTGAGCAGACCCTGAACCACCGAAGCGCTGATCGTCACCCAGTTGATCTGCCACGCGAAGTTCGCGACGAGTGCAGCAGCGACCAGGCCGATCGGCATGGCATATTTTGCGGGCCAGCGAAATCCGATGAGCAGGATTCCTGCCAGGAGGATGGGGGTGAGCGCAAGAAGCGCCGCGACAGCGAGGTTGTCCATCGTGAATCCGATCCGCGGCATCGTTGCCGCTTGGTCGAGGAGTCCCCCCATCTCTGATCGGTTGATCAGCGCACGATGTGGTGCCGACTCCGCAAACGAAGTACCTGACTTCATCGTGCCTGGTGGATTGTTGTACCGTCAAGGGAATCCTGCGTCTCACCTCGAGGGAAGCGTTTGACGAGATGTGCATCACCTCCTATTCTTTTCGTTGTGTGAACAATAAATTTCACGATGTGAAAGTTTCGCAGGCTAAACCCCGTTGCCAGCGATCAGCGATGCACTAGTGAAAGTGCTGACTAAGGAGAACCACCGATGACTGCTCAACTCGAGAATCTGGAAATTCCAGAAGGCATGGAGATCACCGGCGAACTGCCGGACGGGGCCCAGAAGGTGCTTACCCCGAAGGCCCTCGAACTCATCGTCGAGCTGAACCGGAAGTTCAATGGGGTCCGCCTCGAGCGCTTGGAGGCTCGCAAAGAGCGCCAGGCTCAGATTGCCGCCGGAACCGACCTCGACTTCCTTCCCGAGACCGCCGAGATCCGCAATGATCCCGATTGGCAGGTCGCACCACCGGCCCCGGGCCTCGAAGACCGTCGGGTCGAGGTGACCGGACCCACCTACAAGAAGATGACGATCAACGCCCTGAACTCCGGCGCCAAGGTATGGCTGGCCGACCAGGAAGACGCGAACACCCCGCAGTGGGATTCGGTCATCGGCGGACAGATCAACCTGCTTGACTCCCTGAACCGCGAGATCGACTTCACCTCCCCGGAGGGCAAGTCCTACACGCTGGCCCCCGACGAGGAGCTGCCGACCATCGTCGTGCGTCCTCGCGGCTGGCACATGCCGGAGAAGCACATCCTCGTCGACGGAGAAGAGGCCTCGGGCTCCCTCGTGGACTTCGCGCTCTACTTCGCCACCGCCGGACAGATCCAGATCGAGAAGGGCAAGGGTCCCTACTTCTACCTGCCGAAGATGGAATCCCACCTCGAAGCGCGACTGTGGAATCAGGTCTTCGACCATGCCGAGGACGCCTTCGGCCTGGCACGCGGGACCATCCGCGCCACCGTACTCATCGAAACCTACCCGGCCGCCTTCGAGATGGAGGAGATCCTCTACGAACTGCGCGAGCACTCCTCGGGCCTCAACGCCGGCCGTTGGGACTACATCTTCTCGGTGATCAAGAACTTCCGGTCCCGCGGCTCGGACTACCTGCTGCCCGACCGTTCGGATGTCACGATGACGGTGCCGTTCATGCGCGCCTACACCGAACTGCTCGTGCGCACCTGCCACAAGCGCGGTGCCCACGCGATCGGCGGCATGTCCGCCTTCGTGCCGTCGAAGGACAAGGACGAAAACGAGGCCGCCTTCAACAAGGTTCGCGAGGACAAGTCCCGTGAGGCCAGCAAGGGCTTCGACGGTTCCTGGGTCGCCCACCCCGGCATGGTCGCCCTCTGCAAGGAGGTCTTCACCGAGACGCTGGGTGACAAGCCCAACCAGATCGAGAACAAGCGCGAAGACGTCTCTGTGACTGCGGCTGATCTCCTCGACGTGAAGTCGACACCCGGCTCCATCACCGAGGCGGGTCTGCGCACCAACGTCAACGTCGGCATCCAGTACCTGCGGGCCTGGCTCGAAGGCAACGGCGCGGTCGCCATCCACGGACTCATGGAGGATGCGGCCACCGCCGAAATCTCCCGCTCCCAGGTGTGGCAGTGGATGGACGCCGGAGTCGAACTCGACACCGGAGTCACCGTCACCGGCGACCTCGTGCGTCAGGTCGTGTCCGAAGAGGTCGCGAAGCTGCCCGGTGAGGAAGCGGACTGGAAGGATGCCACGGACACGTTCCTGTCCGTGGCCGTCGCCGACGAATATGTCGACTTCCTGACACTCCCGGCCTACGCCCGTATGCCCTGAGTTTCGGTCCCCTGAGTCTCCGCGGTTCAGGAGTCTCACCAGGTAAGAACGCCGTCGAAAATGTGCTGCGAGGCACATTTTCGGCGGCGTTCTTCGCTAAGCTCGACACCATTGACGCAAGGAGGCGGGAGTGGACATGAGCAGAATCGAATCGGTTCTCACGCGGATCGAACCGCATTTGCCGCCACAGGCGATCGTCACCGACGAGAACGAACGCAAAACCTACGAGTGCGATGGGCTGGCGGTGCACAGAACCGTCCCAGCCCTGGTCATCCGTGTCACCTCCACCGCCGAGGTGGCCCTGACCGTGGCTGCCTGCCATGAGTTCGACGTCCCCTTCGTCGCCCGCGGTTCGGGCACCGGGCTCTCCGGTGGAGCTCAACCCCATGCGGAGGGCGTGCTCATCGTCATGTCGACGATGCGAGACATCCTCGATATCGATCCGATCGCCCAGCGTGCCATCGTGCAGCCTGGGGTCATCAACCTCAATCTCTCGAATGAGGCCAATCCGGGCGGCTACTACTTCGCCCCGGACCCCTCAAGTCAGAGCGTGTGCTCGATCGGCGGCAACGTCGCCGAGAACTCCGGCGGCGCCCACTGCCTCAAATACGGGTTCACCACCAACCACGTCACCGGCGTCACCCTCGTCACAGCCCACGGCGAGATCGTCGAGATCGGGGGAGACGCCCCCGAATACCCCGGCTACGACCTCCTCGGCGTGCTCTGCGGATCCGAGGGAACACTGGGCATCGTCACTGAGGTGACCGTGCGACTGACCCGCCTGCCAGAGGCCGTGGAGACGCTGCTCATCGGATTCGAGTCCACCGACGCAGCAGGGGAAGCAGTCAGCGACATCATCTCCGCGGGAATCATGCCCGCGGCCATCGAGATGATGGACGCGCTGGCCATCGAAGCCGCTGAGAAGGCCGTGGCCTGCAACTATCCCGAGGGTGCCGGTGCCGTCCTCGTCGTCGAACTCGACGGTCCGGCCATCGATGTCGACCTGGAACGTGAGACGGTCATCGCCCGGGCGAAGGACCATGGGGCAGGGGAGATCAGAGTCGCCGTCGACAATGTCGAACGCGGCCTGATCTGGAAGGGCCGCAAGTCCGCCTTCGCGGCCGTGGGCCGGATCAGCCCCGACTACATCGTCCAAGACGGGGTGATCCCACGGTCCCGGCTCGGGCCCGTGCTCGCCTCGATCTCCACGATCGCGGAGGAGTGCGGTGTGCGCGTGGCCAACGTCTTCCATGCTGGTGACGGCAACCTGCACCCGCTCGTGCTCTTCGACGGCAGCGTCGAGGGTCAGACCGAACTGGCCGAGACCGCCTCGGGACGCATCCTCGATCTGTGCCTGAGCGAAGGCGGGTCGATCACCGGCGAACACGGGGTCGGTTCCGACAAGGCCAAATTCATGCCGCGCATGTTCACCAACGACGACCTCGACACCATGCAGATCCTGCGCTGTGCCTTCGACCCGAACAACCTGTCCAACCCCGGCAAGGTCTTCCCGACTCCACGGCTGTGCGGGGAACCACCTCGGCGAACATCGGGGGAGCATCCACTGCAGGCGGCAGGAAAGGCGGAGCTGTTTTGACCGAGGAACTTCCCAGGATGGCCCGGCCCGAGAGTGTTGAGGAACTGTCCGAGATCGTTGGCCGCGCCCACCGCGAATCTCGCACCATCGCCGTCTACGGCGGCGGGACCGCGCTCGATGACCACCCTCCGGGACACACCCCAGGTCTCCTCATAGACATAGGAGGCCTCAACCAGGTCATCGAACACTCACCCGGGGACCTCGTCCTCGTCGCCGGGGCCGGAGCCACGATCGCCGACCTCAACGCCGTCGCCGAGACCGGGGACCAAGAGCTCCTGCCGGACTTTCCCGCCGATCGCACCGATTCAGGATCGACGCTGGGAGGCGCCATCGCCACCCGGTCCGTGGGGCCGCGCCGCATCGGACGGCTGCCGCTGCGTGAAGTCGTCCTCGGCGTCACCGTCGTCCTCGCCGACGGAACCATCGCAAAGGCCGGCGGCAAGGTCGTCAAAAACGTCGCCGGCTACGACCTCTCCAAACTCATGACCGGATCCTGGGGCACCCTGGGCATCATCGCCAGTGCCGCGCTCCGGCTCTACCCGAAGCCCCAGACCCAGGGTTACGTGGAGATCCCTGGCGCCGAGGCGGCACTCGAAGCCATCGGCTCCCAGGTGGCACCGGCTGCTGTGGAGATCGATCGGTCCCCGGGCGGGCAGGCGTCGACTGTGGTCATGGTCGAAGGACTCGAAGAATCTGTGACTTCGCGCACCGAGAGCATCGTCAACACCTACCCGGGGGCGCAGCGCTGCGTTGAGCCGAGCTGGTGGGCACGGCGAGCTCAGGCGCCGGTGACCATCCGGGCTTCGGTGTCTCCTGCGCTGGTTCCACAGCTCGTCGGGGAGATCGCCCGCCTCGAGGACACCATCGGCTACCCGATCCAGCTGCGCGGGTCCGCCATGGGCGTCTTCGATCTGGGCATCGGCGACCTCGACTCGGACCCCACGATCGCAACCCGAGTGGTTCTCGAACACCTTCGCTCCTGGGGTCAGAAGCAGCTGAGCGCGACCGTGCTGTGTGCCCCCGCCTCGGTGTGGGGCGAGGTCGATGCATGGGGCGAGATCCCCGGATTCGGGCTCATGCGCACCGTCAAGGACCAGTTCGATCCGGACGGTCTGCTCTCACCCGGACGTGGAATAGGAGGACTGTGATGTCATGCGATTGCGGTGGCGCAGGAGGCTGCCAGGGCGGCGGAGCGCCCAAGGAGACGAGCGGGTCGGGAACAGCGTCGGCCGGAGGCGCATCGGGACTCTCACCGTTGGAGATGACGATGGCGACCGCGGGTCGGACCACGATGGAGATGGCCCCGCCGACCATGGACCATTCGGCCTTCGACGTCTTCAACCCACCGGACCCGGGTCTCATCGCCGATTGCGTTCACTGCGGCTTCTGCCTTCCCGCTTGCCCGACCTACCAACTGTGGGGCAATGAGGAAGACTCACCGCGCGGGCGCATCTACCTGATGGAGAAGGGCCTGGAAGAAGGTCCGATGACCGCCTCGATGGTCGAGCACTTCGATGCCTGCCTGGGCTGCATGGCCTGCGTCAGCGCTTGCCCGTCCGGGGTCCAGTACGACAAACTCATCGAAGCCACCCGTGGTCAGGTCGAACGCAACGGAAAAGAGCATCGCAGCCGCGCCGAGGTGGCACTGCGGGAGGCCATCTTCCAACTGTTCCCGTACCCGGACCGCCTCAAGGCCCTGCTGGCACCGCTCAAGCTCTATCAGCGGACGGGACTGTCCAATGTCATCCGCAAGTCCAAGATCCTCGAGAAGCTCTCACCGACCCTGGCCACGATGGAGGCCATTGCACCGCCGGTGACGAAGAAGGTCACCATTCCCGCCACGAACCCGCCACGCTCGGCTGCAGGCGAGTCCCTGCCGGTGAGGGCTCGGGTGGGGATGTTGCTCGGCTGTGTGCAGCGGACCTTCTACCCACAGGTGAATGCCGCCACGGTTCGCGTGCTCAACATGGAGGGCTGCGAGGTCGTCGTGCCGCAGTCCCAGGGCTGCTGTGGGGCACTGTCGGTCCATGCCGGACGCAGCGAGGAAGGCGAGGACTTCGCGCGCAGGATCGTCGACACTTTCACCTCGGCGGAGGTGGACTATCTCGTCGTGAACTCCGCCGGCTGCGGGTCGACGATGAAGGAATACGCCGACATCCTCGCCGATGATCCCGCCTATGCCCAGCGTGCGAAGGAGCTGGCGGACAAGGTCAAGGACGTCACCGAGATCCTCGTCGAACTCGGCCCCAGTGCACCACGGCATCCGGTGGCCGAGGGCGGACTGCGGGTCGCCTACCACGACGCCTGCCACCTCTCCCACGCCCAAGGAGTGCGCAATCCACCACGCGAACTCTTAGGCCAGATCCCCGGAATCGAACTGGCAGCGATCAAGGATGCCGACACCTGCTGCGGATCGGCTGGCATCTACAACCTGGTGCGCCCGGAGACGGCCCGCGAGCTGGGGGACAAGAAGGCCACGAACATCGCCGCCACTAACGCCGCACTCGTCGTCACCGGCAACCCCGGGTGTCTGCTGCAGGTCACGGACGCTCTGCGCAGGCAGGGGGAAGCCACGCTTCCGACTGCTCACACGATCGAACTCCTCGACGCCTCACTCACCGGTGCAGGAGCAGGAGAACTGCTGGCACGCTGAGGTCCTCGGGCTGCTGACCGGCTGCACGCTACTTGACGATGAGCACCGGGCACTCGGCCTCGAGGATGACCCTCTGGGTGCTCGAGCCCAGCAGCAGCTTGACCACGGGGGAGCGGCGCTTGGAAGGAATCACGATGAGCCTCGCCTGCCACTCCTCGGCGAGGTCGATGATCTGGGAGGCCACATCGGAATCGGCGCGTTGGATCTCGAACTCGAGGTCCGCCTCGGCGAGCCAATCGGCCAGTTCCTTCGTCTGGGACAGGGCACCTGCCGAGGGTGCGGTCGTCGTATCCGATTCGAAGTGGACGACACGCACAGCTGCGTTCTCTCGCCGGGCGGCGGCGATCGCCTGCTCGAGGAGCGCCGTTGAGGATTCCGAGCGGTAGGCCAGAATGATCGTATTCTGCGCATCGTCGATGTCGGCCGAGGCCGCCACCCGCAGGGAGGGCACCGGGAACCTGTGCTGGGGTGCTGAGTAGAAGTCAGTCATATCGGTTGTGTTCCTATCCGATTGCGATGACGCCGATGAGGACGCCGACGGTCAGCATCACCAGGGAGACGATGAGGGCTCGCCACAGGACCTTCTTGTGGTGGTCTCCGAGTTCGACTCCCGAGAGTGAGACGAGGAGCAGGATCGCCGGCACCAGCGGTGACTGCATGTGCACCGGCTGTCCCGTGATCGAGGCGCGAGCCATGTCGGCCGCGGAGATGCCGAAGTGGCCGGCGGTCTCGGCGAGCACGGGCAGGATGCCGAAGTAGAAGGCGTCGTTGCTCATGAAGAACGTCATCGGGATCGAGAGCAGTCCGGTGATCACAGCCATGTAGGGGCCCATGGACGAGGGGATGACGGCGACGAGCCACTCGGCCATGGCGTCGACCATTCCGGTCCCGCTCATGATGCCGGTGAGCACGCCGGCGGCCATGACCATGGCGACCACGGCGATGATCGCCGAGGCGTGTGAGGCCAGCTCTTCCTGCTGTGCCTTGATGTTGGGGAAGTTGACCATGAGCGCGATGACCATGGCGATCATGAACAGGTAGGGCAGGGGCAGCAGGTCGGCGACGAGCATGACCATCACGGCCACGGTGAGGATGAGGTTGAACCAGAAGAGCTTGGGACGCAGCGTCGCCCGGTTGGGGTCGAGTGCGGTGTCGGTCAGGGCAGAACCGGAACCGGCGTCGTGACCGGAACCAGCATCGGTACCGTCACTGTCAGCCAACATCGACGTCGCCGAGGTGGCGCCACCGGTAGCGGCACCCGATTCCGAGCCTGAGCCCGAGTTTGACCCTGTGCTCGAGATTGACTCTGAGCTTGCGCGGGCGACGGCGCCGACGAGGTCGGAGCGCTTCGACCCCGACGTCCCGGAACTGGCCTCATCGACCCAGGCCACACCGTTCTTGGCGAGGCGTCGGCGTTCGGAGATGCCGAGGAAGTAGGCGAAGACGAAGCACACCAGCAGACCGGCTGCCAGGGCCGGGACCATGGGAGCGAAGATGTCGTTGGCATCGATCTGCAGGGCAGAGGAGGCTCGTGCTGTCGGACCGCCCCAGGGGACGATATTGAGCGTGCCGTTGATCAGGCCGGCGACACAGGTCAGCACCACCGGTGACATCTCCAGGCGCTGATAGATCGGCAGCATCGCGGCGGTGACGACGATGAACGTCGTCGACCCGTCGCCGTCGAGGGAGACCGCTCCTGTCAGCAGGGCGGTGCCCATGACGACCTTGACGGGATCGTGGCCGGCGACCTTGAGGATGAAGGAGACGAGTTTGTCGAAGAGTCCCACGTCGATCATGATGCCGAAGTAGATGATGGCGAAGAGCAGCAGCGCAGCTGTCGAGGACATGTCTGCGATGGCGTCCATGACCATTTCTCCGATACCCAGACCTGCGCCGGTGAACAGTCCGAACACGGTCGGGACGATGATCAGCGCCAGGATCGGTGAGAGTCGCTTCGTCATGATCAGCGTCATGAAGACGATGATCATCGCGAAACCAAGAATTACGAGCACGAACTTCTCCTATGAAGGCGGATGTGATGCCCGATACACCCTAGGTCGGTCACCGCGGCGGCGCGCGTTTGTGTGCACTGAACACGTTCTGCCTGTTTGGCACCTTTTGCGCATTTCGCTCATGCCTGGTTAGTGTGGGTTGGTGCCACGTCCCGCCCGATCGTTCTCCCGCCGTGTTCTGTTCAGTCAGCTCGCGGTCATCGTGGTGACCTTGGCACTGGTGACAGGAGTCTTCGCGTGGATGGGCGGCCGTTCGGTCACCGAGGTCACCGAGACCGAGGCCCTGGCGACTGCCCGGGCACTGGCAGTCGATCCGGAAGTGAGGAAGGGTGCCACCCGCGCATCGGCACAGCACGCGGAGGAGCCTGACGAAGCGATCACCTCGGCGCTGGTGAAGATCACCGACGACCTGCGAGACTCCTCGGGGATCGTCTTCGCAGTCATCACCGACGACCGTGGAATCCGACTGACCCACCCGGACCGGGACAACATCGGCAAACACGTATCGACCTCCCCGGACGAGGCCCTGGCCGGGCGCGAGAACATCAGCCATGAGCGCGGCACCCTTGGTGAGACCGTGCGCGCCAAGGTGCCGATCTATTCCACCTCCGATGGCAAGACCGTCGTCGGGCAGGTCTCCGTGGGCATCCACGCCTCGGTCCTCGATGCCGATCTGCGCCGCGAGTTCCTCGTCCTCGGCTCTGTGGCCGTCCTGGCTCTGGCCATCGGGGTCATCGCTTCGCTGGCGCTGGGGCGCAGGCTGCGCCGCGAGACTTTGGGTGTGGGTCCCGAGGAACTTGCGGAGATGGCACGTGATCAGGGAGCGGTGCTGCGTGGTCTCGATGATGGAGTCCTGGCCTTCAGCTCCACCGGAGTCCCGACCCTGAGCAACTCCACGGCCGAGCAGCTGCTCGGCATCGCCCATGTCGAGGCGGGAACCGATGCCGATCCCGATGCGCCCTCTCGTACCGATGCCAACGCCAATGCGCTGTCCGATGCCGACGCTGCCTCCCAGGTCGACGCTCCCTCCCATGTCGACGCGTCTTCCAGTGTCGACGCCGATTCCGACAGCGGCACCACGATGGCGATTGCCCACGGATCCGGGATCAGCCCACGCGCGGAAGTGCCGGAGGTGATCAGACGAATGATGGTCGACGCACCCGATCACGGAGCCCTGCGGCGCCGAGTCAACGTCGGCGACCGGATCCTGCTGGCCACCGCCGTCAGAGTCAGCCGTGATGGAGTCTCGGTCGGCGGTGTCGTCACCCTGCGCGATGAGACCCAGGTCCTGACCATGGCTCGTCAGCTCGAGTCGGTGACCTCGATGGCGCGAGCCCTGCGGACCCAGCGACACGAATTCGCCAACCGTCTCCACACTGTCCTAGGCCTCGTGGACACAGGTGCGACCGACGAAGCTCGAAACTACCTCGCCACCATTCTGCGCACCGGACCGATAGCGACTCCCGTCGAAGGCATCGAGGTGATTTCCGAGCCCTACCTGAGGGCCCTCCTCGAGGCGAAGGGCACCACCGCCGCCGAGGTGGGCGTGAGTCTTTCTGTCACACCGGATTCGCTGGTGCTGGGCAGGGTGAATGAGCCCGAGGACGTCACACTCATCCTCGGCAACCTCATCGACAACGCCGTGCGAGCTGTGGTGACGGATGCCATGGGTGGAGTGGGCGACGACGCTGATCGGACAGACGCGGTGTTCGGCAGGGTCGAAGTGACGCTGCTCGGGTCCGGTTCGGAGCTGCATGCCGTCGTCACCGACACCGGTGGGGGAGTCGAGGACGCGGACGTGGAGTCCATTTTCGACGAGGGTGTCAGCAGTGCCGATGATCTCGACCCAGATCACGGACACGGCATCGGGTTGGCCCTGTGCCGGAGAACTGCACGCCGACACGGCGGCCGAGTGTGGCTGTTGACAGGTCATGACCCGGTGCTGGGTGGAGCCGGTTTCGCCGTCCACCTGCCCGATGCGCTCAGCGACGACACGGATGAGAAGGAGAGATGATGATCAATGTTCTGGTTCTCGACGACGACTTCTATGTGGGACAGATCCACTGTCGCTACGTCAACGAGGTCGCGGGATTTCAGGCCCTGGAGCCGGTGAGAGACCTCCGCACCGCCCGCACGATCATCGTCGAGGAGCAGGTGGACCTGCTGTTGGCCGACTATGTCCTGCCCGAAGGCAACGGCGTCGAACTCATCCGCGAGACAGATGTCGATGCGATCGTGCTCTCGGCCGTGACCGATCCCGATGTGGTGCGATCGGCGCTGCGGGCCGGAGCGATGACCTATATCTTCAAGCCCTTCGCTGCCGAAGAGCTGCAGGACTTCCTCCGTCGCTACGCCCGTTTCCGCCGGTATTGGGACCGGGAGAAGGTGAGCCAACCGGACCTTGAACGCCAGCTGCGCAGCCTGCACGATGTCGCGTCCCCGGGCAGTGCTCCGGCGAAGGGCTCGGGCTCGTCGACGAGCGGCCGGATCCTTGAGGCACTCGAGAGCGCCGATCAGCCGCTGACAGCCATGGAGGTCTCCGAGGTGGTCGGCACCTCGCGTGCCACCGCCCAACGCCACCTGGCCAAGCTCGCCGAATCCCGTGCCGTGACCGTCTCACTCCAGTACGGAAGCACCGGACGTCCAGAGCATCTCTACGGGATGGGCTGAAGGATCAACGGTCTCGAACGCATGCCTGATCGTTCCGCCGAGAAAAGTTTGAGGATGAAATACAGAATCAGGATTAGGGCGCATTGGGTCAATAGCTGGTTTCTGAAACTGTTGTCGAAACCCGTGGCCATTGTCGGTCGTGCAGAGTACCCGTTGATCTGGTCGCAGCCCACAGAAATTGAGATCGACCAGGATTCAACGGTCCGGATCGGCGTCGGTGTCCGGTATTTCGGGAGAGGAAAGTTGCTGGGAGTCTCTATGGCAGAGTTTCCAGCACGCAGCACCCCCGAACTCAGGTCAGGTGCCATCACATTTTGCAACGGAATCTGGAATCACGAACCATTCACACCGGTTGAGCATCCGTAGCCGTGCCTGCGTGCTCTCGGTCGTGCATGCCCTTAATCTTGCCGCGGATCGCAACCTCCGGACCTGTCTCTGCCGTCAGGCCCGTCGCCGTCTCCCGTGCCGTCTTCGAGCAGATTGAGCGCGCTCGGCAAATTTCTCATCGCGGTCAGTGGTGAGAGAAGCACCGGTAGAGATGCCACGATGCCCAATGTGGCGAAGACCCACAGGGTCTCCACGATGCCGATGGAATGCCCGATTGCTCCCCCAAGGAAGGCCCCGATGGGGATCGGACCCCAGACGAGGAATCGAATCGATGCGTTCATCCGCCCGAGCAGAGGTTTGGGACACAGCCGCTGGCGAAAGCTCACCTGAGTGATGTTGTAGACGACGACCGAGGCAGCGAGCAGAAACCCTCCGAACGTCAGCGTCGGCACCGGTGGCAGGACTGATGCCAACGGCAGATTGAGGAAGGTGAGGCCTCCTGCCAGTGCGGACAGGGAGATGGTGCGACCTTCACCGACGATGCGCTGCAGGGCGGGAGCCGCCAGGGCTCCGAGAAGCCCTCCGGCGGCACTGATTGAGAGCACGAGCCCAAGGACGGCTTGAGGCTGATCGAGAGTGCGCAGGATGTAGAGGGTCGACAACGCGAAGATCGCTGAGGAGCTGAAGTTGCTGGTACCGGTGCAGGCGACGATTCTGACCAGCAGGGAATGACTGAAGACGAAGGCCAGTCCGGCCCGGATCTCTTTCAGCAAAGGCTGTCTGCTCACTGCGCTGGGCGCCTGCTCTCGATGTCTGATCCGACTGACAAACAGACTCGAAAGTCCCATGCAGACACTGGTGACGCCGACCGTCAGCGGTGACCCGATGAGCGCTACCAGGCCCGCCGCTGCCGAGGGACCGATGACATTGGCGGTCTGCTGACTGGCCTGGAGCTTCCCATTGCCCTCGGCGATCTGATCGCCGGTGACGATCTCGGGCAGGTACGACTGATTCGCTACGTCGAAGAAGACGGTGATGATGCCGACCACCGCGGCCACGATGCACAGGTGGACGAATGACAAAGTACCGAGCAGCCAGGCTGCAGGAATGCTCAGCAGCACCAGGGCTCTGAGGATGTCACCGGAGATGAGTACGTACTTCTTGCGCATCCGATCGACCCAGGCGCCGGCGGGAAGGGCGATGAGGAGGAAGGCAAGGGACTCAAGGGTGGAGAGCACTCCCATCTCGAATGCGTCCGCATGCAGCAGCTGCACGGCGATGAGCGGCATAGCGAAGCCGACGAACTGGACCCCGAAGACGGAGACTGTGTCGCCCATCCACAGCTGCCGGAAATCATGATGGCGCCACAGCGACGCTGAACCGGTCACTTCGGTCGGGCTGGTCTTTTCGGGCGGGCCGTGCGCGGTCATAGGTTCCACTCCGAGTCCTGAATGACGAGTGATTGACAACTGTCAATCGCTAGTTTCACACTACTGATTGAGAGAAGTCAATCACTGTGGAGTGACCAATTGACTTCTCCCGATCACTCGTTAGCGTTGAGATATGAATGCTGAGCGCGCCGAGAACACAGCGCGGACCGTCGCGCGAGCCGTTGAACGCCGTGACGCCACCGATGCCGAGGCGAAGGCCTTGGCCTCGAGTCTGCGCATTCGCATCCTGCGGCTGTGCCTGGACGAGGCGCTGAGCAATCGCGAAATAGCCGAGGCGACCGACCTCAACCCCGCGACATCGCTGCACCATGTGCGGATGCTCGCCGACACAGGTTTCCTCGAGGCGCAGGAGCCGAGACGGGGTCGCCGGGGTGCCCGGGAGATCCCGTACCTCGCGACGGGCAAAAGCTGGTACATCGATGTCGGCGACGTGACGAACCCGATGATCGAGGCCTTCACCGCCGAATTCACGGCGGCTCCCTACGAGGAGCGCACGATGGGACGTATGGCCGCGATGCTCACCGAGGACGAAGTCGAGGAATTCCGAACCCGCATCGCCGAACTCTTCGAAGAGTTCAAATCCCGGCGGAGTAGATCAGCCACCAGACAATGGGGGCTCTTCATCGCCATGCACCCCAGCTCTCCGATGAACAATGAAAGCAGTCCGCCGAGCACCGAACGCAGCTCAGAGAGCGTTGACCCAGAAGTCTGAATACGCCGTGAGATTCCTTTCGCTGGCGCCTCGTTGACCAACCTCTGCCCACTCTTTCGGCGCGCCGAACCCTGCGGATTTACTGGGCAGGGGCGCATAATCGCCCTAAGATAAGAAGCATGGCGACCAGAACGACTTCCCCCGCTTCTGGTAAAGGAAAAGGCACAGCGCGTAAAACTGCTGGTCGGACCGGGCAAGCGGGGACCAAGGAAGACCCCGGGACAAACGTTGTCACCGGTGCGTGGAGGGGAGTGGCCCACATGGCCGGAAACCGTGCGCGAAAGATCCTCAGTGACGAACCGACCGACCAGTCACCGACGAAGAGAGACGGCACCGCCTTCTTCCTCATCGGTCTCTCGATCATCATCGCAGCCTTCGAATGGTGGAACATCCCCGGTGCGATCAGCGACGTTGTCCGCAACGTCGTCGAAGGCACCTTCGGCCGCGTAGCCCTCGCCCTGCCGGTGATCTTCACCGCATATGCGATCCGACTGTTCCTGCGCGGAGACGACAACCGAGGCAACAACCGGATCCTCATCGGCATCATCTTGGGTCTGTTCGCAGCGGCCGGACTGGCCCACATCGCCGCAGGCAACCCCAGCTTCGTCAACTCCCGTGAGGCTATGGCCAACGGGGGAGGAGCGCTCGGCTTCGTCATCTCCTCACCCCTTGTTGTCGCCACCACCGGATATGTGGCCGTTCCGCTGCTCATCCTGCTCGGGCTCTTCTCCCTGCTGGTCATCACCGCGACACCTGTGCGCTCGATCCCGAAGCGCCTGATGGATCTCTACCTGCGTCTCACCGGAGGGGCTCGGCCCGATTCCGAGAAGCAGGATGGACAGGATTCGACCGACCTCGTCGCCGACAATGCCCGGACCTCGACCCTCAAGCCCGTCATGGGCGCCAAGCGTCGCTCGCGGAAGAAGAAGACCGACCTCCCCGAGGGCGAGCATCCCGATGATGACACGGCGACCAAGGCCTACGACAAGGCCTACATCCACGAAAACGATGTCAGCGATGAAGAAGCTGACACCACCGTCATCGAACGTCCGCAGTTCAAACCCGGCGAACGTCGGCCCACGAAAGCCGAGCGTGAAACAGCTGCGCTGAAGAAGACCATCGGCATGGACGATGACGCTGCCACCGTGGCGAAGAAAACCACCTCGGGAGCCGCCTCGGCGCCGGTGCCGTTGACGAACAGCCCGGCACCCCCACCCACGGAACAGCTGCCCGAACGCGTCGAGCAGCTCACCCTGGCAGGCGACGTCACCTACACCCTGCCAGCATCGGACAACCTCCTGCCCGGACCTCCTGCGAAGGAACGCTCCGAGGCCAACGACCGCGTCGTCGAAGCACTGCGCGACGTGCTCGAACAGTTCAAGATCGACGCGGCGGTCACCGGATTCTCCCGTGGCCCCACGGTCACCCGCTACGAGGTCGAACTCGGCGCGGGCACCAAGGTCGAGAAGGTCACGGCGCTGTCGAAGAACATCGCCTACGCAGTAGCCAGCGCCGATGTGCGCATCCTCTCGCCGATTCCCGGCAAGAAGGCGATCGGCATCGAGATCCCCAACTCCGACCGTGAGAACGTCGCCCTCGGCGATGTGCTGCGCTCGAAGGCCGCCCGCAAGACCGAGAACTCACTGGTCATGGGTGTGGGCAAGGACGTCGAAGGCGGCTTCGTCGTCGCCGACCTGTCGAAGATGCCTCACCTGCTTGTCGCCGGTGCCACCGGTGCCGGTAAGTCGAGCTTCGTGAACTCGATGATCACCTCGATCATGATGCGTGCGACCCCCGACGAGGTGCGCATGATCCTCGTCGACCCCAAGCGCGTGGAGCTCACGATCTACGAGGGCATTCCGCACCTCATCACCCCGATCATCACGAACCCCAAGAAGGCCGCCGAGGCGCTCGAATGGGTCGTGCGCGAAATGGACGCTCGCTACGACGACCTCGCGAACTTCGGGTTCAAGCACATCAACGAATTCAACAAGGCCGTCCGGGAGGGTCGCGTCGAAGTTCCCGCAGCATCGGAACGGGTGCTCCAGCCCTACCCTTACCTGTTGGTCGTCGTCGACGAGCTCGCCGACCTGATGATGGTCGCCCCCCGCGACGTCGAAGCGTCGATCCAGCGCATCACGCAGCTGGCACGTGCAGCCGGTATCCACCTGGTCCTGGCCACACAGCGACCCAGCGTCGACGTCGTCACCGGCCTCATCAAGGCCAACGTGCCCTCACGTCTGGCATTCGCCACCTCTTCCCTGGCCGACTCGCGAGTCGTGCTCGACCAGCCGGGTGCGGAGAAGCTCATCGGACAGGGTGATGCCCTGTTCCTGCCCATGGGTGCTGCGAAGCCGATGCGTGTCCAGGGTGCCTGGGTCAACGAGTCGGAGATCGAAAAGGTCGTCGACCACGTCAAGGGCCAGCTCAAGCCGAACTACCGTGAAGATGTCGCGGTCGAGGCACCGAAGAAGGTCATCGACGAGGAGATCGGCGACGACCTCGAGCTCCTGCTCCAGGCAGCCGAGCAGGTCGTGACCACCCAGTTCGGTTCAACGTCGATGTTGCAGCGCAAGCTGCGCGTCGGCTTCGCCAAGGCCGGTCGCCTCATGGACCTCATGGAATCTCGCGGCATCGTCGGCCCCTCCGAAGGTTCGAAGGCCCGCGACGTGCTCGTCCGGCCGGAGGATCTGCCCGGCACCCTGGCGATCATCAAGGGTGAGACTCCTCCGGACGAAGAACCGAGCTCGGCGGCAGGCGACGATGGTGCCTACGACGACGGTTCCGGCTACGGCGGGAACAGCCGATCACAGGGCGGCACACAGTCGGCGGCCGGGGACTTCGATGAGGAGTTCGACGACTACGGCGACTCGGGTGCGAGCACCTCGGCGAGGTCTTCAGGTTCCGGTGCCAACGACCGTTATGCGACGGGCGTGGGACATGCCGCAGACCTGCACGTCGGCGATGTCGATCCCGAGACGGGACTCGAAGTCGTCGAAACCAGCGGCGAAGACGCCTGGTCACTGACGGGTCGCTGACCGCAGATGCACCTCAGGCCCGCTGAGTAGGGCCCCATGCCCATCGGGCGGGGTGCGAATAGAACAGAATACGGCGTGGAGCTGACCGCTGAAACGAGCGGTCGGCTCCACGCCTTTCACATGTCCCTCAGATAGGGTTGTCACGTGAATGATCGACCAGAGAACAGCGCCCCGGGACACACACCGGCAGAGCCCAGCCCGTGGAATGTTCCCAACGCACTGACCGTCCTCCGGATCCTGCTCGTCCCCGTCTTCCTCGTCCTCCTCCTCGCCGACGGCGGCCAGGACATGACCATGCGGTGGTGGGCACTGGCCGTCTTCCTGCTGGCGATGGCCACGGACAAGATCGACGGGGACCTGGCACGCAAATACAACCTCATCACGAACTTCGGCAAGATCGCGGACCCGATCGCCGACAAGTCCCTGATGGCAGCGGCCCTCATCGGCCTGGCGATGATCACAGAGATCCCTTGGTGGGTCCCGGTCATCATCCTCATCCGGGAGCTGGGCATCACCGTGCTTCGCTTCTTCATGATCCGCATCGCCGTCATGCCCGCGTCCAGAGGCGGCAAGATCAAGACGGTGCTGCAGACCGTCGCCATCGGACTCTTCCTGCTCCTGCGCCCCCTTGCGCAGATCGTTCCCGAAGGAGTGACCTTCGCCGTGCTGATCCTGGCCTGGCTGACCATGGTCGCTGCCATCATCGTCACCGTCGTGACCGGAATCGACTACTGCGTCCAGGCTGCGAAACTTGCCAAAGACTCACACACGGTCGGCGGCCCCGCCGGGGAACGCCCTGCCGATGGCCCTCCTGCCGCGGATGGACACACCGGCCCAGACGCCAAGTGAGATCGTGAACGAGACCGAGCTCTTTTCCCGCAGCCAGCACCTCATCACCACCTGCACGCAGGTGGGACTCTCGGTCGCGGCAGCAGAGTCGCTGACCGGTGGTCGCTTCGTGGCGACACTCGTCGACGTCCCCGGGGCCTCCGCGGTCGTTCGCGGCGGGCTCATCACCTATGCCACCGACCTCAAATCTCGACTGGCCGGAGTCGACGCAGACCAGCTCGAAGAGACCGGGCCCATCGACGAAGTCGTCGCGGCCCAGATGGCAGCCGGCGCGGCACGCGAGTGCGTCGCCGACATCGGAGTCTCCTGCACGGGAGTGGCAGGACCAGACCCGCAGGACGAGAAGCCGGTCGGTCTCGTCTACACCGCCATCGCCTTCGCCGGGAAGGCACAGGTCAGCGAACACCATTTCGAGGGAGACCGAGAGGCGATCCGCAGTCAGACCGTGGCCGCCATGATGGCCGACCTCGATGATTTCGTCACCCGCTTGGCGTTCGGACCTGAAGCAGACGACTCCGTCGAGGCCTGAACGCGTATGCCTGGAATAAGTTCCACCTCGTTGAAGTTAAGCAAGTAATGGCAATTGAAAGAACATGCACCGGTACCTTCGAATGGACTGGCAAAACCATCAGGTCACACACCCAGGTTGGCGCTCGGCATCGACCGGGCTGTAAAGTTGAGCACACCGTTAGGACAGTTCGCGGAGACAAAGGGAGGGACGCGTTATGTTACTGAGAGTAGAAATCGGTGACGCGTTGCGTTCCGTTCGCCGCCGCCAGGGGAGAACCCTGCGCGATGTCTCCATGGGAGCCAGCGTCTCGCTGGGCTACCTCAGCGAGATCGAGCGCGGTCAGAAGGAAGCTTCTTCGGAGCTCCTCTCCGCAATCTGTGAAGCCCTCGACTTGCCGTTGTCGGCTCTGCTGTCTTCGGTCTCGGATCGGTTCGCACTCGAAGAAGGTGTTGAGATTCCCGACACCATCCCACAGGAGCTCTCCGACAAGATCCTCGGTCGTCCCGGTGGTTACACCGTGCCGCGACTGGCAGCCAAGCCCTAATGCGTCACACCCTCTACTGGGTTCTCATGAACGAGGAATTCGGCGAGGCACGAGCCGCATCACTGCACACGGATCTCGCGCTGAGCAGCTTGGGTTCCCGAACCGCTGAAGAAGCATTCAAAGCCGGGATTGAACCCCGCGACATCTGGATCGCAGTCTGCGACGCTTCCGGCGTACCGGAATCACGTCGCCTGGGTAAAGAGAAACCACGCTCCCGTCCCTTCTGAGGCCGTTCTGTTTTCCCGGTCGTGGTGGTAACTGATCGTTGGGGCTTCGCTCCTCGACGCGCAACGTCTCTGTCGATCACCGCATCGGGTTCTCTCGCACCGGCTGCACAATGACATCGCGCAAAATAGTGCGACACGCACCGACATATAGAACACTTGTTCCCATGTCGGTTATGCTGGTAATGAATCACGGGACCTGTGACCATGAGTGGCTGATTATCCACGGGGGGCTTCGTTCCTCTGTTGTTATGTCAGTGCCACCTTCTAGCCTTGGTCTCAACGGAAAACGACACTTTTAGGAGAGACCATGGCTCGTACACCGAAGAACCTGCAGATCCCGACCGGCGGCGACAAGTCGAAGGCACTCGACGCCGCACTGGGTCAGATCGACCGCAACTACGGCAAGGGCGCGATCATGCGCCTGGGCGAAGGAGTCCGGGAACCGATCGCCTGCATCCCCACCGGTTCCATCGCACTCGACATCGCTCTGGGCATCGGCGGACTGCCCCGCGGTCGTGTCGTTGAGATCTACGGCCCGGAATCCTCGGGTAAGACCACCGTGGCGCTCCACGCTGTTGCGAACGCACAGAAGACAGGCGGCATCGCAGCATTCATCGATGCCGAGCACGCACTTGATCCGGAATACGCGAAGAAGCTCGGCGTCGACACCGACCAGCTCCTCGTGTCTCAGCCGGACACCGGTGAGCAGGCACTCGAAATTGCTGACATGCTCATCCGCTCTGGAGCACTCGACGTCATCGTCATCGACTCCGTCGCAGCCCTCGTGCCGAAGGCCGAAATCGAAGGTGAGATGGGTGACAGCCACGTCGGCCTCCAGGCACGACTGATGTCGCAGGCACTGCGTAAGATCGCTGGCGCCCTGTCCCAGTCGAAGACCACCGCCATCTTCATCAACCAGCTGCGTGAGAAGGTCGGAGTCTTCTTCGGCTCCCCGGAGACCACCTCCGGTGGTAAGGCTCTGAAGTTCTACGCCTCGGTGCGCATCGACGTGCGTCGCATCGAGACCTTGAAGGAAGGCCAAGACGCGGTCGGCAACCGCACCCGTGCCAAGATCGTCAAGAACAAGATCGCCCCGCCGTTCAAGCAGGCTGAGTTCGATATCATCTACGGCCAGGGCATCTCCCGCGAGGGAAGCCTCATCGATATGGGCGTCGACAACGGCATCATCCGCAAGTCCGGATCATGGTTCACCTATGACGGTGACCAGCTGGGCCAGGGCAAGGAGAACGTGCGTAACTTCCTGCGCGACAACCCGGGCCTGGCAGAGGAGATCGAGCTCAAGATCAAACACAAGATGGGTCTGATCAAGGTCGACGAACCCGAAGCAGACGCAGACGCCGATCAGGCAGACGGCGCCGCAGCAGAGAGCTCGAAATCGGATGACGTCGAAGTCTCCTGACCCACACGGTCGCGGTGGTGATCTTGCCGAGTCGAACCCACACGGGACCGACTCGGTGCGATCAGGGGCGGCCTCGTCGAAGCTGGAGAAGCTTCGCGAGGCCATCTCCGAGATCGACCAACGCCATGCCGAAGGCGAAAGCGGATTCTTCGCCGATGACGCCTCGGAAGCACAGACTCCGGGGCCTTCTGTAGCCTCTGGACCCGTGCAGACGTCAGAGTCTGATGGCATCCCATCCTTCGCGAATGCACTGTCATTCGACGATGATGACGATGATGATGACGGCCCGGTGGATTTCGACGCCGCTTACGCCAAGGCGAAGAAGACGGCCATGAACATGCTGGCCATGCGCGACCACGCCAGCGGAGAGCTGCGCGACAAACTCCTCAAACGTGACTTCCTGCCGGCCGCAGTCGATGAACTCATCGCCAAGCTCCAGAAGTCACGTCTCCTTGATGATGAAGAGTTCGCCCACCGTTACGTGCGCGCTCACCGGGAGCGGCGAAAGCTCTCCCGCTCGGCCCTCAAGCGTGAACTCAACAAAAAGGGACTGCCTGCCGAGATCGTCTCCGACGCCGTTGAAGACGTCGACGGTGAAGATGATCTCGCCCGCCAAGTCGCGGAGAAGAAGGCCGCCTCGACTCGCGGTCTTGACCATGATGTTCGTGAACGTCGCATCCTGGGCATGCTCGCACGTCGTGGCTTCGCATCCTCGGTCTGTCTCAAGGTGACACGCGAAGTCCTTGCCGAGGACTGAACATCGTCGACTGTGAGGGACAACAGCTAGAATAGTTGCGCCATGACTGAACTGATTGATGCACCCACCTCCGCCGAGAGCTCACCGCGCAGCTACGAGGTGAAGACCTACGGCTGCCAGATGAACGTCCACGACTCCGAACGACTCTCCGGACTTCTCGACGACGCCGGGTATGTTCCCGCAGACGCCGATGACCAAGCCGATGTCATCGTGTTCAACACCTGTGCGGTGCGAGAGAACGCGGACAACCGTCTCTACGGAAACCTCGGTCAGCTGGCCCACGTCAAGGAACGCAATCCCGACTTCCAGATCGCCGTCGGCGGCTGCATGGCGCAGAAGGATCGCGACACGATCGTCAAGAAGGCTCCATGGGTCGACGTGGTCTTCGGCACCCACAACATGGGCTCACTGCCTGCACTGCTCGAACGAGCGCGACATAACCAGGAAGCCCAAGTCGAGATTCTTGAGAGCCTCGACGTCTTCCCTTCCACTCTGCCCAGTCGACGTGAGTCTCAGCATTCCGGATGGGTGTCCATCTCGGTCGGATGCAACAACTCCTGCACCTTCTGCATCGTTCCCAGCTTGCGCGGCAAAGAGAAAGACCGCAGGCCCGGCGACATCCTGGCCGAAGTCGAAGCACTCGTGGCAGACGGCGTCGTCGAAGTCACGCTCCTGGGCCAGAACGTGAACTCCTACGGTTCGGAATTCCGGGACAAGGGCGCCTTCGCGAAACTGCTGCGCGCAGTCGGAAAGGTCGAAGGCATCGAACGTGTGCGCTTCACCAGCCCACACCCGGCCTCGTTCTCCGATGACGTCATCGACGCCATGGCGGAAACACCCACCGTGATGCCGCAGCTGCACATGCCGCTGCAGTCCGGCTCGGACTCGATCCTCAAATCAATGCGCCGCTCCTACCGCACCAGCCGGTTCATGCGCATCCTCGACTCGGTGCGCGAGAAGATCCCGAACGCAGCGATCACCACCGACATCATCGTCGGATTCCCCGGCGAGACCGAGGAGGACTTCCTGGGAACCATGGACATCGTCCGACGTGCGCGTTTCTCGCAGGCCTTCACCTTCCAGTACTCCATCCGCCCCGGCACCCCCGCCGCAACGATGGAGAACCAGGTGCCCAAACACATCGTGCAGGAGCGCTTCGAACGCCTGACTGCTCTCCAGGACGAAATCTCCTGGGAAGAGAACACCGCACAGATCGGCCGCGAGGTCGAAGTCCTCGTCACGACCCGACCCCATGATGACTCCCCACGGCTCACCGGTCGTTCGGCGGACAATCGACTCGTTCACGTCGGCATCCCCGACGGAGAGCAGATGCCGCGTCCAGGCGACTTCGTCACCGCGACCGTGACCGACGCCAAACCGTTCTTCCTCTTAGCAGACTCCGGTTACGCACTGCGACCCTCACGAGCCGGAGACGCCTACGACCGCGCACAGGCGGACAGCTGCGGAACTCCCACATCGGGCCAGACGAGTGGGGCTTCCACAAACCTGGGCATGCCGACCATCCGCACTCGCAGCTGAGATGGCCTCTTTTGCAGTGATCCCGGCAGCCCCGATCCTGCTGGCAGACGTGGACCTGGCAGAGGCCTCGCAAGCTGGGCAGATGCGAGCCGCGATCGAATCCTGCCTGTCGACCAGATCAGAGTGGGCGCTTCCGGTTCGGCAATTGCCTCCGCTGGCAGGTCTCGGCGGGTTGGGAATCGATCGCGGAATCGACACGCGAACGAATGAGCTGCTCGAGAGCGAGGACTGGGTTCAGGCGGTGTCGGAGCTCAACCCTGCCGACCGTGCACTCTGTGAGTCCGCACATCCTGCCATTGCTGTGGCACTCCTCCATGCACACTCAGCCGGAGTGCGCATCGGAGCACTGCCCGACAGCGAATCACCGGCCGACAGCGGAGCACTGGCCAGCAACGAGAACCTGTTGGTCCCTATCGACCTTTCAGCCGCTGCCTCTGAAGAGGCCCCTTTGGCCCCCGTACCAGGGGCGGCACAGGCCGACGAGCGGATTGTTGCTGCGCTCAGCGCCGATGATCCTAGGTCGGTCGTCACCGCCGTCGCGGCCGCCGTTGACGTGCATGCTGATCTCGAGCTCCTCGAGGCAGCCGCAGCCCACATGTGGGCCCACAGGTCATCCGACTATTCCTTCACCACTGTCTTCGACGAGTACCTTCACGAGGTTCGATCACTGTGCGGGACCGGGACATATTGAGATGAGACACCGTTGAGCACGTCGTCACAGCCGACCATCACCATTGCCGGGGCCACCGCCACCGGAAAATCGGATCTCGCCCTCAACCTGGCCGAGCACCTGGGCGGGGAGATCATCAATACGGACTCCATGCAGTTCTACCGCGGCATGGACATCGGCACCGCCAAACTTCCCGCCGACCAGCGCCGAGGGATCACCCACCACCTCATCGACATCCTCGACGTCCGAGAAGAAGCCAACGTGCAGACGTTTCAACGGCAGGCGCGTGAAGCCATCGCCGACATCCGCACGCGGGGGAAACGACCGATTCTCGTCGGCGGATCGGGGCTGTACGTGCGCGCCGCGACTGATCGGATGGAGTTCCCCGGCACCGATCCGCAGGTGCGGGCACGCATCGAATCCGAAGTCGAGGCCGATCGTTGGGGCAGGCACAGGCATCTGCAGGAAATCGATCCGGCTGCCGCTGCGAAGATCACTCCCAATGACTCGCGGCGCATCGTGCGTGCCCTTGAAGTCATCGAACTCACCGGACGTCCCTTCAGCGCTCAGCTGCCCGACTATCAGGCCATCGAACCGACCATCCACCTGGGCCTGAGTGTCGAACGAAAGATCCTGCATGAGCGGATCGCGTCCCGGGTGGAGACGATGTGGGAACAAGGGTGGGTCGACGAAGTCCGCAACCTGCTCGAACACGGCCTGGCCGAAGGCAGAACCGCCTCACGAGCGATCGGATACGCTCAGATTCAGCAGCACCTGGCAGGCGCGCTCGACAGAGGCGAAGCTCAGGAGCAGACGATCATCAGAACTCGACAGTTTGCACGCAGGCAGGACACCTGGTTCCGCAGAGACCCGCGCATCGTCTGGATCGACGCCACAGCGGGTGACCATGAGGCCAATGCGGCCAGCGCCCTCGACGCTGTGGCCGCCACGACGAGCTGAATGCCGACTGTGTCGGCAGCTGGCCTGTCACCGATAGAATAAGACCATGAGCTCCTCCCAGTCACCATTCGCGGACATCGCAGGCACGACCTTCATCAAAGGCCACGGCACACAGAACGACTTCGTCCTCCTGGTCGACGATGACAGTGCACTGGAGATGCATCCCGAGACGATCGCGCTGCTGGCCGATCGACGGTCGGGACTGGGCAGCGACGGGGTCATCCGCATCGTGCGTTCAGCGAGCAGCGGGATCCCCGGTGCCAAGGAACAGGCCGAGGCAGCCGCCGAATGGTTCATGGACTACTACAACCACGACGGCAGCCTCTCTGAGATGTGCGGCAACGGAGTGCGAGTCTTCGCACACGTGCTCGCCACGACAGGACGTGTTGCGGCCGATTCGAGAGAGATCCTCGTCGGCACTCGTGATGGCATCAAGACCGTGCGCACGGTCCTCAACCCGGCACTGGGCAAGCAGGCCGGCGACGCCACAGCCTCGGCAGGGCAGTCGCTTCCCGGATCAGCAGCCGACTCCTGGTACATGATCGACATGGGCGAATGGTCACTCGACGACAGCGAAGACGTCATCGTTTCGACCTCGGGCATCGAAGTTCCCCGCCCAGGCATGCGCGTCGAAACAGGCAACCCGCACACCGTGGTCGCACTGGCGGAGTCCGCTGAACTCGAAAGTGCAGAACTGCGCGACGCACCCGTCCTCGACCCGGTTCCGCCGCAGGGATCGAACGTCGAATACATCGTCATGGAACCGGCCCGCAGCGATGTGGCCGGGGGAGAGGGCGCCCTGCGCATGAGGGTGTTCGAACGCGGTGTTGGTGAGACCCGCTCCTGCGGGACAGGTGCCTGTGCCGCAGCGATCGCCGCTCACCACTGGGCGGGACCGACCTCACCCCTGCAATGGCGCGTGGATGTCCCCGGTGGACAGCTGCGTATCGGCATCACACCCAACGCCGATGGGACACGCGGCAGCGTCACCCTGTCGGGACCGGCTGTGCTGGTCGCCGACGGAACGATCAGCTGACACACGCAGACTGACAGCCGAAACAAGAAGCCTGACGGCCGATTCGCACAGACTGACAGCCAATACACGCAGACTGACGACGCGTCAGTCGCGGTCGATCGTGAGGACGCGATAGCCCTTCGACGATCCGGTGCGTACGACGCTGAAGCCGGTTCCGAGGGTTGCGATGAGCCATTTCTGCAGCGAATCCGCGCCGAGGTTCTTCGAGACCACCAGATCCGCGCGTCCGCCCGGGGCCAGACGGGGCAGCCAGGTGCTCAGCAGCTCATGCAGAGCTTCCTTGCCGACCCTGATCGGCGGGTTGGACCTGATCGCACTGAACTGCAGGTCGTCGGGAATCTCATCAGCGGTGACGGGACGAATTGTCTTGAGTCCGTGACGCTGCGCATTCTTGGCAGTCGTTTCAAGGGACCGGGAGTTGACGTCGAGTGCCCACACACGAACGTCCACCTCGGCGTCCTTGGCGCTCAGGGCCGCGTCCAAGGCGATCGGCCCCCAACCACACCCCAGATCGAGGATGTCGCCGGGCTCGGGCACGGGCAGATGTCGCAGCAGGACCGCGGTCCCCAGATCCAAACGTGTGGGGGAGAAGGTTCCCGAGACGGTCTCGACCGTGACTTCACGGCCAGCGAGATCGAGGGTGAGCTCGCGTGTTTTGGCCTCGCTGCTGGGCGATTCGGTGAAATAGTGCTCTGACACCGTTACAGTCTAGACGGCTGTGGGAGAATTGATGGACACCTCTCTCAACTGAGGGGAGACTCTCCGGGCGACACCATGTGGCGCCGAGAGTGGAAACGAACAAAGGAATGAATGACGTCCACTGAAAAAGAGCGTCGGGACGCGATGCTCGATCGCGTTCTCGCACGAGGTGCCCAGGCTCTGGACACCAACGAATCACCCGTCGACGACGCCTCGCAGTTCGATCTGGCTGAACGAGCGGCCCTCAAACGAGTCGCCGGCCTGTCCACCGAACTCGAAGACATCACCGAAGTCGAATACCGCCAGGTTCGCCTGGAGAAGGTCGTCCTCGCAGGACTGTGGAACACGACCCAGGCCGATGCTGAGAACTCGATCCGGGAGCTCGCTGCTCTGGCAGAGACCGCCGGCTCGGAGGTCCTCGACGCGATCATCCAACGACGTGAGACCCCGGACCCCGGCACGTACCTCGGCAAGGGCAAAGCCGCCGAACTGGCCGAGATCGTCGCCTCCGTGGGTGCTGACACCGTGATCATCGACTCCGAACTCGCACCCAGCCAACGTCGCGGACTCGAAGACGTCATCAAGGTCAAGGTCGTCGACCGAGTGGCGCTCATCCTCGACATCTTCGCTCAGCATGCGAAGTCCCGCGAAGGCAAGGCCCAGGTCGAACTGGCTCAACTCGAATACCTTCTGCCGCGTCTGCGCGGTTGGGGCGAGTCCCTGTCCCGCCAGGCCGGTGGCCGAGTCGCCGGCGGTGCCGGAATCGGTTCCCGCGGTCCAGGTGAGACGAAGATCGAACTCGATCGACGTCGGATCCGGGCCAGAATGTCGAAGCTGCGCCGTCAGATCACCGCGATGGCACCGTCGAGGGACACGAAGCGCAAGAACCGCGCCCGCAATCACATCCCGTCGGTGGCGATCGTCGGCTACACCAACGCCGGCAAGTCCTCACTGCTCAACCAGCTCACCGACGCCGAGGTGATGGTGCAGAATGCGCTGTTCGCGACCTTGGATCCGACTGTCAGACAGTCCCGGACCGCCGACGGCATCACCTTCACCTACACGGACACCGTCGGATTCGTCCGGAACCTTCCCCACCAATTGGTCGAAGCGTTCCGCTCGACATTGGAAGAAGCCTCGGACTCGGATCTGCTTCTGCACATCGTCGATGCCTCGCACCCGGATCCGCATGGTCAGATCCATGCCGTGCGCGAGGTGCTCAAAGACGTCGAGACAGGAGACATTCCCGAACTCCTCGTCTTCAACAAGGCCGACATCGCTGATGATGCAGTGATCACCGGACTTCACGCGGAGTACCCGGAGGCACGTTTCGTCTCTGCTGTGACCAAGGAAGGCGTCGGAGAGCTCGTCGAGACAATCGAGTCGATGCTGCCCTCCCCGAACATCGAGGTCACCGTGCTCATTCCCTATGAGCGAGGAGATCTTGTGTCGAAGATCTATGCCCTCGGCATGGTCGAACACGAAGAGCACGGTGCCGGCGGAACCGCGATGCAGGCGAAGGTTCCGGCAGAACTGGCCGCGGAACTCGCAGACTTCCGACGTCCGGACCTGGTCATCGGCGAGTGAGCACCGTCGAAGAACTGCTCGAGTCCGCCGTAGGGGCCATCGGCGGCTCGACCCGAGAAGGTCAGACAGAGATGGCCCAAGCAGTCTCCTCGTCGGTGGACAAGGGCATCCACCTGCTGGTCCAGGCAGGCACCGGTACCGGCAAGTCCTTGGCCTATCTGGTCCCGGCGGCCGAGTACTCCAGCCGGACGGGCAACCGCGTCATCGTGTCCACGGCGACCTTGGCTCTGCAGACGCAGATCATCCACCGCGATCTGCCGCGCCTGTTCAAGGCCGTGAAGAAGACCCTCGATCCGCTGCCCCGGGCCGCTCTGCTCAAGGGCAGGCGCAACTATGTCTGCAAGCACAAGCTCGGCGGCGGATACCCCGATGAGGGCGAAGGGATGCTCTTCGACCTCGGTGCGGATGCGGAGGCCGGTCGCAAGGCCACCGACCGGTCCGGCCTCGGTGAGGAGATCCAGCGAATTCGGACGTGGGAGAAGACCACAGAGTCCGGCGACCGCGATGATCTCCTGCCCGGTGTCAGCGACCGCGCCTGGTCAGAGGTCTCGGTCAACTCCTTCGACTGTCTCGGCTCGAACTGCCCCCTGTACACCGAATGCTTCGCTGAACTGGCCCGCAACAACGCGGCCGAAGCCGACATCGTCGTGACCAACCACGCGCTCCTGGCCATCGACGCCTTCGGTGAGAACACCGTGCTGCCCGAACACGATGTCATCATCATCGACGAGGCCCACGAACTCAAGGATCGGGTGACGAACGCGCTGTCGGGTCAGATCAACACGAGCATGCTCTCGGCCGCCACAAGCTCCGTGCGCAAGCACACCATCGTCCAGGACGGCGTCGTCGCACTGCTTGACTCCGCGGCCGCAGCTCTCGAACGCGCCCAAAGCGGTGTCAGCGAAGGTCTGATCCTCAATATGAGCGAGGCACTGTCCCTCGCGCTGGCTCAGATTCGTGACTCCGCTCGACAGATCATCAACGACATCGGCGGCAAGACCGAGGACTCCGACGCCGGGCGGCAGATGGCCAAGGCCCGCTGCCAGGAGATCTTCGAACTGGCCGAACGGTTCTGCGACCCCGGCAAGAACGACGTCGTGTGGCTCTCGCGCAGCACCTTCCGCGAACGTGAGACCACGAACCTCGTCGTCGCCCCGCTCAGCGTGGCCGGCACCATGCGCTCAGGGATCTTCGAAGACTCAACAGTGGTAGCCACCTCGGCGACTCTGTCCCTGGGTGGAAACTTCGACGCCGTCGCAGCGTCCCTGGGACTCTTCGGCCCCGACGCACCCAAGTGGGACAGCCTCGACGTCGGATCACCCTTCGACTACGGCAAACAGAGCATCCTCTACGTCGCCGCCCACCTCCCACGTCCCGGCCGCAGCGGCCTGAGCGAACAGGCACTGGATGAGCTTGAGGAACTGGTCACCGCCTCCAAGGGCGGGGCACTGGGACTGTTCTCCTCCCGAGCGGCCGCAAATGCCGCAGCCGAACACCTGAGGGCGAAGCTCGACATCCCGATCCTCCTCCAAGGCGATGACGGACTGCCCTCACTCGTCTCCCAATTCACCGCAGATGACCAAGCCTGCCTCTTCGGCACCATGTCACTGTGGCAGGGAGTCGACGTTCCGGGCCGGACCAACCGCCTCGTCATCATCGACCGGCTTCCGTTCCCCAGGCCCGATGACCCACTGATGCAGGCAAGATCGAAAGACGCCGACAACCGCGGAGTCAACGGCTTCATGGCCGTCAGCGCCACCCATGCCGCACTGCGCCTGGCACAGGGAGCGGGTCGCCTGATCCGCTCAACCAAGGACAGGGGAGTCGTGGCCGTGCTCGACTCGCGCCTGCGCTCGGCTCGCTACGGCGGGTACCTAGTGAATTCGATGCCGTCGATGTGGCCGACGACGGATTCGACGCTCGTGAAGTCCAGCCTGGGACGTCTGGCAGCCACCGACGACTGATTTGAGCCCGAGACGCACTGTGCCCCCGACCGTCATCGGTCGGGGGCACAGTCATCGGAACCTCAGTGGTCGAAGACCTGGGGAGAAAAGTCAGAGGCGACGGATCACTGACACGACGAGACCCATGATCTGGGCATAGGTGCCGTCGATCGGTTCATAGTCCTTGTTCTGGGGGAGCAGCCACTGGCGGCCGGCCTTGCGCTTGAGCGTCTTCACAGTCGCCTCACCATCGAGCAGGGCCGCCACGATCTGACCGTTGTCAGCGGTGTGCTGCTTGCGCACGACCACCCAGTCGTCGTGACAGATCGCGGCTTCGATCATCGAGTCACCGACGACCTTGAGCAGGAACATGTCGCCCGAGCCCACGACCTGTGTCGGCAGGGAGAAGACATCGTCGACCTCCTGCTCAGCCAAGATGGGCCCACCGGCGGCGATGCGGCCGACGACGGGGACCTGGACGGTGTTGTTGGCCAGCTCTTCGTACTTGGCCCGCTCTGCCTCTTCCTCTTCGAAGGGATTGACCACTTCGATGGCGCGCGGGCGCTTCGGGTCCCGACGGACATAGCCGAGACGTTCGAGCTGGGAAAGCTGGTGAGCCACGCTGGAGAGCGAGGCCAGCCCGGCAGCCTTGCCGATCTCGCGCATGCTCGGCGGGTAGCCGTTGGTCACGACTGCGCGTTCGATGGTCTCGAGGACCAGACGCTGTCGTGGGGTCAGACGAAAATCGCCCTCGCCGGTGGAGCCTTCCGGAATCGAGACGTCCTCGTCATCGCTGCGGGCGGCTGCGATTTCGCTGGCGACGTCCTCGTTGCGGGGACGGCCCCTCCCTCGTTTGTTCTGAACCATTGCTCGTTCCCCTTCGTTCTATTCCCGCCGGCCCCACCGCTTGATCCTCACGTCGAGAATTCTCGTGTCAGTGCCGCCTGAGATGGTTCTTTCAGATCAATCAACAACGCTGGTTCTCTCTCATTGTCGCATAAATGTTCGAGTTGGACTGGACATATGTTCGATTGGCATGTTGAATAGAACAGACGTTCTACCTATTACGGGTGGAATCGTACGAAGGAAAGAGGTTAAGCGATGTCTGCACTGAACCAGGAACTGCGTTTCACCACTCGTGGACGCCAGGCCATGCGCCTGCTTCGGACCATGGTGTGCGCTCTCGTCATCGTCGGCGGAGCATTCTTCGTCGCCACACAGTCGTTCTCGGCAGCCGCCGGAGCAGAGACCGAGGACATCGGCATCGACGCCGAGGCAGTCGTCGTCGGTGAAGGGGAGTCACTGTGGGCAGTGGCCGTGGACCTCGGGATCGACCGCGACACCCGCGATGTCGTCGCTGACATCGTCGACATCAACCACCTGTCCTCGCCTGTGGTGCACCCGGGGCAGACCTTGGATGTGCCCAAACGCTAGACTGATGCGGTGGGAAATAACGAGTCATTGCCAGTGCGTTCGGACCTAGTCGGCCTCAAGCCCTACGGCGCTCCGCATCTGGATGTGCCAGTGCAGCTGAACGTCAACGAGAACGCCTATCCGATCCCCGATGTGGTCGTCGAGAGTATGCGTTCAGCCGTCGACGGACACTTCGCCGGACTCAACCGCTATCCCGACCGTGAGTTCGAAGACCTGCGCGAGCATCTCGTCACCTATCTGCAGGGCGTCAATGACCGCGCCGGACAGTCCGTCGAGCTCAGCTCCGACATGATCTGGGCGGCAAACGGGTCGAACGAGGTCCTCTCCCATATCGTGCAGGCCTTCGGCGGACCCGGGCGCACTGTCCTCGGATTCACCCCCAGCTACTCCATGCACCCCCTGATCACCACAGGCACCGGTGCCACCTGGCAGGCCTCGGCGCGCAACGACGACTTCACGCTTGATGCGGAAACCGTCGCCGCCGAGGTGGCCGCAGTGAACCCGGACATCGTCTTCCTGTGCACCCCCAACAACCCGACAGGCACCTCGATCGACCTCGACGTCATCGAAGCCGCCTACGACAACTGCTCAGGCATTGTCATCGTCGATGAGGCCTACGCCGAGTTCTCCCGACCTGCACGCGCCTCTGCCATGACGCTGCTGGACGGCCGTCCCCGGTTGGTCGTGTCACGGACGATGAGTAAGGCCTTCGCCTGCGCCGGACTGCGTCTCGGTTATGCCATTGCGTCACCGGATCTCATCGATGTTCTGCGTCTGGTTCGCCTGCCCTACCACCTCTCGGAGATCACGCAGGTGCTTGCGTCCACCGCTTTGGAGCACGCCGACCTCCTCCTGGAGAACGTGGACAGGCTCATCGACTCCCGCGACCGAATCTCGCAACACCTGGATGCGGCGGGGTTCACCGTCTACCCCAGCGATTCGAACTTCGTTCTCTTCGGCAGCATCGCCTCACCTCATGATCTGTGGCAGAAGCTGCTCGATCGCGGAATTCTCATCCGCGACATCGGCATCGACCATCACGCACGGGTCAATGCCGGCACGGATGAGGAAACCACCGCGTTCCTCACCGCAGTCAATGAAATATTGGCCGAGGACCCGGCCATCGTGCTGTCCGCCAACTGAGTCGACATCGCTGAGATGCGCACACCCCGACATACCACTTCGCTTGAGTCAGAGGACAATGGTCCTCAGACGGCACTTACCCTTCCTACGAAAGGCCATCCATGAGGCAGGCACAACGCTCCCGTACGACCTCGGAATCCTCGGTCAACGTTTCCATCAACCTCGACGGAACCGGTCAGTCCGACATCTCGACGAGTGTTCCCTTCTTCGACCATATGCTCACGGCGCTGTCGAAGCACTCACTCATCGACATGGAGATCAAGGCCGACGGTGATACACACATCGACGTCCATCACACGGTTGAGGACACCTCCATCGTCCTGGGCCAGGCGTTGCTCGAAGCACTGGGCGACAAGTCCGGCATCCGCCGCTACGGTCTGGCTGCGGTGCCGCTGGATGAGGCCCTGGCCCGGTGCGTCGTCGATGTGGCCGGCCGCCCCTACTTCGTGCACGAAGGTGAGCCCGAAGGCCAGCAGTACCACCTCATCGGCGGTCACTTCACCGGGTCGATGACCTCGCACTCGCTTGAGTCGATTGCCTTCCATGCCGGCCTCACCGTGCACCTCGACCTGCTGCGCGGCCGGGACCCGCACCACATTGCCGAAGCAGAGTTCAAGGCCTTCGCCCGCGCTCTGCGTGAGGCAGTCGAACCCGATGAGCGCAACAACTCGGTACCCAGCACCAAGGGAGTCCTGTGAGCACCACCGTCGTCGTGACCCCGTTCGGCGTAGCCGAGCAGCTGGCCGCTGCCTGCGTGCTGTCGAACATCAAGGGAACCATCGTTCCCATCGGAGACTTCACCGGAATCGTCTTGGCCGACACCGACGTGCAGGCGGGCAACGAAGCGGCCGCTGCGATCTCCAAACTCTCCGGCAAACACGAAGTTCTCCTTCTTGCCCGCAGCGAGGAGCAGATCGACGCCGGTCACTTCCGCCACGGTGCCCGCGAATCGGATGTGCCAGCAGGACTGGCCCTGAAGAACCTTCCAGATGTCCTCGAGCAGCTCCTGCTCGAGATCAAGTCGGCCGACGAGGTGGAGGGCAACATCCCCACCTCCTCCATGACAAAGCTGCAGGCCAGTGCCGCCACGATGTCTCCTGGCCGGGCCGCTGTGGCGCGAACGGCACTGCTGTGGATCGTCGTGGCAGTACTCGCCGGACTCATCACCGCTTTCGGCATCACTATCGGGCTCACCGGCAACACCATGGCCTGGGTGGTCGCCGTCTTCGGCGCAATCGTCCTCGGCTTCTCCCTGTGGAGGATCTACAGCGTCCTGACCAAGGGAGCAAAGCAATGAGCACGGTCGCTGTCCTCGACTACGGGGCAGGAAACGTCCGCTCAGCCGTTCGCGCGGTGGAAGCAGCCGGTGCCGAGGTCGTTCTCACCGCCGACCGGTCCGCCATCGATGGCGCCGACGGTCTGCTCGTTCCCGGCGTCGGCGCCTATTCGGCTGTGATGGCCGGATTGACGCGAATCGGCGGAGACGAGCTGATCCGCTCCTGGCACCAAAGTCAGCGACCTCTGCTCGGCATCTGCGTGGGTCTGCAGGTCTTCTTCGCGCGCGGAGAAGAACACGGTGTGAAGACGGAAGGCATCGGACTCTGGCCCGGCGCCGTCACCGCGCTCAAGGCTCCGGTCGTTCCACACATGGGATGGTCACAGGTCAGCGCACCGACGTCCTCACGGATGTTTGAGGGTGTGGCCGAGGAGCGCTTCTACTTCGTCCACTCCTATGCCGCCACCGAACCCCCACCGGACACGGTGGTGACCACCGCAACCCATGGCAGCAGCTTCATCGCAGCAGTCGAGGACGGCACCACCTGGGCGGCCCAGTTCCACCCCGAGAAGTCAGCCGACGCAGGTGCGCGTCTGCTGCGCAACTGGATCGGCTCTTTCCCGGAAGCGGGCGCGACCCGCGACTAGGATTGTCCGATCCCTCCAGGTTCAACTGCTCCAACTCGTTCACATCAGTCTCGACAGCCTCTTGAGAAAGGTCACAATGACTCAAACCCCCAACAAGCTCGTCCTCCTTCCTGCCGTTGACGTCGCCGATGGCAAGGCCGTCCGCCTCGTCCAGGGCGAGGCCGGCACGGAGACCGACTACGGTTCTCCCATCGACGCAGCCCAGGACTTCGAAAGCCGGGGAGCGGAGTGGATCCACCTCGTCGACCTCGACGCCGCATTCGGTCGCGGATCGAACTCAGATCTGCTCAACCAGGTCGTCAAGGCCGTCGGCATCAAGGTCGAACTCTCCGGCGGCATCCGCGACACCGAGAGCCTCGAACGAGCACTCGATACGGGCGCTGAGCGCGTGAACATCGGCACCGCCGCCTTGGAGAACCCGGAATGGACCGCCGACATGATCTCCCGCTTCGGCGATCAGGTCGCCATCGGCCTCGACGTTCGCGGCACCACTCTCGCCGCCCGCGGCTGGACCAAGGACGGGGGAGACCTCTACGAGGTCCTCTCGACCCTTGAGAAGGCAGGCTGCGCCCGCTATGTCGTCACCGACGTCCGCAAGGACGGCACTCTGCAGGGACCCAACGTGGAGCTGCTGAAGTCGATGGCAGAAAAGACCGACAAGCCGATCGTGGCATCGGGCGGAGTCTCGAGCCTCGACGATCTGCGCAACCTGCGCGAGCTGGTACCCTACGGCGTGGACTCGGCGATCGTGGGCAAGGCCCTCTACGCCGGAAAGTTCACCTTGGAAGAAGCCCTCGAAGTCGCTGGAGGCTGAAGAAGTGGCATCGGATACGGGCGATCGCTCGGACTCGGCCGGACAATCCTGGTCCGGCCGTGACCTGCGGCCGAACCCCTTCTCGGGCGATTCCGGGCTTGCCGATGCCGGGCTGATCGAGGCCCTGAACCAGGTGGGTCAGGAGCCGATGAACCCGACGCTGCACAGCAAGGTGCTCTCCGCATTGTCAGGCGCCAGGCTGTACGCACCGATCGTTCCGATGGCGGTTGACCAGGAGGTCGGGGAGAACGGACTGATGGTCGACAACTCCTCGGAGATGGCCATGGTCCGGCTCCAGGCCGAGGACGGCCGTGAGTGCACACCCGGATTCTGCTCGATTCCACCATTGACGGCGTGGCATCCCGAGGCTCGGCCTGTGCCGATCGAATCGGAACGACTCGTCCTCGGCGCAATCGAAGCCGAATCACAGCTCGTCGTCCTCGACCCCGGGGCCGAGACCTCGTTCCTGCTGCGTCGTCCCGCAATGTTCGCGTTTGCCCAGGGCCAGCCCTGGACTCCGTCTTGGGCCGACGCCGAGGTGGGCCAGGCGCTGGTCGCCATCGCCGAGGATTTTCCTTGGCTGGCGCAGATCAGTCTGAGTCCCGGCAGTGCCCGAGTCCATGTCGAGGGGCCCGAGGTCGGCATCCGACTTGGGGTTCGCTCTCAAGTCTCCGCCGAGGAGATGAAGCGATTCCAACTAGCTCTGGCCGCTGATGAGACGATCGTGGAGAGAGTGGACTCATTGGCTCTGCAGATCGCTGAGTCGTAGACTCCCGGCCCGCAGCGTACCCAATACTTCGGGTCGAGTCCCGAATATAGGGAAAAGGCATGTGCACTTGCCCGAAGTCTCCTATGCTTGATCTCCATGAGTGAGATCCGCGACCTGAGCCAACCGACAGTCCCGAACGCGAGCTATCTCGACCAGATCGCCGCCGAGACTCAAACACGCAGCGAGCGAGCAGGTGAGTGGAGTTCCGAATTCAGTGGGGCTCCCGAGTCAAGCACTGCAGGCCTCGCCGCAGGCCTTGAAGCGGCCCGGTCTGATCTCGACAGGCTGCTGCACACCATCCACTCATTGGCAGAGACCGCATTCGTCGAATACGAATCCGTCAGTGCTATCGCCTCACTGCTGCGCTCACGGGGCGTCGAGGTCGAGACCGGGCTGTACGGTGTCGAGACGAGCCTGCGCGCGACGACGGGAAATGGTGACGGACGCACGATCGCGATCCTCGCCGAATACGACGCACTGCCGGAAATCGGTCATGCCTGCGGGCACAACCTCATAGCCGCCTCCGGAGTCGGAGCATTCCTCGCCCTTCACGCCCTCTGGGAACGGGACCCCAGCGCTGTTCCCGGCAACGTAGTGCTGCTCGGGACTCCCGCGGAAGAGGGCCACTCGGGCAAAGAGGTCATGGCCCGCAGCGGAGCCTTCGAAGGGATCGACGCAGCCATTATGGTCCACGGATACGGGTACGACTGCGCGGAACAGGTGTGGTTGGGCAGGCGTCTGCTGACCGTCAACTACTCAGGGATCGCCGCCCACGCCTCGGCGCAGCCGTTCATGGGCCGCAACGCACTCGACGCCGCGAACCTCTTCTACCAGGGTCTTGGACTGATTCGCCAGCAGATGCCGCCGATCTCCCGACTGCACGCCGTCATCGCTGACGGCGGGACCCGGCCCTCGATCATCACGGAAGCCGCCACAGTGCAGTGCTATGTCCGGTCGAAGTTCCCCGAAACGCTCAAGGAGCTGTCCGACAGGGTCGAGGACGCGGCAAAGGGAGCGGCCCTCATGACCGGCACGGGAGTGGAAGTCGACTGGGACGAGCATCCGCCTTCGCTTCCAGTGCGTACGAACTCCGCTCTCACACAGCGCTGGGCCGTGCACGAGGAGACGCAAGGGCGAACACCGCTGCCCGGTGGGGTGCTCGATGAGTCGATTGCAGCGTCGACCGACTTCGGCAATGTGTCCTACCGGATACCGGGCATCCATCCACTGATCAAAACCGCCGACTCCGAGGTGGCGCTGCATACCCGCGAGTTCGCGGCAGCCTCGATCACGCCCGCCGCCGAAGCTGCCGCCCATGACGCCGGGTATGGACTGGCGTGTACGGCTTTGGACTTCCTCGTCGACGATGACCTGGCCGCCGAGGTGGTTGCAGAATTCGAGCGCGACGGAGGAGCGGTCGACGTGGAGAACTATTTCAACTAGTCCGGGGAGTCCGCTCGGACTGCGACCATCGAAGAGAAGGAAGACACATGTCAACGACGACATCAGCGAAAGTCGGTATCGGCCAGCGTCTGCTGGACGGGATCGAACGGATAGGCAACAAACTGCCCGAGCCGTTCACCCTCTTTCTCGGACTGTTCCTCATCACAGGAGCGATATCGACTGGCATGGCTATTGCAGACGTGTCGGTCTCGATTCCCGGCAGTGACGAGACCGTGGCGATCAAAGGTCTGTTCACAGGCGAGGGGCTGTCGTGGCTGACGACGACGATGGGCGACAACTACATCGGATTCCCGCCCTTGGCCACGGTGCTGCCGATCCTCCTAGCGGTGGGCGTAGCCGAGAAGTCGGGCATGCTCGCCGCAGCTGTGCGAATCGCCTTCGGCAAGAGCCCACGCTGGCTGCTGCCCTATGCCGTCGGCTTCGTCGGCGTGGTCGGGTCGATCATGGCCGATTCCGCCTTCATCATCATCCCGCCGCTGGCCGCACTCGTGTTCAAGGCCGCCGGACGACACCCGATGGCCGGCCTCATCGGCGGATTTGCCGCCACCGGTGCCGGGTATTCGACCTCGATCGTGCCGACCAGCCTCGATGCGCTCTTCGCCGGCATCACCACCTCGGTGATGGGGACCTTGCCCGACACTGACTATTCAGCCGTCAACCCGGTGTCGAACTACTTCTTCAACATCGTCGCCTCGATCGTTCTGGCGGTCATCGCCGGTTTCATCATCGACAAGCTCATCGAACCGAACATGGTTCGCAAAGGCGTTCCGCGCGAATACGCCGATGCCAAGGGTTCGGGCCTGGCCAAGGAATACCAGGCGAAGGGCAACCCCTACGGCGAGAACTCCGTATCCGACGAAGAGGTCGAGGAATCGCAGAAGGAGGTCAAGGCCCAGCTCGAACCCGAGGAGAAGCGGGGCCTGGTGTGGTCCCTGGCATCGGCGCTGCTGCTGACCGCCGTGCTGCTCTTCGCCGTGCTCATTCCCGACTCACCCTGGCGCAATGAGGACGGCGGGTTTCTGCCGAAGTCCCCGCTGCTGTCCTCAATCGTCTTCATCGTCTTCGGCTACTTCATGCTCATGGGCGTGGTCTACGGTTTCGTCGTGCGCACCGTGCGGTCGATGAACGATCTCGTGCGGATGATGAGCCAGTCGATCGTCGACATGATGTCCTTCCTCATCCTCGCCTTCATCCTCGGTCAGTTCATCGCACTGTTCAATTGGACGGGGATCGGATCCTGGATCGCAGTGGCCGGTGCCTCCGGGCTCGAAGCTATCGGACTCACCGGCTTTGCCGCGGTCATCGGGTTCATGCTCCTGGCCAGTGTCCTCAACCTCTTCATCGTCTCCGGCTCCTCGATGTGGACGCTCATGGCGGCGGTATTCGTTCCGCTGTTCGCGCTGCTCGGCTACGAACCGGCCTTCATCCAGGCCGGATTCCGTGTCGGCGACTCGGCGACCCAGGTCATCACCCCACTCAACCCCTACATGATCGTGCTTCTGGGCCTCGTGCGCAGGTATGAACCCAACGCCGGACTGGGCACCATCATCTCGAGGATGTTCCCCTTCGTCATTCCATTCTGGCTGGCGTGGGCTGCGTTGCTGGCGATCTGGTTCTTCTTCGATCTGCCACTAGGCCCGGGCAACGGCATCTTCCTCAAATAGGACGGACGCGAGGGCCTGTTCGTCCGAGTTCGGTGCACCCTACGTCTCGAGTTGGGGTGGCCTCACAGCATCTGCGTGACGCCTTCACGCCAATCTGTGGTGCCCAGATCCTTCGCAAACTCTCCGGGCTCGATGACGGAGGGGGAGTACCAGATCGGGGCGAGCTGGTTGAGTTCGTACATTGACCTATCGAAGACTCCGGCGACGCGAGTCGTCCAACGGGGGAGGGACAGTGGCTTCCTCGGCTGCGTTCCCAGATGCTCGTGAGTGAACTCCGCGATCTCGCCGAGAGTCGGATTCGAAGACGGAGCGATCAGCAGGCGATGCGTCCCCGCGGGGACGTCTTCGAGCAGTTGTGCCGCGCGGATCATCGCGGCAGCGAGGTCTTCGATCACGGTGATGCCGTGGGCGACATCGGAGCGTGCGGGCACGATGGCCCGATGCCATTTGGCGATCGGAGTGGTGATGCACATCTTCACCACTGAGGACCACGGCTGTGCGCTTCGGCCGAGCAGATCTCCTGCAATGATGCTCGCCGAGGTGGCCGGGTGTTCCAGCCTTGCCTCCATGAGCTGCTGCCTGATCCGTCCCTTCTCCTCGACCGGGACAAACGGAGAGGACTCCGTCACCGGGCTGTGGAGACCGGCGAAGGCGTAGACCGATTCGGGGAAGATGACCGGGATGGCCAGCTCCGCGGCGACGTCCATGATCGTCTTCTCCATCTGCGGCAGTACCTGTGCCCACACTCGGCTGTCATAGGGGGCATGAACGCAGGCGAAGATGACTTCGCTGCCAGCGGCGGCCTCGCGCAGCTGATCGGGGTCGGTTGCGTCCGCGCGGACACGGTCGATTGTGGCGTGGTCGGCGTAGGCCGAGACTGCCGATCCCGTGCCGGCGGCGACAACCGGAACTGCGGATGGAGCCGAGCGGGTGGCGACTGCAACGTGTATCCCTGCTGCCGTGAGCTGGGAGGCGATTTCACTGCCGATCTGTCCGTAGCCGATGACGAGTGCAGATTTCATGATGATCATCCTTCGTGATGTCGTGATGTCGTGATGTCGTGATGTCGTGATGTCGTGATGTCGTGATGTCGTGCGGACCGTTGATTTCACAATTTGCGAGAGCACTGCTCTCTGAAATTAGAGTAGGCTCATCCGTGTTGCAATTCAAGAGCAGTGCTCACTATTGGTATCTGCGCTCTCTCGTTTTAGGGTGGAGGCATGACGAACTCGACTCCGCGCCAGCGGGCCCGGCTGGAAACCGAAGCCCAGATCACTCGGATCGGGAATCGCATGCTCGACGACGATGGACTCGAGGGAGTCTCACTTCGCGCCATTGCTCGTGAACTCGGCATCGTCTCGAGCGCCATCTACCGATACGTGAAGAACCGCGATGAGCTGCTGACCATACTCATCCGTGACGCGTTCACTGCGATCGCCGATGAGGTTGATGAGGCACTGGCACGCGACGAGTCCGTTCTCACGGTCGGTGTGACGATGCTTGCCTGGTCGCGCAGGCATCCCAATCGGTGGTCGCTCATCTACGGCACACCCATTCCGGACTACCAGGCCCCGCGGGATGAGACCGTGGTGCCCGGGACCAGGATCATGGTGACGCTGACGAACCTGTTGGAAAAGTCCTCGTCAGACCAGGCTCCCTCTGAGCTCCCGCCGCCTCACGCATTGGAGGCACTGCGGGAAGGGCTGCGGGAGCTGGGGTTGGAACCTGATGATCAGGTGATCGTGCGCTCTGTGACCGTCTGGGCAGCGCTCATTGGTCTCATCAACGCACTTCGCTTCGGACAGTTCGGCCCTGGAGTCGAACTCGTCGAGGACGAGCTCATGCGCGGAGTCGTATCGTCCCTCGGGCACTGAGTCAGCGAACGGCATCGAGTCAGCGTCAGCGGCAGCTACGAGGAGCCGTTCACCCGTCGAGGAGTCCGCGAATGTCCTCACTCGTGATTGTCGAGGAGAAGCCCTCACCCTCATTGACCAGGGAATCGAAGAGCTGCGCCTTCCTCTCCTGCAGCGCCAGAACCTTCTCCTCGATGGTCTTCTCAGACACCATCCGATAGACCATGACGTTCTTCGTCTGCCCGATGCGGTGCGCACGGTCAACCGCCTGAGCCTCCACCGCCGGATTCCACCAGGGGTCAAGCAGGAAGACATAGTCGGCCTCCGTCAGCGTCAGCCCGAATCCGCCGGCTTTGAGGCTGATCAGGAACACCGGTGCCTCCCCAGCCCTGAAATCATCGATGACCGCACCTCGGTTCCGAGTGGAGCCGTCTAGGTAGCAGTAGTTGATGTTGCGATGCTCGAGCTGTTCGCCGACCCGTGACAGGAACGAGGTGAACTGGCTGAAGATGATGGTGCGATGCCCCTCGGCGATGATGTCGTCGAGGTGGGAGAAGAGAGCGCTGAGTTTGCTTGACCCGATCGCTTCGTATTTCTCATCGATGAGATAGGGGTCGATGGCCAACATCCGCAGCAGTGTCAATGATCGGAAGATGGCGAAGCGGTTGCGATCCATGTCGTTGATGAGGCCGAGAAGCTTCTTCCTCTCCTTCTGCAGGACCGTGTTGTAGAGATCCCGGTGCTTGGCGCTGAGTTCGACGCTGAGGATCTGTTCCTGCTTCGGCGGCAGGTCGGCTGCGACCAGTTCCTTGTTCCGCCGTTTCATGAACGGTCTGATCCGCCGCCGCAGCAGAGCCATGCCCTCCGGGCTCTCGCCCGATTCGATGGGAGAGACGATCTCGCGACGGAACTTCTCGATGCCCGGCAGCAACCCTGGTGAGGTGATCGAGTACAGCGACCACAGGTCGGTCAGCGAGTTCTCCATCGGTGTTCCTGTGATGGCCAGGCGGAATCGAGCCTGGATTCCCTTCGCCGCAGTGTGGACCTTGGCCGTCCTGTTCTTGACGAACTGCGCCTCGTCGAGGACGAAGGTCTCCCACACGATCGATCTGAAGGCCTGTGCATCGAGGCGCAGAATCGCATAGGAGGTGATGACGAGGTCGGCATCCTCGATCTCCTCATCCAAGGCGGTCTTCCGTTTCTTCTCTGTGGCGGAGATGGTGGTGACTCGCAGACCGGGTGCGAACTTCTCGGCCTCCGCACGCCATGTCGACATCACCGATGTGGGTGCGACGACGAGGATGGGGGAGGCGTTCGCCGTCGTGTTCTTGATGTGAGTGAACAGGCTCAGTGCCTGCAGCGTTTTGCCCAAACCCATATCGTCGGCGAGGATGCCGCCGAGTCCGCTGGACCACAGTGCCGCCAGCCAGCTGAACCCTTCCTGTTGGTAGGGCCTCAGTGTGGCCTCGATTCCCTCCGGCACGTTGAGAGACGGAATCTCGCCGAGGTGGCTGAGCGCTTCGACCGAACGTCGCCATGAGGCCGCGGCCGTGGAGTCGTCGACGAGTTCGTCGAATTCGGCCCAGATATCCATGTGATAGCGCGAAAGGCGAGGTGAGTCCGGCTGCCAGTCAGCGATGACATCCGATTCGGCGAGCATGCGCCGAAACTTGTCGAAGAAGGGCCCGTCGAGGGAGAAGTACGCGCCATCTGGCAGGACCACCATCTTTGCTCCCTGTGCGAGGGCTACGAACAGGTCGGCGAAGCGAACCTTCTGTCCGGCAATCATGATGTGGAAGCGGATGTCGAACCAGTCACTGTCTTCGGCCTCGTCGGTCGACATCGACACCAGCGGTGCTTCGGTGACTTCCCGATAGTCCGGGCGATCGCCGACCTCATTGACCTCGAGATGGTCGATGTCGCTCAGAGCGGGCAGGACCTTGTCGACGAAGACGGCAGTCTGCAGGCCATCAAGGTTCACGGTGCCCGCATGGCCCAACGCACTGGGAAGGGTCAGCGGGACTGGGATTGCCGCAACCGTGGAGCTGAGATCCGCGAGCACAGTGTCTTCGTGTTCGATGCTGCGGTCGCGGTCCGGTGCTGAACCTCGGCGGATCGGGAACGTATGAGCCGGGTGATGGTAGTGCCACTCCCACGTCAGATGGGCACCATGATCTCCGTAGGCGATAGTGAGCGCGAGGTCGGGAGGGACGAGCACGGGCAGGGTCACCGAATCGTCGGAGGAGACGACGGTGGTGGCATAGGCGAGCTTGGGATAGAAGCTCGTGAAGAAGTCATCCATCTGGTCCTTCGAGATGGTGACCGGCTCCCAACGGCGCAGCATCTCAACGACCGCATGGTCTGTGGTCTTCTCTGCCGGTGCCAGGACGAGGGAGAGTCCTGCCGCGGTCGAGATTCCGTAGAAGCCATGATCGTCGATCGGTCCGCTGAGCCCTTGGTCGAACGTCTCTCCGTCGACGGTGATCAGGGAGCGAACCTCGAGACCCTGTGGCGTCGCGAGCACATCGCATTCCGTGGTCGCCTCGTCAGCCTGGCGGACCGTGAGCTCGCGGCGGGTGCCGACGATTTCGATGCCCAAGGTCCTCGCCTGGTCGAAGAGATGCCACAGCAGGGGTGAGGCGAACCAGTCAAGAACCACCGTGACCTCATTGGTCACAAGGCGATTCGAGTTGATGGCAGAGAGCCCGTACAGCTGAGCGAACCATGCCGCCTGACCGCGCGCATAGGCGCGGGTGGTGGAGTTGTTGGCGATGTTGGACCAGGACACGTTGCCCTTGATCCAATTGCGGCGTGCCCCCTCCATCAGAGGGCGCAGGGTGATGACGAGGTCGGTGGAACCGGTGAGCTTCGTGCGCGTGATCGGGTGCACTTCGAAGTTCCCGAAGCGTGTGCGCCGCAGTTCGGAGATCTCGAAGCCGAGCGCAAGCCGCGTCGGTGCTGCCCCGGCGAGGGTGCCACCGGGACCAGAGGCCCACACAGATGCGTCGACGCGGTCGGAGGAGAAACCGGAGAGGATCGACTTCCAATCCGATTCCGCACGCCGAGGCGACGATGTGCGGCTGCGAGAAGACGTCCTACTTTGGGCAGTCTGCCAGCTGGGAGGCTCGGGGGAGCGGCGTTGGTCCGGGTCGTGCAGCGCCGTCGAACCGAATGGAGCCACCTGCCGAACCGATGCCGCCATGAGTGCAGCCACCACGTGTTTGCAGTCTCCGCCCACGGGGCATGTGCACTGCGAGGAGAGCACGGTGAATGATTTGGCAGTGGGGCTGTGTCGCTTCAGCCGCACGATGCTGGTGTAATCCTGAGCCGCGCTGCCTGCGACGTCTGCCCGCAGAGTATTGTCCTCCGGGTCCCAACGTGCCTGCCCGACCATGCCCTTATTGGCGTAGCTGCGTCCGCGCTCGTAGAACGTGGTGCCGAAGTAGTCCTGCAACTCCTTGGCACTCACGTACGGCAGTTCTACGGGAGGCATAGGACGATGGTCTCACTCGGCACTGACATGACAGAAGCGGCCCTCGACCAGTGGTCGGGAGCCGCAGCGAATATGTCGGAGCCATGGCGCACGACGAAACGGTCGGTACGCACAATGGGGTGTGTCAGCGAACGGGACCGGTGTACTTCTCGCCGGGACCCTGTCCTGGCTCATCCTGAATCGACGAGGCTTCGCGGAAGGCCAACTGGAGGCTGCGCAGACCGTCGCGCAGGGGGCGAGCATGGTGGTCGCCGATGACGGTGGCGGCTCCGGTGACCAGGCCGGCCAGCGCGGTGATGAGCTTGCGTGCCTCGTCCAGGTCCTGCAGCTCTGCTGCCGGAGCCTCGGGGGAGTCTTCGGCCAGTCCGCATTTGACGGCGGCAGCGGACATCAAGTGCACGGCTGCTGATGTGATGACCTCGATGGCTGGTACTTCGGCGATGTCGCGCGTGACATCGGCAACCGCCTCGGCGGGTACAGAATTTTCAGAACTCATGGGACTAGCTTGACATATGAACGACGCGTCGATTGCACGTTCGGCCTCGATGTGCGAAGAGTCATGAAGCGTAGTACACTAAGTCGTGGTGCGAAGCGGGGTCTGACTCCCACCTTGATCGTGTAGAGCGATCGGGTCCAATGATCTGATGATCGACAGCCCAGGTGCAAGCCTGAGGCAGAAGATTTCAGATCGAGGTGTATTCACTTGAAGTGCTGCGGTTTCAATACCGTGCTCTGATGTGTGTGCAGGCTCCCTTGGCATGTGGTCAATGGGAGCCTTTTCTATTGCCACGACATCATTTGAGCTAAAAAGGAGTGAACACATCAGCGAGACGCGCATCAATGACCGGATTCGGGTTCCCGAGGTCCGGTTGGTCGGACCCAACGGTGAACAGGTCGGTATCGTTGCCATTCGCAAGGCACTCGACCTCGCTCGCGAGGCAGATCTCGACTTGGTCGAGGTTGCACCGCAGGCGAAGCCTCCCGTCGCCAAACTCATGGACTACGGGAAATTCAAATACGAATCTGCTCAGAAGGCCAGAGAAGCCCGCAAGAACCAGGCGAACACTGCGCTGAAAGAGATCCGCTTCCGTCTCAAGATCGATGAACACGACTACGAGACGAAGAAGGGGCATGTGACCCGCTTCCTGTCCGGTGGCGACAAGGTCAAAGTCATGATCATGTTCCGCGGTCGTGAACAGTCTCGCCCCGAAATGGGCATCAAGCTGCTCAACCGCCTGGCCGAAGATGTGTCGGAACTGGGCACCGTCGAATCCTCACCACGGGTCGACGGACGCAACATGGTGATGGTCATTGCCCCACATAAGTCAAAGTCCGACGCCAAGGCCGAGGCCCGCAAGGCATCATCCGATGCCAAGGGCAACGTCGCCGAGGTGAAGTCCCGACGCGATCGCGTCGCTGCAGAGAAACAAGCAGCGCCCGACGCGTGAGAAGTAAGTACCGATTCGCTGGAGCCTGAACGGTTTCAGCGTGTGAAGTAGTTGCCGGTGGTCGCCACCGACAACGAAATGCAAAGGAGAACGGCTCGATGCCGAAGCAGAAGACGAACAGCAGCGCCAAGAAGCGCATGCGTGTGACGGGTACTGGCAAGATCATGCGTGAAGGCGTGAACAACCAGCACAAGTTCGAGGGCAAGTCCTCGGCCCGTAAGCGTCGCGTTGCCGAGGACCAGGTCCTCACCGGCGGAGATCGCGCCAAAGCCCGCAAGCTTCTGGGCAAGCTCAAGGGCAGGTGAGACCCTTTCGGGTCTCCATCCCGGGCAGCCACTGATGTGGTTCCCACAGCTTGAACCAGACTCCGGCACCGCCGGTTGAACCAACTTTGAAGGAGTAACACGTGGCACGTGTTAAGAGAGCGGTCAACGCTCACAAGAAGCGCCGGGTCATCCTTGACCGGGCAAGCGGCTACCGCGGACAGCGCTCACGCCTGTACCGCAAGGCCAAAGAACAGGTCATCCACTCGCTGGTCTACAGCTACCGTGACCGTCGCGCCCGCAAGGGTGACTTCCGTCGCCTGTGGATCCAGCGCATCAACGCTGGTGCTCGCGCCAACGGCATGACGTACAACCGCTTCATCCAGGGCCTCAAGGCCGCTGGCGTCGAGGTTGACCGCCGTATGCTCGCCGAGCTCGCTGTCAACGATTCAGCCACCTTCGCGCACCTGATCAAGGTTGCCAAGGAAGCCCTCCCGGCTGACGTCAACGCAGCGAAGACCGCCGCAGCCTGAGCTGCCGGTCCTCACACTTTCAACGGCCCCGAACTTACTTGGTTCGGGGCCGTTGATTTTGTCCCAGCACCAATACCTCCGATAGCCAGTAGTCCCTCCAGCAAGAATGCGGGTCAGCGAATTCCATGAAACTTCCAGACGCCATCTCCTCACCGAATTCGAAACGGGTCAAGAACGCGGTCAAGCTGCTCAAGCGCCACAGCCGCAAGACGATGGGCCAGTTCCTCGTGGAGGGACCCCAGGCCGTGCGTGAGGCTCTGGAACGGCATGCAGAGCTGGGCCTTCCTGGCCAGGCACCCGGCGTTCCGGACTGGGTGGGGTCCAATGCTGATCCGCGCGGCGCGGTCATCGAACTCTTCATCACAGAGGAAGCCGCCGGGGCGCATTCGGAGTTTGTCGAGACCGTCAAGGACTGCGACATCCGCTGGAACATCATCACCGATGAGGTGCTCACCGAGCTGTCGGCAACGGTGAACTCACAGGGCGTCGTCGCCGTCTGCGAACGCATCGACGTCGATCTGACCTCGGTCATCGACAAGGAAGCACAGCTCATCGTCGTCCTCTCCCAGGTCCGTGACCCCGGCAACGCCGGCACGATCATCCGTCTCGCCGATGCCGCAGGGGCCGACGCCGTGGTCCTCACCTCGTCAAGCGTCGACATCTACAACGACAAGACAGTCCGCTCGACTGCTGGCTCCCTGTTCCATGTTCCCGTGGTCACCGGGGTCGGGCTCGCCGAGGTGACTGAACTGGCTCGCGCCCGCGGCCTGCAGGTGCTCGCCGCCGACGCCAACGAACAGTCTCACGACATCCACCATCCCTGGGACAGCGGACTCGATCTGACTGCTCGCACCGCCTGGGTATTCGGCAACGAAGCCTGGGGGATGAAGGACGAGGACCTCCAGCTCTGTGACGCCTCGGCCGCCGTGCCGATCTACGGTAAGGCTGAGAGCCTCAACCTGGCGACTGCTGCCAGCGTGTGCATCTACGAGAGTGCTCGCAACCAGCGGATGTGAGCCTACTCAGCCACTCCGGCCTGCGCCGAGCATGTGTTCCAGATCAGAGCGACGTCTGCTAGCGTTGAACGCAAGGTACCTGTTTGTTTATGGGTGAGACGCAGGACGGAGCGAAGCAATGCCTGGCACGAAAATTCGGCCGCAGTCGCTGTCGGAACTCCACGCGAAGTGCGTGCGTGACGTGCTGAACTCTGTCCTGCTATGCATCGCGGTCGCCGCACTGTTCTGGGCCATCAACTTCGGTACCAGCTCTTCGCCCTCGGTCCCACGCCTGCTCATCTCTGCGACGATGTCCGCTCTAGTTTTCACGGACCTTGTTAGTTACTTCCGCGCAAAGAGACGGTTCGACTTTGTACAGCCGTTGCCAGCCGGGGCGCCGTCGGCTTAGCCTGCGTCGGTGGAAGACTTCGACCCCTGCGACTCATCGGTAGCCGTGCTGATTTACGCTAGGGCCGAAAGCGTCAACCTCGCCACAGCCGCCAGCGTGTGCATCTACGAGAGTGCTCGCAACCAGCGGATGTGAGTCTACTCAGCCGCTGCGGCCCGGGCGGTGTGCTCATTGGCGACGAGTTCCCAGACATACCCGTCGGGGTCGGCGAAGTAGCCCATATAGGAGTCGTCGACGTCTTCGGCGGGGTCAGCTGAACCACCAGCGGCCACTGCTTTGGTGAGGACCTCGTCGATTTCCCCGGGCGTTGCGAAGGCGCAGGAGATGATGCTGGCGCCGGGAGCAGGGTACTGCCCGATATTCTGACCGGATTGCTGAAGGTACTTTCCGTATTCGGTTGCTTCAATGAAGAAGATCGAAAGATTAGGGAGCTCGAAGGCAACGATGCCATCCTCAACTCCCTCGGTGTCGAGGCCGAGGCCATCGCGGTAGAAGTCTGTGGTCTTCTGGGGGTCAGAAACGGGCAGTGACAGGACCGTCGTCAAAGGATTCATGCGACCTAGTCTAGTGATCGTGGGAAGACTCGGTTGGTTGCTGCATCGTCTGAGCCAGCACGTCCCGATACGGTAGAGACCATGACGACTGAAGCTCCACGCGCACCGAAGATCAAGCTGACGAACTTGACGCCCGGCTACCTCGGCGACATCGGTCCGGAGGAGTTTCTCGAGGGCATGGAGTTGAAGGACCTTGACCTCGCCGAGGTGGATTCCACCCAGGCCACGTACCTGGACTCCTCGTTGTCCAGGGTGAACTTCGGTGACGCCGAGTCTCCCGTGAACCTCACCGGTGCACGGTTCTCCGGCAGCAGAATCGAGGACTGCCGGGCCGACACCTGGACAATGCCGCGGGGGAGTCTGGTCCACACTGAGATCTCGGGCACGCGGATCGGTGCAGGAGTGGTTCATGACAGCGTGTGGGAGAAAGTCGTTCTCAGCAACTGTCGAATCTCCTATCTCAACCTCCGCGGGGCCAAACTCACCGACGTCGAATTCCGCGACTGCGTCATCGACGAGATCGATCTCGACCGGGCCAAAGCCAACAGAGTGTCCTTCCCCGGTTCGAGAGTCGGGGTGCTGCAGTGCGAGAGCGCAACCTTGGGCAATGTGGATCTGCGGGGTCTGCAGCCGCATAAGATCTCGGGCGTCCACTCGCTGCGGGGTGCCACCATCGATGAGATGCAGATGATGCTCTTCGCCGAACTCTTCGCCAGCGAACTCGGTATTACGGTCGAATGATCGGGCCAACATTGCTGGGGGTCGGCCCGCGCAGTGTCGACGCGGGCCGTCCAGCGGGTGCGATCAGTACCTAGGCTTCCAACTGAGATTCGTCGAATGGTAGATGATGGGCTTGCCCGTGGCAGGGTTCTTCCCGAGCGCAAATTTGCAGATAGAACTCTTGACGATGGATCCACCGTCCGTTCTGATCTCGTGGATCTTCTTGTTTGTGGCCGACAGGCACTTGCTCTTGGCACCGGGGACCGAGATGCCCCAACCGTAGGTTGGGGAGGCGGCCGCCGGAGAGGCACTGAAAAGGGTTGCAGAAGTAGCAAGCGCGAGAGCCACGACGGCCACTTTCGATCGGATGCGAGTCGTCATCATTTCTCCTGGGTGTGATAGTTGTGTTTCCAGTGGGCGATGACAACGCTACGTAGCCTCAACGCGAGGTGACTCGAAGCGAGGTGCCTGGTTTGGGTGAACGGTGACGAGACTGCAACGACCGCCGCCACCGTACCCTGCGAGTCCGGTTTAAAGTGCTCATGATGAGAGTTCGTGCGGCCCAGGCTGACCGCCTCGAGGATGGCATGCTCGGCTAGTCTCGCATCCGGTCGTTCTACGCTGGGTCAGTATTTCCCGTCGAGGCAACGGGGACAAATTTGCTCGGCGTGGACTGACAATGGCCGACGATAGTTCGGGGTAAGGAGGAGCAGCACTGATGTTCTACGCACCCATGGCGGGTTACCTGATCGTGGCAGCAGTCAGCGTCGTTCTGATCGTCGCTGTGCGCAGACAGGCGATCGGCAAGAACTCTGCGATAGGAATACGCACGCGGCACACGCTGGCCTCCGATGCCGCATGGGAGGCAGGCCAACGAGCGGGTGTTCCCTATCTCTTCGGCATGGTTGTCATCGGCATCGGCCACGCCGTGGCATTACTGTGCGTTGAACTCTCGAACGCCACGGCAGCGTGGCACATACTGGCTCTGCTCGGGTGGGTCCTCATCCTCGTCGGCGCTGTACTCGCCGTCAGAGCGGCAAATGGTGCCGCGAGATCAGTCGACCCGTGAGGCCAATCCGACCGTTCGCCCACCCGGGCCGTTCGCCCAGCCCTACTGCGCGTCCAGCGCCGCAGCCTCCCGCTGACCCAGTTCGTCGATGAGCACTCGCTCGTTCTCCGAATAGTCCACGGGTATGACCACAAGGTGGACTCCGCCGGCGGCAAAGGCGGACTCGAGGACGTCATGCATGTCGTCGACATTCTCAAGCCGGTGCCCGGTAGCCCCGTAGGACTCGGCGTAGGCGACGAACTCCGGGTTGCCGAAGGTCAGCCCATAGTCGGGCATGCCGTCGACAGCCTGCTTCCACCGGATCATGCCGTAGGAGCTGTCTTCGAGGACGAGTACGACGAGGTCGAGGCCCAGTCGCACCGCGGTCTCCATCTCCTGGCTGTTCATCATGAACCCGCCATCTCCGACGACTGCCATGACCCGGCGTTCCGGGTAGGTCAGCTTCGCTGCCATGGCCGAGGGGAGGCCGGCACCCATGGTGGCAAGTGCATTGTCGAGGAGGAGTGTGTTGGCCCTCGTGGTGCGGTAGTTTCGGGCGAACCAGATCTTGTACATGCCGTTGTCGAGGGCGACGACCCCGTCAACGGGCATGACCTTGCGCACCTCGGACACGATGCGCTGCGGGATGAAGCGCTCATCGTTCGACCGTTCTTCGATCTTCTCCAGAATTCCTGCCCGCATCGGCAACAGTGCTCCGGCATTGGGCACGTGTCCGACGAGTTCCACGGCGAGACGGTCGAGGCTGGGCCCGAGGTCACCGATGGTCTCAACCTGCGGGAAGTAGACCTGCTCGACGACGGCTGCCCGGTAGCCGACGTGGACGACAGTCGGTCCGTTCTCATCCATCGTAAACGGTGGCTTCTCGGTCGTATCGTGGCCGATGGTGACGATGACGTCGGCCTTCTCGATCGCGTCATGGACGTAGTCACGGCTGGTCAGAGCCGCGGTGCCCATGTACAGATCGGACGAGCCGGACACGGTTCCTTTGCCCATCTGCGTGGTGAAGTAGGGGATGCGCACCCGGGAGACGAATCTCGACAGAGCCTCGCTGGCGTCCGAACGTGAGGCATCGGCGCCGAGCATGAGCAGCGGTCGCTTCGCGGTCCGGATCACCTGGGCGGCGGCATCGATGGCATCGTCGCTGGCCGTGGCGCGTCCATTGGTGTGCGGTTGCACGAGTTCGCTCTGCTCCAGTGGCATCGCGGCGATGTCCTCCGGGAGTTCCAGGTGCACAGGACCCGGTCGTTCGGACTGGGCGACGCGGAAGGCCTCCCTGATCATGGTGGGGATCATCCTCGGCGAAGTGATCTGACGGCTGTCTTTCGTCAGCGGCTTCATCGTCGCCACGGTATTGACGATCTGGAAGCGTGCCTGCTCGGCCGTGCGGATTCCCTTCTGTCCGGTGATCATGATCACCGGCATCCCACCGAGGTGGGCGTAGGCGGCCCCGGTCGCCAAGTTGAGTGCACCCGGGCCCAGGGTGGTCAGACACACCCCCGGTTTGCCGGTCAGGCGCCCGTAGGTCGCGGCCATGAAGGCAGCGGCCTGTTCGTGGCGGGTGAGGACGAATTCGATGGAGGACTGGCGCAGAGAATCGATGAAGTCGATATTCTCCTCACCGGGGATGCCGAAGATGCGTTCGACTCCCTCGTTCTCCAGGGCCTTGACCATGACATCGGAAGCTCGCTGAGTCGTCATCCTTCGACACTACATCTTCTGACAACAGGTCTCGATGAGCCAGGTCACAGACCCAGGCGAAGTCCCGATGGCACATCATCCGGACGGGTGGCCTGGCACCGAATCACAGGCGATAGACTGATGCGCGGTAGAAGAACGGTACCTACGCAGGCATATGAAGGACATTGATGACTGACCAGCTCGACCCTCTGGACGAGTCGGCCGTGAAGGCGGCCGTTGACGCGGCCTTGAGCGCATTCGCGGACGCACGCACACTTGACGACCTCAAGCAGGCGAAGATCGACTTCACCGGCGACAAGGCCCCATTGGCGCTGGCCAACCGGGCAATCGGGTCGCTGGACAAGGCCGACAAAGCCGCGGCCGGAAAGATCGTCGGCAAGTCCCGCGGGCAGGTCAAGAAGGCCCACGACGAGCGCCTGGCCGAGCTCGAAGCCGAACGCGATGCCGCTGTGCTCATCGAAGAGTCCATCGACGTCACCCTGCCAACGGATCGGGCCCGCCTCGGCGCCCGGCACCCGCTGAGCCTCATCCAGGAACAGGCCTCGGACTACTTCATCGGCCTCGGCTGGGAAGTCGCCGAAGGCCCCGAGATCGAATCCGAATGGCTCAACTTCGATGCCCTGAACTTCGGACCCGACCATCCTGCCCGGCAGATGCAGGACACATTCTTCGTCGATCCCGCCGATGCCGGTCTCGTGCTGCGCACCCACACCTCGCCCGTGCAGTCGCGCTCACTGCTGCAGCGCGGCGTCCCGCTCTACGTCGTGTGCCCCGGAAAGACCTTCCGCACCGACGAACTCGATGCCACCCACACGCCTGTCTTCCACCAGATCGAGGGCATCGCCATCGACAAAGGCCTGACCATGGCCAACCTGCAGGGCACCCTCGACGGCTTCGCCCGCGAAATGTTCGGACCCGAGTCGAAGACCCGCCTGCGTCCCAGCTTCTTCCCGTTCACCGAACCGAGCGCGGAAATGGACTTCTGGTTCCCCAACAAGGTCGGCGGGCCCGGCTGGATCGAATGGGGCGGCTGCGGCATGGTCCACCCCAACGTGCTCCGCGCCGCGGGCATCGACCCCGATGTCTACCAGGGCTTCGCCTTTGGCATGGGCATCGAGCGCACCCTGATGCTGCGCGAGGGAATCAACGATATGCATGACATGGTCGAGGGCGATGTGCGCTTCTCGGCTCGTTTCGGAATGAAGGCTTGATATGCGCGTCCCACTGAACTGGCTGGCCGACTACGTCGATCTCCCAGCCGATACGGATACCCATGCCCTGGCGGCCGAATTCGCCGCGATCGGTTTGGAAGAAGAAGACTACTTCGGGCCCGAAATCTCCGGACCCCTCGTCGTTGCCCGAGTCCTCGAACTCGTCAAGGAAGAGCACTCGAACGGCAAGACCATCAACTGGTGCCGCGTCGACGTCGGTCCTGAGCACAACGAAGCCGAAGACAACCCGAAGGACCCTCAGCCCGGCGCCGAGCGTCCCAGCCGCGGCATCATCTGCGGTGCCCACAACTTCTCAGAAGGCGACCTCGTCGTCGCCTGCCTGCCCGGCACCACCCTGCCCGGTGACTTCCACATCGCGGCACGCAAAACCTACGGTCACGTCTCCGACGGCATGATCTGCTCGTCCAAGGAGCTCGGCCTCGGGGACGACCACGACGGCATCATCGTGCTTTCAGACCTCGGTCTGAGTGCTGAACCCGGTGACTCCGCGATCGAACTGCTGGGACTTGACCAGGTCACCCTCGACGTCAATGTCACCCCCGACCGCGGCTACCAGCTGTCCATGCGCGGCATCGCCCGCGAGTACGCGCAGATGAAGGGCCAGACCTTCACCGACATCGGCAGCCCATCCGTCGCCGAGGTGAACGCCCCCACCGCTGACGGGTTCCCTGTCAGCATCGAAGACTCCAACCCCATCAACGAGGTCATCGGCTGCGATCAGTTCACCGCGCTGCAGGTCAATGGCATCGACCCGAGTGCGAAGACCCCGTTCTGGATGCAGCGTCGGCTCACCGCAGCAGGCATGCGCCCCATCAGCCTCACCGTTGATGTCACGAACTACGTCATGCTCGAACTCGGCCAGCCCCTGCACGCCTACGACACCGCGCTGCTCGGCGAGGAGATCGTCGTGCGTCGGGCCCAGGCGGGGGAGAAGCTGACCACTCTCGACGACGTTGAGCGCAAGCTCGACCCCGAAGACCTCCTCATCACCGACCGTGGTGGCGAAGGTGGCAAGATCATCGGCCTGGCCGGAGTCATGGGCGGCGCCGACGTGGAGGTCCACTCAGGAACCACCGACATCGTCATCGAGGCCGCGCACTTCGACCCGATTTCCATCGCCCGCACCGCGCGCCGACACAAGCTCTCCTCTGAGGCCTCGCGTCGCTTTGAACGCGGTGTCGACCCGAAGCTCGGCCCGGTGGCCGCACGCCGCTGCGCCGATCTGCTCGTCGAACTCGCCGGGGGCACCATCAACCCGGCGACCACTAAGGTCGGCCAGGCACCTGATCCTACGGTCATCGAGCTTCCAGTCGATCGTGTTGGTTCGCTTGTCGGCGTCGACTACACCACCGCCGAGGTGACCGGTCGGCTCGAGGACATCGGTGCAAGCATCGACGTCGTCGGCAAAGATCGATTGGCCGTGACCGTTCCCAGCTGGCGCACCGACATCACCGCCGATGTGGATCTCATCGAGGAAGTGGCCCGGACCAGCGGCTACGACAAGATCCCATCGATCCAGCCATCCGCTCGGGCAGGACAGGGACTGACCGAGGCGCAGAAGACGCGTCGTCGGATCTCGAACCTGCTCGCCGCCGATGGTTACACCGAGGTGTTGTCCTACCCGTTCACGAGCGCCAAACGCGATGACCAGCTGCGCCTTGAGGCTGACGACATCCGCCGCAAGCACATTCGCTTGGCGAACCCGATGTCCGAAGACCTGCCGCTGATGCGCACCACCCTGCTCTCGACGTTGGTCGACCTCGTGGCACGCAACTTCGGTCGCGGAGTCAAGGACGTGGCACTGTTCGAAGCGGGACTCGTCTCCACCTCGGCGGGACTGCCTGCTGGACCCGGACCACGCCACCTGCCCGGCTACCACCCCACCGATGCGGAACTCGAAGAGATCTACGCTTCGGTTCCCGCCCAGCCTTACCACTATGCGGGCATCATCTCCGGCAACGTCGAACTCCCCGGAGTCTGGGGCAAGGGTCGTAAGGCCGAGGCCGCCGATGTCATCGACACCGCGCGTCGCATTGCCCGCACCAACGGCATCGACGTCACTGTTGAGGCCGACCAGATCGCACCATGGCATCCGGGACGGGCCGCGAAGTTCGTCCTCGCCGATGGTCAGGAACTCGGACATGCCGGTGAACTCCACCCGAAGGTGTGCGAGAACCTGGGTCTGCCGGCCCGGACCGTGGCCTTCGAAATCGATCTCGATGCGCTGCTGGCACAGGATGATCTGCGCACCTGGGACGGTGCCCTGTCGACCTACCCGGTCTCCCGCCAGGACGTCGCACTCATCGTGGAAGCGGATCTGCCAACCCAGACCCTGGCGGCAACACTTCGTGAAGGTGCGGGGGAGGAGCTCGAGCTGCTCGAGACCTTCGACCTCTACACCGGTGACCAACTGCCCGAAGGCAAGAAGTCCCTGGCATTCCGCCTGACCTTCCGTGCCGCCGACCGCACACTGAAGGCCGACGACGCCTCGGCGATGCGTGAGGCTGCGACGAAGCTGGCCGCCGAACGCCACGGCGCCGAAGTGAGAAGCTGAGGAGTACTGAGTATGAGTGAGAAGCTGCCCTACGGCACGAACCTTCCCGAATCGGGTGCGGACGCCGTGTCCGATGCCGTTCCTGCCGAGACGATCGCCGTCATCACCGGAGGGGGACGCGGAATCGGACGCCACCTCGCCGAGGCGTTTGCGAAGGCCGGCTATCACGTGGTCATCACGGCCACCTCGGCGAGTCGAGCCGAAACCTCGGCCGCCGATATCATCGGTGCCACCGGGGGATCGGTCACCGGACGCGGGCTCGTCGTCGACGATGCGGTTTCCGTCGCAGAGTTCAAGGACACAGTGCTCGCTTTGGAGACCGAGACCTCACGCCGTGTGCAGGTGCTCATCAACAACGCCGGGCAGATCGAATCCACCGAGGGCCCGCTGTGGGAGGCCGAGCCTGAGAGCCTGAGCGTGGTCGTGAGCGCCAACATCCTCGGCGTGGCACTCATGGTGAATTCGTTCGCCCCGGCGCTCATGGACAACGCCGAAGCGACCGGACGATCGAGTCGCATCATCGACCTCAACTCCGGCTCGGGTGCCCAGGGCACGCCTGCCTACGCGGTGTACTCGGCGTCGAAGGCCTCGCTGTTCCGCATTGCTGACTCCGTCGTGCACTTCGGTCACGACAAGGGGCTGCGGATCTTCGAAATGGCTCCCGGAGTTGTGGAGACGGCAATGACGAAGTCCATGCCCGTCCACGACTTCCGCGGCGAAGGCGACTGGACCACACCGTCCCAGGTCACCGACCTGGCCCTGGCCTTGGCTTCAGGCTCACTCGACGCGTTCACCGGCCGCTATGTGCGTGCCGGTGCTGACACCGAAGAGTCCTTGATCGCCGAGGCGGCTGCTGGCTTGGAGAAATCCACGCGTCGGCTCGTGCTCGGCTGAGTTCCTCGGTCTGCGCAGAGTTCACGGACTGACTGAAGTATCGGCAGAGCAGTGATCCGCACACTCCTCATCGACAACTACGACTCGTTCACCTTCAACCTGCACCACTACCTCGCCGAGGTCAACGGCACCCCGCCAGTCGTTGTGCCCAATGACTGGGCCGACTGGCACCCGGGAGTGCTGGACGGGTTCGACAATGTGGTGATCTCACCGGGCCCAGGCTCTCCGGATAAGTTCGCGGATTTCGGTATCTGTGCCGAGGTCATCGCCACGGCAACGATCCCTGTCCTCGGCATCTGCCTGGGGCATCAGGGGATTGCGCTGGCTCACGGTGGAACGGTGGCTCACGCTCCCAGCCCACGGCACGGCCGGCTCTCGGAGATCCGAAACTTCGGTGTCGATCTCTTCACCGATCTTCCGCCGACGTTCAACGCGGTGCGGTATCACTCGCTGGCAGTCACCGACGTTCCCGAGGCGCTGGAGGTCACCGCGTATTCCGATGACGGAGTCATCATGGGCCTGCGCCATCGCACCCTGCCGCAGTGGGGAGTCCAATTCCATCCCGAGTCGATCTCGACTGAGTACAGTCTTCAACTGCTGGGTAATTTTGCGCGACTGACCGGGGAGTGGGCGGACGCGAAGTCAGGCCCGGACAGCGAAGTGCACAATGACAGACGTCCGGGTCGAACCGGTGAGCGCACTGAGCATTCGGGCCCCGCAGATAAAGGTCTGAAGGGTCAGGCGGCACTGCACGTCGAAGTCCTGGATCACTGCGCACCGGCGGAGCAGATTTTCGCAGCGCTCTACGGTCATGAGGAGGAGTCCGTCTGGCTCGACGGGAATCACCCCAGCAGCCAGTCGTCACGGTATTCCATTATGGGTGCGCCCATAGGACCAGATGGAAAAATTGCGACAGCCGATGCGACCAACGGCAGGGTGCGAGTCCGCCGTACTGCGAGTACCTCGGCGGAGCTGGTCTCGGCACCGGCCATTGTCAACAGCGGCTTCTTCGACTGGATGCAAAACGAACTCGCCAGTATCGAGGTTGAGTCTGACGTTGATTGTCCGCCACTTCCCTTCGACTTTCGACTCGGGTGGGTCGGCTACCTGGGATATGAGCTCAAGGCCGAAGTCGGATCGCCGAATCAGCACCACTCGGACCTGCCAGACGCAACGATGATGTTCTTGGACAGAGCCATCGTCATCGATCACGTGGAATCGAGAATCTACTTGTTGGCGTTGAAAGGACTCGGCGCATCGACAGCAGACTGTGAAGACTGGTGTGAGCAGACTCGTAACTTGATTTGTGCGATCAATGTTGAGACAGCGGTGAGTCCCAGTGAAGGTGCCTCCTTCGGCAGATCGCCGCTGCGCGCACACCATTCTCACTCCGAGTATCTTGCTCTGATCGCACGGTCGCTGGAGAAGATTACAGATGGCGAATCCTATGAGATCTGCCTGACCAACATGCTCGAGTCAGACGGTGGGTTCGTCACCCTGAACTCTCGCTCCGACTCTTTGAACGCCTACTTTTCGCTGCGCGCAGACAATCCCACACCCTTCGGTGTCTATCTCACATCGAAGGACGTGACCATACTCAGTACGTCCCCCGAACGGTTTCTGCGCATCGGCTCCGATGGAACGGTCGAATCCAAGCCGATCAAAGGCACTCGAGCGAGAGGCAACAGCGAGGCCGAGGACGAAGCGATCAGAAACGAACTCCGGCACTGTGAAAAAGACCGGTCGGAGAACCTGATGATCGTCGACCTCGTCCGCCACGACCTCGGAGCAACCGCACAGCTCGGTTCGGTGGCCGTCGAGAAGCTCTTCGACATCGAAACCTATTCCACGGTGCATCAGATGGTCAGCACGGTGAGCGCGCGCCTCGACCCGGCGAATTCGCCAGTCGCATGCGTCAAAGCAGCCTTCCCACCCGGGTCGATGACCGGCGCACCGAAATTGCGAACCATGTCGATCATCGAAGAGTTGGAGGGCGGCCCCCGTGGTGTGTACAGCGGGACTATCGGCTACTTCTCCCTCAACGGAGCCGTCGATCTCAACGTTGTCATCAGGACGCTGGTCGTCGCGGATGACACCGCACGGTACGGGGTCGGCGGCGCCATCGTCGCACTCTCTGACCCTGAAGACGAATACGCTGAAACCGTGACCAAAGCCGCTCCACTGCTGAGGCTGCTCCACGATTCTGAATTTCCTGACGAGAGCGAGCGGACGAGTGCCGGCATTGAAATCAGCAGGGGAGAGGCCCTGAAATGAGCAGCTGGACCTGGAACCCCCTCGAAAAGGTCTTAGAGCCATGTGAAAACAGCGGCACTAATTGGGCCGCAGATTCCTGGTTAGTCAATGACGGTACGGTGCGAGCACTGAATGAGCATCGGCAGAGATTCACTGAGGCTGCTCGCGAGCTCGGATTCCCCGACGCTGGTTCAGATGACTTCTGGTCAGCACTCATCAACCTCATTCCGCGTTCAGGTCAGTGGTTCCCCAGAGTAGAGATCATCGGCAACGACGACCCGATTCTCGGGTTTCGACTGAGACCAGCACCAGTTCGCACCGACGAACTCAGCGTGTGGGTTCCACCATTTACTGATCCGCGTCAGCGGCCACGGACCAAGGGCCCGGACATCGCTCTGCTCGGTGAATTGCGCACCAGAGCATACGAGGAACACCGCTGCGACGAGGTGCTGCTTGTCGACGAACAAGGACTGGCCGTCGAATCGGCAACCTCAAGTCTGCTGTGGTGGGAGGGCGAGACGCTGTGTGTGCCTCACCCTGATCTGGCGCAGCTTCCAGGCATCACCTCAGCCCTGATCGTGGCAGAAGCTCGCAGGAGGGCCATTGGCATCGAGTATCGACGGGCACGCCCTGAAGATCTGTTCGAACACGAGGTATGGCTCGTCAACGCTCTGCACGGAATCGGGCGCATCAGAGCCTGGTCTCGCCCGCTCGATTCCGATTCCGCAACTGCTCCGGGATGGTTCTGGGAGTGGAAGAAATGGTTGAACGCGCAGGTGGAGCCAATCTGAGAACGAGGCGTCTCGGCGATAGGAATGCCAAATTGCCGAGTAAGCGGCGCCAAAGAAGCGCATGGCCCGCGCCAGCGAAGATCGTCGTCGCTGACAGCCTGGAACTCGGCGACGAGGGTGAACGGTCATAGAACTGAAGATCCCAGAGACTACCCTCTGACTGCGCACCCGACCATGTTGTCGCTAGGCCTCGGCCTTATCGTTGCAGGAGGACGAGCGTCCCCTAAACCACAGTTCGATTCCAGATATTCGGGGCAATGCGGTTAGGCTCGAAACCACTATCGACACATTGATCTTTCGAGATCTTCACAGCCGATTCCGAAAGTGGGTACGGCTGAGATAAGTGCTCCGCTTTGATGCTGAAAACATTTATACAGTGACCCGACCATCGGCTCGTGAACCTCAGGGTGAGATGGCTGGTCTCCTGCAACGGAAGGACGTACATTCCTGTGCCTCATCGTCCGAAAAGAGATCGTGCGATCGCGCACAGCCCAGTAACCGTTTGGGAGCGGTGGCGAGTGCGAGTATTGACACTATTGCGTTTGATCTGGGCGTGGAGGAAACTACGAGCGGTCAAAGCCCTTCTCAAGGGAAGTATCATCACACTTTTGATAGTTTTTGCAGCAGCTCTTCCTTTTGTGCCTGACCCCGATGACTTCGAAAAGATTTCCACTCTGATATATGTGCGCGGTGGCTTTCTCATCGCTTCTGTGTACATCGTTATTTCGGCGGCCATTCTGCTGTGCGTCCCCTTATTTCGTAAATCTAAACATCCCCGGAGGACTTTCACGCAGTTCCTGAGGATCACCCGAAATGCCGCGGTAGGTGGAGGGATCGCTGTTCTTGCTTCTGCAATGGCATTCGTCTCCGATGATCTGTTGCGAGTATTCAGCACATGGGTAGTTCTGTCGGTCTTCCTTTACACCTGGGGGTATCTGTTTATGGACGGCGCTTTCTCTCCTGAAGACTTTCAGCCAGTCAGCGATAGTGAAATCCTCGACGCTGCCATTGCCATGTCGGAGGCCAAAGAGACACGTTCGGAAAATGGTCAGATTCAGGAGTCAGGATCACAAACATCCTCGAGGGCGTCTGCTTTGAATTCTGTGAGCCCGCCCTTGAATTAGCATCATTGGCACCAACTCAATTAGCTCGAGGTATGGCCTGGAATTTACTGCCGTAATCGTCTGCCTCCGCGCAAGCAACTTCAGAAGGCCAAACGGTGTAGTCAGACGGCGGCCATCATCCACTCCACAATCGTCGCCACGTGCGCATCCACCGAATCGATTGCAGGCAGGGGAGCGGTCTCAGGCGGAACCAACAGACCGATCTCCGTGCAAGACAGCGCAACTGCATCCGCACCGCGTGCTTTGAGACCGTCCATGATCTCGACATGGCGAGCTCGCGAGGCGTCGGTGAAAATCCCTTGAGTGAGTTCGTCGAAGATGATCTGGTCGACCTCGTTGCAGGTCTGCTCATCGGGGACGTGCGTGCGAAAGCCCTGAGCTTCCAGGCGCTCGGTGTAGAAGCCATCGAGCATAGTCAATCTCGTGCCGAGCACCGCAAGGGTCGAGTATCCGCGCTCACGAGCTACAGCGGCGATCGAATCGACAATGTGAATGACCGGCACGTCTACCGCGGCCTCTAGAGCGGGCGCGCATTTATGCATGAGATTGGTGGCAATGGCGACAGCCTCGGCGCCACCCGCCTGCAGGCGTTGACCAGTCGCAGCCAACGAAGCACCGGCACCAGCCCAGTCCTCGGCTACCTGCAAATCACGGATATCGGCGAAGTCGGTGGAGTCGAGAAGGATCTGAGCCGAATGATGACCGCCGAGACGCTGCGCTACAGCGGTGTTGATCTTCGTGTAGTACTCGATGCTTGAGTGCCAGCTCATCCCACCCAAAAGGCCGATCCTGCGCATTGTTCGTCTCCTCAATTCGCGAAACTTTCATAAGTCTCTCGTCATCATCAAGTCTGTCCCGTGCCAATCCCACCCGGTAGACCCAGTCTTCTCTGCTCTGGCATAAGCTGGACTTATGGCAAATGTGTTTGAGCAGGCTCTCGATATTGGTGAGCCGAAGCGGCTGCTGATCTTCGGCGCTATCGCCGAGGCAGGCAGCATCGGTGCCGCCGCGCGTGATCTGGGGTGGTCGCAGCCGGCGCTCTCCCAACACATGAACGCCCTCGAGAAGGACCTTGGGGTAACTCTCTTCGATCGCACTCCGCGGGGCATCGTCCTCACCACAGCGGGACAGCTGGCCCGCATCCGTGCGAATGAGATAGCTGCCTCGGTGACGGGTCTGCGTGGGGACCTGGCCAAGGCATTTGGCCTCGGCGGACGCAACGTACGGCTGGCCGGATTCCCCAGCTTCGTCGTCGGCCCCCTTGCCGCCGCATTGGGCAATCTCGAATCGGCGACCGGCACTGGCAGTGGCGACGTCCACCACCACTCCTACGAGGTTGAAGAAGCAGAACCGCCCGAGGCGCTGACACTGCTCGAAGATGGCGAGATCGACCTGGCTTTCGTGTTTCATCACGAAGACGAGGACGCACCAATGCTACCGGGGCATGACTCCGTAGAACTCGGGACCGATCATCTTGATTTGATAGTGCCCGAGCGGTGGAACCGTGCCGGGCTGTTCACTCATCTCGAAGATGTCGCAGACCTGCCCTGGATCATGGGCTGTCTGCGTTGCCGCTCCACAGCCGAGCGACTCTGCCGACGTGCCGGTTTCGAACCACGCACTCGACACGTCACCGACAACCCGGGGGCGATCCAGTCGCTCGTCTCAAACGGGCTCGGCGTTGCCCTTCTGCCGCGCAGCGCCCGCCACTATTCCCAGGTGGACGGTATCGACTCGATCGTCCTCGACGAGGCGGGTGCACGCCGGGTCACCGCGTTGGTCCCCGAGGTGCTGAGATCCACCTCAGAGGTCGAAGACCTGTTGACCGCGCTTCGATCAGTATCACCCAGCGCGGGAGCACCCAGCACTGTGGCACCCAAAGCAGTGGCAGCAACAACGGTGCCCGAAGCAAGTGACGTGTGATGCTGGCATTCACCAAGACCCTCAACAAGTGGCTGACAATAGTCACTGCCGCAGCGGTCATCATCATGATGCTCCACATCGTCATCCACGCACTCACCCGTTCCCTCTTCGACGCCCCGATCTACGGCACCAACGAGATCGTCGAGTACTGGTATCTGCCGATCGTGGCACTGTTGGGGATTCCCGCTGCTCAGCTGCAGAAGGAACACATCACTGTCACCATGGTCACCGAACGCGCAAGCAAAGCAACCGCCTCGGTGTTCAAGATCTTCGCCTGCATCCTCGGTGCGCTGGTCTCGCTCAGCTTCGCCTGGTTCGGTCTCATGAAGGCACTGGAGAACATGGCGATCGGCTCGACCGCCGACGTCTCCGATGTCATCACCTGGCCGGTCTACTTCCTCGTCCCGATCGTTTTCGTTCTCCTGGCCGCGCTCTACATCCTCGATGCCGTCCTCATCGCCCGGACTGGTGAGCCCGAACTCGACCTTGCCACTGGCAGACCCGCCGAACACGATGCCGAAGACAGAACCTACTGACAAGCTGCTGACGGAAACGACCTGTGAACCCAAATACTGATTCCACCGCCGCCGGCCCGACACCCGATGGCCAGACACCCGAGAGCCTCACGCCCAACGGCTCCACCCTGCTGCCTTCTGGATCCCGCCGGAAGCGGCCCGGCTACCTCGGGCTGACAATCGGCTTCGGGCTCGTCATCGTCTGCCTGATCGGACTGTTCACCAGCCCCTCGGCGGCGGTCGGTGGGACCTGGTGCATCGCCATGATGCTCGTCCTGCTGTTCCTATCGGTGCCTGTCGCCATCGCCTTGTCCGTGCCGTCCATCATCGGCGTGTACGCGGTCAGCGGCATCCCCGCGACCATGAACATCCTCTCCACAGCACCCTTCAGCGCGGTCTCGGACTGGACGCTGAGCGTGCTGCCGATGTTCATCTTCATGGGCATGCTGCTGACCCAATCCGGACTCTCGACAAAGGTCTACCGGGTGGCCGATCACTGGTTCAGCTGGCTACCCGGAGGAATCGGCATAGGCACGAACTTCGCCGGGGCAGGACTCTCAGCTGTGACGGGTTCGACCATCGGCATGACCTACGCGCTGGGCCGTGCCGGGATCCCCGAGATGCTCAAGGCCGGCTACGACAAACGCATGGCCGTGGGCACGATCATGGTCTCCGGCATGACCGGAAACCTCATCCCACCCTCGATCCTCATGGTCATCTACGCTGGCATCGCCTCGGTGCCCGTGGGCCCAGCTCTCATGGCCGGCGCCCTGCCCGGAATACTGCTGGCGGTCTGCTTCGCCGTCTTCATCCTCGGCCTCGGTGTGGTCTTCCCCAAACTCGTCGGCCGCGGAGTCGAAGGAGTCGAGCGGACCTCGCCGACCTGGCGTCAGCGCTTCACCTCACTCGGCGGTATCTGGGGCTTCCCGGTCATCCTCGTCGTGCTCTTCGGCGGCATGTTCTCGGGCATCTTCACCCCCACCGAGGCCGGTGCCGCTGCCGCCCTGTGCTCGGTGCTGCTGTGCCTGTGGGAGAAACGCGGCGACGGACCGTGGAAGAAGGTTGCTGAATCGGCGCTCGCCACCGTCTCAGCCACCTCGGCGATCTTCTTCATCATGATCGGCGCGACGATGCTCACCAGCCTGCTGGCCATCACCGGGGTGGCACCCATCCTCACCGGCTTCATCACGGACCTGGGGCTCTCAACGCTCGGCTTCCTGCTCGTGCTGATCCTCCTCTACATCATCATGGGCATGTTCTTCGACACCATGTCCATGATGCTGCTGACCATCCCGATCCTGCTGCCGACGCTGGAGACGATGGGCGTCAGCCCCCTCTGGTTCGGTGTCTTCGTCGTCCTGCTGGGGGAGTTCGGCATGGTCACCCCGCCGGTCGGCATCATTCCCTACATCATCCACAGCATCGTCAAGGACAAGGCCGTCAACGTCGGCACGACGATCACTCTGCGCGACATCTTCATCTCGCTGCTGTGGTTCCTGCCCGTCGCCGTCGTCTTCCTCATCCTCCTAGTCGCCGTCCCCGGAATGACCGAATGGCTGCCCGACCTCATCGAGAACACCAGCGGCACTGGCGGCTGATCCTCGCCGAGGTGGCTCACCCTGCCGTGGACTGTGCCGATCAACGGCTTCCGCACTGTGTGAGGGGAGTCATAACAGGGTGGACTCATTCAGATCTATGATCTAAGGAAACTCTCAGTCGTTGTTCAAAGGGGTCCCATGAATCGCATTCGGTCGGCATCTGTCCGCCCTCTCACCGCCGTCGCGACAGTCGCGTCGCTGGCGCTCTTGGCCGGATGCGCCGGATCGGTCGGAGGCGACTCGAAATCGGATACGGAAGGCTCTGCAGGGAAGGGGTTCACCGCCGGGGCCTCGCAGGAGGACATCGACAAGGCATTGGCCGATCTCGACCCGGTCACCCTGAAGTTCCAGCCCTCGGCCATGTCGGAGAACTCGATCCTGGCGCCGAATGGGCTCGACGTGAAGAAGGCGATCGAAGAGCGCTCCGGCGGGAAGATCACCGTCGACATCGTGTGGGGCCAGGCGATCGCGAGCTACGCCGACGTTGACGATGCTTTGGCCGATGGTCGAGTCGACCTCGCATTCACACTGCCGTCCTACACCCCAGCCGAATATCCCGCATTCGATGCAATCGGTACGGCCATGTCGACGCTGCCCTCCTCACCAGTGGCCAGCGACCTCGCAGCGAACGCGGCCGGCGTCCAGGCCGCTTGGGAGACACCAGAGGTGCTCGCCGAGTTCGAAGACAAGGGTCTCGTCCCGCTCATCCCGATGCTCGCGGCCGGCGGGTATTCCACGATGTGCTCGAAGCCGATGAGCTCCGCCGAGGATTGGAAGGGCAATCAGATCCGCGTCGGATCGGCCGCGGCCGGCAAACAGGTGACTGATCTCGGTGCCACCCCAGTCTCACTGTCGTTCCCAGAGACGTACGAGGCGCTGCAGCGGGGGACCGTCGACTGCGATCTCGGGCAGCTCGCTCCCAACGTCGAAGCCGGAACGTTTGAAGTTGCGCCCCACATCGGAGTCGCCGCCGACGCAGGCATCGCCCGCTCGGCTGGTGCGATCACCGCCGGAAAGAAGTACTCCGAGTTGCCGGTGGCCTACCAGCAGGTCATCTTCGACTCGATGTCCACGACCTTCAGCACCATGATGGAAGTTGTCATCGGCGCTAAGGCGAAGGCAGTTGAAGAAGCGAAGGCCAACGACGGATCCGTCGAACCCTTCGACGACGACGTGCAGAAGCAGATGGCGAAGTACGCAGAGACACTGTCCGATAAGACTGCGGACAAGGCAGGCGTTCCTGATGCTCCGACGACGCTGGGTTCGGCGGCGAAGGACTGGCAGAAGAGCGTCTCCGAGCTCGGCTACGACGACAAGGGCGACTTCGCTTCACTGGACGAGTGGTACCCGAAGGACGCGAACTACGACGACCTCGGCGCCGAGCTTTTCGACAAGGCGATGGCAGGCCACCGCCCGGAGTGAGCACCTTTAGGGCTGATGCGAAGCTTTGTGGCAACTTCCCCGGCAAGTCGACCAGCTCAGGACTGGTCTGGGTGCTGACGCCGATTGTCAGATATCGACAACGCGCGCTCGAAGTCCGAGCCTTTCCGGTTCGAAGCGGACATCTTGATCATCGTTCATCGAGATCAGATCGGAGAGACTACAGTCACTGGGCGGAGCATCAGTTTGGGACGGCTCCCGCAGTTCCTTGCGATCAGGTAATTCTTGATTGGAGTCGTGATTCATGTCGACCTCCCTTGGCGTTGGTTCAATAGTACGTACTGATCGGCCAACCGCCCATCCCTCGATGCACTGCGAACTCTCAATCTCATCGCCCGCCACATCAACTAGGCTGGTGACGGCGCACAACAGAGCCAACGTGCAGTAAGCGCGCATCTGATCGAACGACAGAAGGGCTGACGGGTGACGATCCTCTATTCCATCGGTTTGGGCCTCATCAACGCGGTCATCGTCGGATTCCTTGTCCGGCGCATGATGTTCACCGGTACAGGGGCCGCCCGCAATATCGTCGTCTCCCTCGTCATGGGGCTCTCGATCTGGCCGATCACTCTCCAGGCATTCCGCTTGCTGGGAATCTCCGAGGGAGGCCAATATCCGACACTGGATATGAGTTTCCCCGCCACCATGGTTTTCCTGCTGCTCTTCGCCTGGTTCATCGTCATCCAGATGTTCGTGCTCCTGGCCATCGAACTCGTTATGCCGACAGGATCTCTGACTTCGCTGTTACGGTCTGCGCCGAAGATCCCCACCTGGTACCGCCGTTTCAGCCGCCTGGCCCAGATTCAGAAGATCCTCATCCAGTTTGGCCTCTCCCGTTACCTCAAGCCACGGATCCCGACGCTGCGCGTGTCCTTGCGTGAGATCGCATCGACGACCCGTGACGCTCTGGCCGCAGCAGGCGTCACCTTCATCAAGCTGGGACAGTTCATCGCCACCCGCGGTGACATGATCCCGCACGAATTCGTCGAAGAGTTCTCGACACTGCAAGCGGGTGTCCCGCCGGTGCCCTTCACTGAGGTCAAAGGGCAGCTCGAGGCCCAGTGGGGCAGGCCCGTCGCCGAGGTGTTCGAGGAGTTCGACGAGGTTCCCTTCGCTGCCGCTTCGGTTGCGCAGGTCCATCGTGCGGTCACGTGGGAGGGCCGAGTCGTGGCGGTGAAGGTGCAACGTCCGAAGATCCGTAAACAGGTCAGGGCCGACTGCGATATCGTCCTCAGCCTGGCCGAGCGCCTTGAACGATCCACCGACTGGGCCAGCAAGGTCGGCATTGGGAAGCTGGCACGCAGCTTCGTCGACTCGCTCCAGGGCGAACTCGACTACCGCGGGGAGCTCTCCCACATCGAGGCTCTGCGTAAGGCCGATGAGACGGGACGATCTACTGCGGGTACGGATTCGATGGTGCGCATCCCGCGTGTGTACAAGGAGTACTCCGGTGAGTTCGTCATCGTCATGGACCTCATCGAAGGCGTTCCCCTGTCCCATGCCACCGAGGTCATCGAGAACCTCTCGGAGCTGGCCAGGGACGAGATCGCCCAGGACCTGTTTCTCATGGTCGTCCGGCAGGTTCTGGGCAAGGGGATCTTCCACGCCGACCTACACCCCGGAAACATCGTTATCTCGCCCGCTGGGCGTGCCGGCCTTGTGGACTTCGGCGCTGTGGGGCGCATCGACAAACGCGACCGCCGAGCGATCGCCCTGTTGCTCATGGCCTTCGACTCTCAGAATTCCCAAGCGGCGACGGCCGCGATCCTCGACCTCCTCGGAACACCCAGTGACGTCAACCTGAGGGAGCTGCAACGAGAGATCGGGCAGATTCTGCTGAAGTACGGCGACGGAATGCCCGGGTCCACCTCGGCGGCATTGTTCGGTGAGCTCATCGACTTCGTCGTCGATTTCGGATTCCCCATGCCCGCTTCTGTGGCGACAGCCTTCCGTGCGATCAGCACCTTGGAAGGGTCGATCACGAAGCTCAACCCCGAGCTGAATCTGCTCACCTTGGTGACGCAGAACGGTCGCAGCCTTCTGCGCGAGGTCGGGGGACTGGGCGTTGATGTGCACGAGGCCGCTCTCTACGGAGCAGCCGTGGCCCCGCAGCTGGCGGAGCTGCCCGGACAACTCTCACGCATCGCCGGCCACCTGCAGGATGGCACCCTGGACGTCGGTACGAGTGGTCTGAACATTTCGATGATCAAGAACCTGCTGAAGTCGACGGTCGAACAGTTCATCCAGGTGATCGTCTCCACGGCATTGATCCTCGGCGGAGTCATCCTCATGGCTGCCGACTTCGGGCCGGCCTTGGCACCCGAGCTCAAGTTGTTTACGTACTTCGGGGCGTGGGTGCTGCTAGTGGGCAGCGTTATTGCCGCTCTGGTTTTGGCGCCTGCGATGCGCCAACGCATGGTCTGGGAAGGGCTGGGGTAGTTCCGCCAGTAGGCTGAACGCATGTCACTTAGTCGCGCCTTCAGTGTGCTTTGGAGCGCGAACGCATTCTCGAACTTTGCCGAAGGTTTAGCCATTGTATCTATACCGTTGCTGGCGGCATCAATGACTGACGATGCGCGACTGGTCGAGGGATTGGCCAGGCTGCACGCAGTGGTGCGCACACTTGTCACATTGCCGAATGGTGTGTGGGTCGACGGCTTCGACCGCAGCGCAGTGCGCGCGCAGTCAGTATCCTGAGGGGCGTCGAACTGCTGAGGTTGGTTTTCAGCATTTAATTCGACGTCTCATTGCTGGTGGTCTTCTACGTGACGAGGGCGATCTTCGGAACGCTGAGACCCATGACTGACAATGCAGTCGTTCCCATCGCGCTCTCTCTGATTGACCGTCAAGCGGCGGGGCAACACCAAGCTGGCAATCAACATACGAACCACATCACAAAATCGTTAAGAGCTCGTCGGCCGCGGATCTCGTGCTATATATTTCGATTCTGACTTGCGAGGCAAGTGCTGTCCTAGGCTCCGCTAATGTCGAACCCTGCAATTGGCTGTTGACACGGCTGTTGCAAACGAGAGCGTGGGTACTGCAACCTCCAAACCGGCATCTGCAGAGTGGGAGCATGTGCGGAAACTAGAGTGGTGTCTTGTCGTTGTTTGTGTATTGCCTCACGGTAGGATCAATGCTGGACGGCAGCTAGGAGAATCATGGGGGGCTCAATGGATCGTTTTGATCTGGGTGCGATGCTAGCCGGCGGCCCAGCATTTTTGATTCTTGGTTGCGACGATGTCGGTGAGACATCCGCGATGACAGGTTACGGCTGGAGCGGAATATACACCTCACGGGTGGAGGCGCAGATCGGTGAGCTGTTTGCTAGTCCCAGTCGGGGTGTGCAGCGATTTGGTGCAATGCGATCAGTACCCTCGCGCTCAACCCGCGAACTTCAGATTAGGCACCTGTTTGGAGGGCTAATGCTCCCCGAAGAGGAACTTCCGGGGGCGGATGCAGTTACTCGCGCGATTCGGAAGAGCTCGGCCATTCAGGAGCTTAGCCGCTTATCAGCAGAGACTATCACCCCCCGCGGCGTGATAGTTATCGAAGGGTGGGGAAAGGAAGACCCCCTTAAGCCTGAAGACTTAATGCCAATACTTTCCCAGCTGTCCATGGGGCAAGTTCACCTGTTTTCTGCGTATAAGCACGACCGTGATGAGTTCGTAGACGATCTTATCGCGCGTGAAATTTTAGTACCTCACATAGAATCGCTGGAATCCGCGCTATCTGAACTTGGTAACAAGGGCGCCATTCCTGACCGATTCGGTGCCGAAAAATCGTCGCACGTCATTCCGATTGGCGACAAGTTCGTCCCAATTGACATAGCTACTTGGAATGAAGTTCGCCGCTCAGCACGACCAATTGATCTTGATTTGCTCAAGCCGCCGTCGCTTGGATCAAGCGCTTCACGCTATCAAGAGTTTCGAGCATTCATGGGCGCTCCCGACGGTGCGCCGCGCTGGTCGGGTCTTTCCGCAGGAATGAATCTAAAACGCGATTTCGAAGACCAGCTTGAAATCAAGGTGAATGATTTTATCCAGGATCCTAATGCCTTCGGCCCGATCGTGGTTGCTGGTCAAACCTCGACAGGGAAGTCAATTGCTCTCGCAGCTCTAGCAGTAAAGATTGCCGCGAGTGGACGGGCTGCTGTGTTGCACCAGTCGCGTCGTACTTCCAGGCCCTCGTTCGACGACATAGAGAAGTTTGCACAATGGTCCCAAGACGAGGGAGCCCGCGCAGTTGTCTTTATTTGGGACGGCATGACTGATGCGTCTGAATACGAGTCGCTGGCGCGGCGATTACATGCCCGCGGTCGAAAAGTTGTCCTAGTTGGGTCAACTTATTGGCAAAAGACATCCGAGCCTGATGCTATCAAGGCTCCGGCTGTGCTTAGCGATGGGGAGGTTCGAAGAATCACAAGGCTTCTCGGCAATTTTGGCATTGAGATTACGCCAAAACTGGGGCCAGTTGACTCAAGCTTCCTCGGCTTTCTGTATCGCGCGCTGCCGGAAACGGAACACTCCCTGCGGCATGGGCTTGCGTCCGAGATGCGGGCAGCTGAACGAGGGCTTCGCGAACTGACGTCACAAGACAACGAGGTCCGAGAAGCATCAAGCAGAATGACTGCGTTGGAAGCGGCATTCGCTGCAGCTGGTTACAGTTTGCCTGTAAATGAGGGCTCTCTCGTTGATGAGTCAGAGTTGTATGACGCGAGTTTCGATGACCGAAGCGGAATCCAGAGAGTCACGACAATCGTGATCGTGGCAGGGAGATATGGCTTGCCAGTTCCAATGGACCTAGTGCTTCGAACTATTGGTCGGCAGGGTTCGCAGTCAATCAGAGCTGCTCTCACCGCTTACGACATCATTCGCGATGACGAAGATGAAACGGGAGAGTTGTCGCTCGTCGCTCGTTCGCGGCTGGAAGCAATTCTCTTGGCTCAGCACGAAGTTCCACTCTCGGTTGAGGCAGAAGTCGTCGAGACGATTATTGCAAATGTGCGTACGACCGTTGGTTATTCGTCTGCAGACGAGGTCAGCTTCCTAGTTCAATTGTTGGAGGTGGTGGGTGCGAATGCGTCAGATATGAGGTTTCGGCCGTATTACCTCGATTTTTCAGAGTCGCTTCGTCTACGGCGGGAAAATGACGCTACTATAAGTCCGCGACTTGTCCTACAAGAATCAGCACTCATCCGGGCCCACGTGCATTGGCAACAGACTAAAACGAATACGACGACAGACGAAAGAATTCTACTGTTGGAGCGTAACCGTGACACGCTTGAGGAGGTTCTTGCGGACGACACTATGCGCGGAATGATTCGATTGTCGCTTGCTGTAGAGCTGGCCTCGACGCTAGGGGCAATTACCCACGAGGTGACCAACTCGAAAGATGCGACTGCGGATAATCTCGGTTTGGCGACTCGTCTCGATGATATCTTCAACGCTGTGAAGAGCGCGCTCGCTATCGATCCCACAAATGTGCATCCAATCGACGTTCTTGCTTGGGCGACCAGAGACGCACTTCGGTCGGGCGTCTTATCAGAATCGGAACGAGTGGACCGGGCGGCATCGGCGCTCGCGATGATTGAGTCAGTTGATAGAGATTCGGTTTCAGCTGCAAAACGTGCTCAGCTTGACGACCGAAGCGCAACACTAGAGGGATTGCTAAAGAATGACGAGGCAGTCTGGCATTATTTGGCCGAACTTGATGTCAACGAGGATCCTGCTGCTACGTATTTTCTTGCGCAGTTTGACGCTCGTGATGGCGGAGACGGCGAGGCCAAAGCCCTAACCCGGCTGGAGAATTCTCCAGCGACTCTCCGGGATTGGCGGTGTGCGAATCTTTTATTGAACCTTGCCTGGAAGCGAGCTACTGGTTCCGATTTGCTTCACGGGGAACGTGTTCCTTTGTACATGACAGAACATGAAGCAAGATACCTTCGCCACGTGATCGCAAGTCTCGATGGCGTTGAGCTGCCTGACACATATCGGCTGAATTATGTAAGTGCAATGCTTGCCTTCATCGGTGGTGACTACCCGGATGCTCGCCTCGAATTCCGGGCAACTCAGGAAGCAACGCGTCAGCTCACGCGGCGCCTTCACACAACGAATTTAATTGCCAACGAGCGTGGGCACGCTCGAACCTATTCGGGCCGCGTCCGATGGGCGCAAGGCCGAGGCGGGGAGCTTTGGGTCAACGAGCTCGGCACAGCCGTGCGATTCGATCCTCTCAGATTTTTTGCATCGGGGGAGGTGGCTAAGAACCAGTCCATCGCGCAATTTACTGTGGGCTTCAAGTTGTCGACGGGTGCTGTAGCCGAGCCGGTTGGGTTCAAACACGGGAATCGCGCGTGACGATTTCAGATTTTATCGTCCAATACGAGCAACTTCGTTCACTCCTCCTCGGAAGCGAGGTGGGATTAAATATTGAGCTGCCTCGTTCAAACTCCGGAGCCGATGGCTTCGATTCTTTCGTATCTTCGTCATACGTGGCACTTCGCGAGACGCTTGCAGAAGATGCTTCGTTCCTCTCTGCGATCGGGGTATTCGGGAAACGCCAAGATGCAACACGATCGGTTTACATGTTAAGGACTGCTCGACAGCATAAAGATAACAAGAGTGCCTTAATTTTCTATAGCAATTGGCTCGGGGAAGAGCCGATCGATTGGGATGACGCCGTCGAGAGACTCGTGAATCAGGTCGAGGGCTATATGAACTCACTAATTCGGGCAGCTCAGAAGGTTCGACGGGATCCCGATCTGAGCCAGCAATGGGTGGAAGCTACTTCAGTCTCAGTCCCATCCGTTTTTGCCGCGGTGTGTCGTGATCTTAACTTGTCTTTTTCGACTGGTGCTAGACAGGCGAAAGTGCGAGCGATCGAAGCTCGCTACAGGAGAGAACATTTGAAGGGCCCGAAGCGGCGTGTCATCGCAGACCTTTGCGTTCAGGAGGTTCTCTCTGAAGCCGCGATTTTGCCAGCTGACTACACCGAGCTCCTCGACGAACTCGGACTACTCAGGTCGAGAAATGCTTCAGCCGTACTTGCGCTTGCCTATGCAACGGCACGGGCGCTCCCCGAGTTAGAGGGTGACAATTTCAAACGAAAGACCTCTGAGATGTGGTGGGCACTCGTCCAGAAATGATCCCGATGTGGCACTCTAATTTCAAACACAACTAATATAGCAAGCCCTGAGACTGGCGCCCGCTCAAGGTTGTTGGTTCGCCGAATGGCGTCGTGAACACAGGCATCGGCGAGCTGATCGGACCCGTCAGAATTGACAGCGCCGAAGTTTTGGGCCCGCTATGCCGACTCATGCATCACCGCACTCGGCGATAGTGCGCGCTCGCGTGGGGCGAAGCGACGCGACCACGTCGACATCGTCACCACCAAGTTGGCGACGCCACCGGAGAAATACGGCCTCAATCATTGGTCCTCGCGATTGCTGGGCAAGCATCTGGAAGTTACTGTGGCCCGGGCCTGGCACGAATACGGGACCCAGTCATGAAAGGCAGAGACATTCAGATTCTCCAACGACCCTGAATATTCGCCCTCGGGGGTACCTTTGATATCTGTGCCTTTTCTGGTGACCGCAGCATGACTCAGATGATTGGTGGATATCGTTCACCGGCTGTGGGTGTGAAGGCTGTGAGCACTTAGGGTCGTTTCTGGCAGCGGCAGATCAACGCTCATCGACTTGCCCACTGGCCGAGCCCGCCGGCAGCACATCTAGGCGATGATCGATGCCCAAGAATTGCCTGTGACCCACACAACCGAGCCAACCGGGAGACCCCATAAGCTCAAACTGCGCAAGACCGCCCAGCCGATGAAAGAGGACGCTGCCGAACGGAAGTTCTACGAAACGTAGCTGGACTGAGTGCAGAGTGTGAAGACGGAACGAGCGGCCCGGTGACGAGACAGTGAAGGATTCTGGCGGTAGTCTGCTCCCCGGCCCTGCCTCGTTAAGATGGCGGACATGACGGACACACACCAGGCGACGGCAAAGGCAGATACGAGAAGGATCAGCGACACCGCACTCATCTTCGAAGGCGGTGGCATGCGAGCGTCACTGACGAGTGGGATGGTTGTGACATTGCTCGGAGCCGGGCTGGATTTCGACTGGGTTGCGGGCATCAGCGCCGGTGCGTCGAATGCGGTGAACTATTTGTCGGGCGATGCACGTCGGGCCCGCCGGTCGTTCGTTGATTTCGCCGCGGATGAGCAGTTCGGTGGTCTGCGCTACTTCGCCCGCGGGCAGGGGATGTTCAATGCGGAGTACATCTATCAGCAGGCAGGCGCGCCCGGCATGGCGCTTCCCTTCGACTGGGAATCCTTCCAGTCGAGTACTGGCGATATGCGCATCACTGCATTCGACGCAGAATCAGGTGAAGACGTCGTGTGGTCCCAAAAGGACACCCCCGAAATCGATGACCTCATGGTCCGTGTCCGCGCGTCCTCGACAATGCCTGGGCTCATGCCGACCGTTCACCTGGACGGGCATGCGTACGTCGACGGGGCAATGGGCGAGGACGGGGGAGTACCCCTGAGTCAGGCTCAGCGCGAGGGGTTTGAGAAGTTTGTTATTGTCCTCACTCAGGAGCGCTCGTATAAGAAGGTGCCGCAACGGTTCCCCGCGTTCTATCGCAGCCTCTTCCGCCGGTACCCGGCACTGGGTGATGCGCTGTTGACTCGGTGGGTGCGGTACAACGAGACACGTGAACGCATCTTCGCTCTCGAAGCTGAAGGTAAGGCGCACGTGTTCGCCCCGGAGCGCATGCCTGTCGACAACGGCACTCGCGATCTCTCCCGTCTCGCGGCAGCGCACCGTATGGGTCTGTCTCAATCACGACGTGAGTTGCCGGCGATCCGGGAGTTTGTTGGATCGTAGTTGAGATGGAAGTAGTGATCTCAAGTTCAGGTGGTAACGGGATCGTCGGTCATATGGCTGGCTCATATATCTTCGCAGTTGCACACTGCACGAAAAATCGGGAATACATGCCGAAGGATTTCGCTTTCTGGGCGAACAGAGAGCGAAGTGAAGGACGGGCTTTCAAAATCAACCGCATAGCCGAAAATATGAAAAGTTTGGTTGTCGGTTGCTTCAAGGTTAGTCAATATTGGAATGCCGAAGCGAGCATGCGCGACGATAGTGCGCCGAAACAGGCCGACTGAATCGTCAGCCACATGGATAGGGCGAGCAGTGGTTGTTGTGACTCATGTGGCAAGACGCACAGAGTACTCGAACTGATCAACCGTATTGCGAGGCTCTCAACACGTCAGTCACTGATCACTGCCTGGGTGCGAGACCACATGGTCTGCAGTTCCTCGAGCATCGCGGCAGAATGCTGTGTGTCGACGTTCGCAATCGCACCCACGATGCTCTGGGCGACACTGACCGCGCAGGTCACTGAGGCCATCGGGCCGACGCCTTCAGAAGGTACAAGGACGAGTTGATCGGCGAGTTCGGCCAGTAGCGAATGCTGGTCGGCAATGACTATCAGCCGCACACCTCGTTCTTTGGCTAGTTCACACAGTGGAACGATGCTTGAGCTGGTTTTCCAGATGGAAAAGGTCAGCAGGCAGTCGCCCGGCTGCAGCAAGCGAACGTCGTTGATCATGCTTGTTGTCGAACCATCACTGAGTGACACGTTATAGCCCAGGCCTTGTGCATTGTGAGCCAAAACTGCGCCCGGTGCCACGTATGCGCCAGTGGCAAGGACCTTGGTCGATTGCGACGAAGTGATCATTTCGGCAATAGTTCTGATTGATGCGTCGGAGAGTGACTCTGAAAGAAGACCGAGGAGCTCGAGATCTTTACGAATCGATTTCACAGCCTGACCCGTGCCAATGGTCGAGTTGCGAACAAAATGTTTGTCAGCATCCAATGAAGAGAGAAATCGATTCCGAATCTCTGTCGACAACTCCGACCAGCCTGTGAAATCGATGGCCTGCGCTGCTCGGACAACTGTCGCGACGTTGACCCCAGCCGCCTCGGCGAGTGCTGCCGCACTGCAGTACGAAGCTCTTTCGGGATCGGCGGCAATCGCCTTGAGTACTGTCGTTGTCCCCGGAGACAGCTTGCGCTGAGACATGAGGTGCTCCAGCCATGTCGCGATGATTCCCACTATGAATCTCCTATTGCAATGAACGTTGCGATCTGATTGTATACGAGATGTGGTTGAGGTCACTTATGTACCGTCTGGAGCTTGATTCTTGGTCTTGAGCGCTGAATAACACGGGCGTTGACGGAAATAGAGCATGCAATAGACACTGCAGAAGTTGGGGTGCGGTCACTCGCGGACTCTGAACCACGCATCATGACGGAACAGTCGAAGGAGACTTTTCATGAACAAGCGAGCTATGTCGATGGTTGCGATCGCCGCTGCCGCCACGATGTTGGTGAGTGCCTGTGGAAGCGGTGGCTCAGAAAAGGGCGGGGAATCTCAATCTGTCGTTGACGACAAGACGGGCTTCGCCTCGTACACCGGTGATCCGCAGAAGGGTGGCGTCGTCGAAGTGTTGGGCGGAGTCGATTTCTCTCATCTCGATCCCGCTATGGGCAGCGACGGCAATGTCCTCAACCTCTACAACCTTCTCTACCGTAACCTCACTCAATACAAATACAACCGAGAGTCCGGAGAACTCGAACTCGTCGGCGATCTGGCCGAAGATACGGGCAGCTCAAACGAGGATGCCACTGAGTGGACCTTCAAACTCAAAGAAGGAATCACGTTCGAGGACGGATCGCCGATCACCGCTGAGGACGTGAAATTCGGTTTCGAGCATGCCTTCGACCCGTCGCTGGCCATCGGCCTCGACTACCTTCAGAACTACGTCAAGGGTGCCAAGGACTACGAGGGTGCCTTCGAGGATCCTGAAGGCCTCGATTCGATCAAAGTCGTCGACGATCGGACGATCACAATCGAGACGAATGAACCGATGGCGGACTTCCCGAACGTGGTCGCCACGGCCCCAGCAACACCGTTTCCCAAAGACGAAGTGAAGAAGGTCGATCAGATCCAGAAGGATCCGATTTCCTCAGGCCCGTACAAGGTCGAGGAATACAAGCGGGGCGAGTCGTTGACCCTCGTGCGAAACGAGAACTGGAATAAAGACACCGACGACATTCGTCCGGCCTACCCAGATGGATTCAAATTCACGGTCAGTCTCGATCAGAACACGATCGATCAGCGGATGATGTCCGGACAGGGTGAGGATGCGAATGCGGTCTCGGCATCGACCAACCCAGTAGTGGCGGCCAATCTTGCCAAAATCACGCAGGATCCCAAACTTGGGGAGCGCACGGTTCAAAGCCTTCCATCCTGCAACTACTTCATGGTTATGAACAACTCCAAGAAGCCGCTTGGAGACAAGAAGGTCCGACAAGCCATCAACTGGGCTGTGGATAAGTCGAGCGTGGTCAACGCCAGCGGCGGCCCACAGCTGGCCGATGTCGCACCGAACCTGCTACTGCCCAGCGTTCCGCAGTACGACGACACCGATCCCTACTCCACCGAGGGAAACACGGGCGATCCAGAGAAGGCGAAGGCCATGCTCAAGGAAGCGGGAGCGGAGAACCTCAAACTGACCATGGACGTACGTGCACTGCCGATGTGGCAGGCGCAGGCCGAGGCGGTGCAACAGTCACTGAAGAAGGTCGGCATCGAGGTCAAACTCAACGTCATCGACCAGGCGAAGTTCTACGAGGTCCTAGCTACACCGAGCCAGCAGAACGAGCTCGCGATTACCGGCTGGTGCTCCAACGGCTGGTTCTCAGGTGAACCGCTGTTGGGACCCCTGTTCGACGGTGAGCGAATCACGAAGACCGGCAACCTCAATCAGTCCCAGATCGATGATCCGAAACTGAACAAGGCCCTCGCCGAGGCGGCAGTCATGCCCGATCTTGACGACAAGACAGCGGCCTATGCCGAGATTAACGAAAAGGTCCTCGAGCTCGCTCCCGTCGTGCCCCTGGTCCGCCCGCGCCCTCTCCAGCTCGTCGGCTCGAACGTCGGCGGAGCGTTCGCCAATCCGTCCAAGACCGGATACATCGACTATTCGCAGCTGGGGCTACTCAAGCCGGAAGGATAGTTCACTCGTGACTGCTTCGCTTTCGAATCAGGTCGAAGAATTCGGTCGGCCTGGCCCGGGGGAGGACTTTTCCCCCGGGCTGGGAACCCTGAAGAGGATCCTGCGCAAACCGACAGTGATTCTGTCCACAGGGTTCCTCGTTTTCATCGTCATCCTCGCGATCTTCGCTCCCCTTATTACTCAGCTCTCCGGCTACAGCCCCTACGAATTCGACGAAGGAGCCGTGGACCCGGCACTGGGTGGGTTGCCGCACGGCTCGTTCGGTGGCATCAGTGCCGAGCATTGGATGGGAGTCGAGCCCCAGAACGGCCGGGACATCTTCGCTCGGATCGCCTACGGCGCGCGTGTCTCTATGCTCATCGGCATCGGCGCAACCGCGATCACCATGGTCATCGGCGTGGTCATGGGCGTGATCGCCGGTTTCCTCGGAGGGTTCGTCGATGCCGTGATCTCCCGGGTGATGGACTTTCTCATGGCGTTCCCGGCACTGATCTTCATGATCGCGATCCTCTCGGCCCTGCCACAGGGGAACCGTCCGCTGCTGCTCGTCCTCGTGCTCAGCCTCTTCTCCTGGCCGGCCACGGCCCGCGTGATCCGCGGCCAGACTCTGTCACTGAAGAATCGTGAATTCGTCGAGGCGGCCCGAACATCGGGTGCAGGCTGGGTCCCGCTGGTATTTCGGGAAGTGCTGCCCAACCTTTCGGGAACCATCGTCGTCATGGCCACGCTGGCTGTGCCGACGTTCATCGCCACTGAGGCTGGACTGTCCTTCCTCGGAGTGGGCATCACTCCACCCGATCCCTCATGGGGGCAGATGATCGCCTCGGCGGTGACCTGGTACTCCAGCGATCCGATGTTCTTCGCCATACCGGGTATGTTCCTGTTCCTCACAGTGCTGTCATTCACCGTGCTCGGTGACAACCTCCAGAAGATCTGGGCGGGAGGACTCTGATGGCCATCTATCTCGTCAAACGACTGTTCGCGGCGCTGATCATCATGCTGCTCGTCGTGTTCTTCACCTTCGTCATCTTCTTCCAACTCTCACCGGATCCGGCCGCCAGCATCTGCGGCCAGACCTGCACCCCGGAGAGGATCGAGGCGATCCGGGACCAGCTGGGACTCAACGAACCATTCTTCACTCAGTTCTTCACGTTCCTCGCCGCGATCTTTGTTGGTCGCGACTACGGTTCGGGTGCCTCGGTGGTCCACTGCAACGCCCCGTGCATCGGGTACTCGTTCCAGACCAACCAGGATGTCCTGCAGGGGATCGTCGATCGTCTGCCCGTCTCGGTGACTATCGCCGTCGGTGCTGCGGTCCTGTGGCTGCTCTCCGGTGTGGCCGCAGGCGTGATCAGCGCTGTGAAGGAAGGCACATGGTGGGATAAGGGAGCGATGATGTTCGCCCTGGCCGGTATCTCCCTGCCGAACTACTTCGTGGCGTTGGTCCTGCAATACCTCCTCGTCGTGCAGCTCCAATGGCTCCCGTTCCCGACGGTGGTTCCGTTCACTGACAGCCCAGTGCAGTGGTTCCAGGCCTACCTCATGCCGTGGATGGTGCTTGCGCTCATGTACGCGTCGATGTACGCGCGGCTGACCCGGACCAATGTCATCGACACCATGGGAGAGAACTTCATGCGCACTGCCCGTGCCAAAGGCCTGGGACGCAGCGCCGTCCTCATCCGGCACGGACTGCGTCCGTCACTGACCCCGATCGTCACACTCCTGGGCGTCGACTTCGCCACACTGCTGGGCGGAGCCCTCATCACCGAGACGGTCTTCGGGCTCAACGGCGTCGGCCGGTACGCCTACGACGCGATCGCCGTCAACGATCAGCCCGTGATCATGGGAGTCACGCTCGTGGCAGCCTTCGCCGTGATCATCGCCAACATTGTGGTCGACCTGCTCTACCGGGTGCTCGACCCCCGAGTGAGAGTGAGCACCTCATGAGCGCACACCCGTCGAGAGCTGCAAGTGAGGCTCCGGTCCTGTCTGTGCGGGATCTTCGCATCGAATTTCCGCTCGGCGTCGTCGTCGACGGAAGCTCGTTCGACATCTCACGAGGCCAGACGATGGGACTGGTCGGCGAATCAGGATCTGGTAAGTCGATGACCTCACTGGCGATCATGGGTCTGCTGCCGAAGGAGGCGACGACAACAGGGTCGGCTCGGTTCCACGGTGATGAACTGCTCCACCGGTCCGATGCCTCGATGAGGCGTACCCGCGGCGACCAGATCGCGATGATATTTCAGGATCCCCTGTCCTCGCTCAACCCCTACTACACGGTCGGCTTCCAGATCGCCGAAGCCTACCGTGCTCATAAGGGAGGCACGAAGGCAGCGGCGATGAGGAAAGCCGCCGAGGCGATGGATCGAGTTCGTATCCCCGACGCCGCCGGCCGCGTCGGACACTACCCCCATCAGTTCTCCGGGGGTATGCGCCAAAGAGTGATGATCGCGATGGCGCTCGTGTGCGAACCCGACCTCATCATCGCCGATGAACCGACCACGGCCCTCGATGTCACAGTCCAAGCCCAGATCCTCGACCTGCTCGCCGAGGTGCAGGAGATGACACAGGCGGCGATGCTGTTCATCACCCATGACCTGGCCGTCGTCAGCCAGATCTCCGACCATGTGACGGTGATGCGGTTCGGCCGGACCGTCGAACAGGGCACTGCGGAACAGATCTTCTCGAATCCGGGCAACGACTACACCAAAGCGCTGCTCGCAGCGACACCGCGCCTCGACGACATCGTTGATCTTCCCGAGCCCATTCTCACGAAAGGGGGCAAATGAGCATGAGCGACATCGCCACGCCGCTGCTGGCAGCCAATGACCTGAGCAAGGATTTCCGCACCGGCCGCAGAGAGAAATTCACTGCAGTCGAAGGAGTCTCCTTCGACGTCCACCGGCGACAGACACTGGGTATCGTCGGAGAGTCCGGTTCGGGGAAGTCGACCACGGCACGGATGATCGCACGCCTCATTGATCCCACTTCCGGGTCGGTGGAGTTCCAAGGTGAGGACATCACCCAGCGTTCCGGTGCGTCCTTGCGGGACTTTCGCAGCGGGGTTCAAGTGGTATTCCAAGACCCTTATTCCTCGCTCAACCCTCGTCACACGGTCGAAGAGGTGGTGTCGGCACCCCTCCGTTATCAGAAGCGGACGGCCGCGGGCGGCTACCGGAGCATGGTCAAGGCGGCAATGGATCGAGTCGGACTCAACCCCGATCACTCCACTCGCTATCCGCGCCAGTTTTCCGGAGGGCAGGCCCAGCGCATCGGCATCGCTCGCGCACTCATCGTCGAACCCAAGCTCGTCATCTGCGATGAGGCGGTCTCCGCTCTCGACGTGTCGGTTCAGGCGCAGGTGCTCGAGTTGTTGGTCGACCTGCAACGCGAACGCGACATCTCCTACATCTTCATCGCCCACGATCTGGCGGTCGTGCGACAGATTGCCCACAAGGTTGCGGTGATGCAGAAGGGCAGGATCGTCGAGCAAGGGCCACGAGACGAGATCTTCGATGACCCGCAGCACGAATACACGAAGACCCTGCTCACTGCGGTCCCGAGCATCGATCCCCGCTGGGACGCGGGTCGGCGTTCCTGACCGACACAAGCACCTCGGCGGTCAGCATCCTCACCGACCACCGGTTCTCCACCATTTCCATACACAGGGAAGGACCTCAACTCCATCATGTCTGATACGCAGACTCAGTCACAGCCCACGAATCAGCCGGCAGACCCACCGCAGCCGGTCGATGACTTCGTCACCACTGTCCATGAACTTCAGCTGCCCGCCGGTCTACTCCGGTATCGGGCCCAGGCGGGCCGGATGGTCATAGGCTCCGAAATCGTCGAGGACGGCGTGTTTGCCGGCCTCAAGCCCAAGGCACAGATCTTCCTCACCTCCTACACCGCCATCACCGAGGGCACCGACGACGGTCAGGATGCTCAGCGTCCGGTCGTCTTCGTCTTCAACGGAGGCCCGGGATCGTCATCGGCCTGGATGCACATCGGTCTCTTCGGTCCACGACGGGTGGTGGCCAACGACGTCAATGATCGCACCCCGCCGCCATACGGTCTCGTCGACAATCTTGAGACGACTCTGGCTCACGCCGATCTGGTCTTCATCGACCCGGTGACCACGGGATACTCCCGCACCGCAAAGGGGGAGAAGCCGGAGGACTTCCACGGGTTCACTGGGGATCGCGACGTCGTCGGCGAGGCGATCCGGCTGTGGCTGACACGGAACAAGCGGTGGATCTCACCGAAGTTCCTCGCCGGGGAGTCCTACGGAACCACCCGTGCCGCGGCCCTGGCCGGACATCTGGCCAAACGCCACGGGATCGCCTTCAACGGCATCCTCCTCATCTCGGCCGTCCTCGATTTCGCCACGATCGATTTCGCGGAGGGCAATGAAGCTCCTTACATCCACTACCTGCCGACGTTTGCCGCCATCGCGCATTATCACGGCAAACATCCTGGGCGCGAGCTCGAAGATGTCGTCGCAGAGGCGACGGATTTTGCCCATGGGGACTTCAGCCAGGCGCTCGCGCGCGGACATCGGCTCGAGGCCTCCGAACACTCCCTGATAGCTGCGAAACTGGCCGAGCTCATCGGGATCGATGAGAAGTTCGTCCGGCTGGCCGACCTTCGCATTGACGAGTTCACCTTCTTCACAGAATTGCTCCGCGATCAGCGACTGCGCATCGGTCGTTTGGATTCCCGCTTCACCGCGCATCCGGGCAAGGTCGCTTCCGAAGTGCTCGGCGACGACCCTTCGTATCCGGCGATACAGTATCCCTACACCGTGGGGATCAATCATCTGCTGCGTGCCGAGCTCGGATACGAATCGGACCTCACCTACGAGGTGCTGACTTCCAGAGTTCATCCATGGTCGTACAAGGAGTTCGAGAACTCCACCGTCAACACTGCCGAAGATCTGGCTTTCGCGATGCGCATGAATCCGCATCTCAAGGTCTACGTGGCTTTCGGCTATCACGACTCGGCGACGCCGTTCGCCGCCTCAGAGCATGTGCTTGCCCACCTGCGCGTTGCCGATGAGTCCCATGATCAGATCGTTCGTCGCTATTACGCGGCCGGTCACATGATGTATGTCGACCAGCAGGTCCGTGTCGAGCAGCTGCGCGATATCGCAGACTTCGTCGCTTGGTCGATCGGAGACGGTGCCAAGCCTGAGTCGAACCAACCCGTCTGAGTCGGACGGTCACGCGCACCGAGCCGTTCGGCACCACACCAAGACGATCATCATCGAGAACAGGAGAATCGACGTGCCCGAGAGCCATCATCGAGGCAGCTCACATGCAGGGGCTTCAGCCGAAGGCAGGAAGCTCGCCACCATCATCAACGCGGAGTGGACATGGAGAGAGGCTGAATTCGGATCACTGTCTCAGAAGGCCTCCGTCGTCGACTTCTTGCCGGATGTCGGTGAAGTCTCGCAGCTGCGTCGGCAGCAGATGTGGGAGGACACGCTCGGAAATCTCGAGTCGGTCAGTACCGATGCTCTCACTGCGGAGGAGATTATCGACTTCGAGGTCTACCGCCAGCAGTTGGTCACCTTGGTCGAGGCGCAGCGATACCGGATGTGGGAGAGACCTGCCACGGCGGATTCTGCCTTCTGGCGCACGCTCGCCTTCGACGCCTACCGTCTTGTGCTCGAAGACGTCAGTTCGGCTCGGGCATACATCAGCTTGCTCGGCGACATCCCACGGTTCTTCCATCAGCAGATCGAGAACATGAGGGCCGGGGTGGCTCGAGGCTTTGGGCCTGCCAGAGTGTGCATGAGCGGACGAGAAGAACCGGTGCGGGTCGTCGCCGAGACCGAGGACGTCACCGAGCTGTCGTTCTTCGAACCGTTCCGACGAATCCCGGCGGTCGTGTCTGAACAGGTTCGAACCGAACTCCACGAGGCGGCCGCGCAGGTGCTCTCGGCTGAGGTCGTGCCCGCCTACCGTAAACTTCTTGATTTCCTGACAACGGAGTATCTACCGAATCTGCCGGAGTCGATCGCCGCGGTCGACCAGCCTGGTGGCCTCGATTTCTACCGGTCCCAGATCCGGGAGTATTCGACGACAAACCTCAGCCCGCAGCAGATCTTCGACCTCGGACAGGTCGAAGTGAAGAAGATCCGGGAGGAGATGGAGGACGTCGCCGTCGAGCTCGGCTATCCCGACGACCTGCCGGGTTTGTTCGAGTTCATGCGCACGGATCGGCAGTTCTATGCAACGTCTCCTCGTCAGTTGCTGTCCGAAGCCGCATACACGTGCAAGTCCTTTGACCGGGTGGTCCATCAGTACTTCGGGCGTCTGCCGCAGCAGCGCTTCGCCATCATGGAGACACCGGCGGAGATTGCGAAATTCGACACCTTCGGCCGGGGCGCTCCCGACCGGTACCTGCTCAACACGTACAACTTGCCGGCGCGACCGTTGTATTCTCTGCCGGCACTGACCCTGCACGAATCTGCGCCCGGACATTCGTTCCAGATCTCGCTGGCCGAGGAACTCGAGCTCGCCGACTTCCGGCGGCTCTACATCTCGGCCTTCGGCGAGGGCTGGGGCCTCTACACCGAACGCCTCGGCGATGAGATGGGGATGTACGAGACGCCGTTCGAACGCATGGGCATGCTCTCGTTCCAGATGTGGCGGGCCGTGCGGCTCGTCGTCGATCCGGGTATGCATGCGCTTGGGTGGAGTCGGGAGCAGGCGCAGGACTTCCTACGGGACAATACGGCGATCGCCGAACATGAGATCGTCACGGAGATCGATCGCTACGTCTCCTGGCCCGGGCAGGCCACTGCCTACTATCTCGGGCAGTTGACGATTCAGCAGCTGCGGCAGGAAGCCGAGGAGGCGCTGGGCGAGGACTTCTCGATCAGGGACTTCCACGACACGGTGCTCGGGATGGGCAGCGTACCGCTCACCGTGCTGCAGGCACAAGTGCGTGCAGCTATCCGCTCGGCAGCCGCCGATCAACAGACACAGGCGGCCGCTGGCCACTGAGTACTACGTCTCTGACACCGTCGACTCCGGTCGGAACTCAGTCCGACCGGAGTCGAGTCATGTCGCTCAGTGCTGCCCCGCTCGCTCCTCGGCGACCATTGACTTCACGTCCTCGCGGAGTTGCCTGGCGTCATAGACGATGCCGGAGCGCAGAGTGAAGTCGACTCCGCCGACACGGTTGATGCAGGACTCCTCAGCGCGGAGATGACCGTGGCCATAGAGGACCTTGAAGTTGCTCAGGGGGTTGTCTTTGACGATGAGCAGGTCGGCGATCTTGCCCGGTTCGACGGAGCCGAGCTCGTCGTCGATGCCGAGAAGCTGGGCGCTGCTCAGCGTGGCGGCGCGGACGACTTCGAGAGGGTGGAACCCGGCTTCGAAAAGGAGTTCAAGTTCTTCGATGAGGCCGAAGCCGAATACCTTGTAGATGAAACCAGAGTCCGACCCGGCCGTGACCAAGCCGCCAAGGTTCTTGTAGTCGTTGACGAAGGACATCCATTTGACGTAGGCGTGGCGCCAGGCGATCTCGTCCTCGCTCGTCCAGTCGCCCATGTAGGAACCGTGTTTGTCGGACGAGGGCTGGAAGAACTCCCACAGGGTGGGGGATGTGAAGTCGGAGTGCCATTCGGAGGTGCGCACTCGCGCGGCGTCGCGGGACCCGATGTAGATGTTGAATGTCGGGCTCAGTGCGGTTCCGAGTTCGAGGAGCTCCGCGAGGGTCTCCTGCCAGGCGCTGCTGCCGCGCTCGGCGGTCTGCAACCACAGGTGGGCGCCTTGGCTGAAGCGCTGAGGTTCGCTGTTGTGGTTGTAATCGGTGGGCACGTGCTGGAGCGTGCGGTCGCGAAACATCGCCTCAGGGATGCCGTACCAATGTTCGATGCTGTCCAGTCCCCACCTCGCCGAGGTGAGGGCGTTGACTTGCGCGGCTCGGCGCTGGTCGTGGTGGCAGGCGGTCCGCAGGCCATGTGCTTGTGCTGCCTCGACGGCGGCACCGAACACAGTGGGGGAGGTGCCGAAGAACTTCACTCCGTTCGCTCCGCGGTCGGCGACCTCATTAACCCACGCGGTTGCCTGGTCAGCCGTAACCGGGGTGGGCCCGTCGAGGGTTCCGGCACGCAGTGCGGGATAGATGTGCAAGCGCGGGGCCGTGATTTCGTTGGCTTCGGCTCGTCGGGCCTCGGAAACGGTCCAGTCGAGGCCGTTGAACGCGCCGAGTTCGCGGACGGTGGTCACGCCGTGGCCGAGCCAGAGTTTATAGACATAGTCGGCATTCGGTGCCTGCTCGGGTTTGCCGATGTGGGCGTGGGAGTCGATGAGTCCCGGCAGGACGTAGGAACCGTTGAGGTCCATGACTTCGGCGCCGTCGGACGTGGGACGTTCGGTGAGGCTGCTCGCGCCGTTCGGTTCCCAGATTCCGGTGACCCTGTCGTTTTCGATCAGGATGTCCGCCGGCCCGTATGGGGCAGCGCCGGTTCCGTCGATGATCATGGCATCGCGGAGGACGAGTCTGGGGTAGGGCCCTGACCCGGTGCTCCTAGCGGGGGCGGCGATCTGGCCAGTGGATTCGAGCGTCATTGGCGGTCCTCTCAGGGGTTTTGCGTACGAGTGGTGAACTCTTCGCTGAGCTTGTTCATACTCACTCAGGCTAGCGCGACAGCCAGCGTCTTGTGCAGATCAACCGGGATGTAGGACACAAATGCTCCTTGGGACCAGAATGTGCCTGACCTTCACACTCGAATGCGATCACCGGTATACCCCAGCTTCACAGAGATATCCCGCGCAGCAGCTTTCATCACCGGTACCAATGCCTGCATCCGTTCCTTCGGCATGTAGGGACGAGTGGCCGACAGTGAGACTCCCGCGACAATGCTTCCGCTGCCGTCCCGGATCGGGGCTGCCACGCATCGGATCCCTGGTTCGTTCTCCTCGAGGTCGAGCGAAGCACCGTCGTGGGTATACCCGTGCATCCGTTTGACGAAGGCCTCGACTGCGGCTGAGTCTGCACCTGGATTCTCCGACAGGAAAATCCGTTCCCAACGCTCTTCTTGCCCGAGCAGCAGCGCCTTACCGACACCGGTACGAGTCATCGGCATCCGGTGACCGATGCGCGAGCGCATCTCGGCACCGCGCGTTCCCGGAATCTTATGGAGATAGAGCACCGACTCACCATCCTCGACGGAGAGGTGAATCGTGTCCTGAGTCCGCACAGCGAGAGTTTCGAGACTCTCCCGGGCGACGACTGGCAGCGGATCCTGATTGAGTGCGGTGAAGCCGAACTCGATGAGAGTGGGGCCAAGACGAAACTCTCCCGGTGAACCGTGTCGCAGATAACCCATGTGCACCAGCAGCTGGATCATCCTGTGCGCACTTGATCGACCGATTCCAGTGGCGTCGACGACGGACTTCAAAGTGGTGGACCCATGAGCGACGGCGCTGATGATCTGCAGCCCTCTGGCCAGTGTCTGAGTGCCCTGGGGAATCGCATCGTTGACGTCGGTTCCAGAATCTTCGATCATCGTCCCAGTCTGTCACGTATCCCACATATAGGGACACCGGTGGCGCATGGTGGAACGCCTGCCCATAGTGGCACTTATGGCAAAACTGGCAACAACCGAGGCCTCGCTGATGATCGGCCTCGACTGGGGGACGAGCTCACTGCGAGCTTTCCTCATCGGCAGCGACGGCGGCGTCCTCGCCGAACGCGACGGATCAGACGGGATCATGGCCGTCGGTCCGGACACCGGCGACCTCCGAGGTGATTTCTCCCGAATCGCGCATGCCGCGATTGGTGACTGGGTAGAGACCCATGGTCCCCTCCCGGTCCTGGCGTGCGGAATGATCGGTTCGACCCAGGGAGTCGCCGAGGCCGGATACCTCGACCTGCCCACCGAACTTTCTGTCTTGGGTAGGCATCTGACGTCTGTCGAACTGACCATCGGCGAACTCCACATCGTCCCGGGACTCCAGAAGACATCGACCGAAGCGACTGCCCCCGATGTCATCCGTGGAGAAGAGACCCAACTGCTTGGCCTTCTCGATGCAGAGCAGATCGACGCGACTACGGTGATCCTTCCGGGCACGCACACAAAATGGGTGAGGTGCCAGGGTCAGCGCGTGGCTGACTTCTCCACCTCGATGAGCGGAGAGATGTTCGGCCTTTTGCGCACCTCGTCGATCCTCAGCCGCCTGGCCGAACCCACCGATGTCTTCCAATCCGACGCCTTCGACTGGGGACTGAGCGTCGGAGGTGACGACCCCGCCGCGCTCACCTCCTCGATCTTCTCCGCGCGCACCTGGGCCCTCGACGGACGACTGCACGCCGAGGAAATCAACGACTACCTTTCGGGAATGCTCATCGGCGCCGAGGTGGCCGCCCAGCTCACGACCACAACCGACTCTGCAGTCCCTTTCATCGTCTGCGGAACCGCGGACCTGACGATGCGATACTCACGCGCCCTCCGCCGACACGGGCGACAGACGACAGAAGCGGATCCTCGCGCCGCTGCCACTGGACTCTTCCGCATTGCCGAACAATCCGGCCTCGTGCCGACCAAGGAGAACACCCATGACTGACACCGTTCCCGCAGGGCTTATCGCCATCCTTCGCGGAGTCCGCTCCGACGAGGTCCTCGACATCGCGGAAGGCATCGTCGATGCCGGATTCTCCGCTATCGAGGTGCCGCTGAATTCTCCGGACCCTTTGGACTCGATCACGGCACTGTCGAAACGATTCGGCGACAGGGTGCAGATCGGTGCAGGTACGGTACTCACTGCTAGCCAGGTTCGCGACTGTGAGCAGGCCGGAGCCCGCATCATCGTCGCACCAGACACCGACCGTGAGGTCATCACCACCGCGCTCGAACTCGGACTCACCCCGTACCCGGGGGCGACAACCCCGACCGAAGCATTCGCCGCGATCAAGGCCGGTACCACCAAGGTCAAACTCTTCCCCTCGACTGCCGTGGGCATCAGCGGCCTCAAAGCCTGGACCGAGGTACTGCCCGCAGGCACCGAACTTTTCCCTGTCGGGGGAGTGGGAGCCGACAACGCCGCCGAGTGGCGTCAGGCCGGTGCCGCCGGCTTGGGTCTGGGGTCCTCCCTCTATCGCCGAGGTGACCGCCCCGAAGACGTACACGACCGAGCTCGAGCCATCGCATCGGCGTGGACTCAGGCCCACTGAACCCACCGACGACACCTGAACGAAAGGCCAGACCAATGAAGATCACGTCGCTGACAACGTACACGGTGCCACCTCGGTGGCTGTTCCTCAAGATCGAAACCGATGAAGGGATCGTCGGATGGGGCGAACCGGTGATCGAGGGCAAAGCCGCCACGGTCGCAGCTGCCGTCGATGAGCTCTCCGACCTGCTCATCGGCAAGGATCCGGCGAACATTGAAGACCTGTGGACGATCATGTACCGCGGAGGCTTCTATCGCGGTGGGCCGATCCTCATGAGCGCGATCTCCGGCATCGACCAGGCACTGTGGGACATCAAGGGTAAGGCCCTCGACCAGCCTGTGCATCAGCTGCTGGGTGGAAAGGTGAGAGATCGGATCCGCACCTATTCGTGGATCGGCGGCGATCGTCCCGGTGATACGGCAGCAGCGGCGCTGGAGACGAAGGACCGCGGCTTCACCGCCGTGAAGATGAACGCCACAGAAGAACTGCAGTTCATCGACTCCTACACCAAGGTCGACCAGGTCATCGCCAACGTGCAGGCGATCCGGGAGGCCACCGGGGAGGACTTCGGCATCGGCATCGACTTCCACGGTCGCGTGCACAAACCCATGGCCAAGGTACTCATCAAGGAGCTCGAACCCTATCGGCTCCTGTTCATCGAAGAGCCGGTGCTCTGCGAACACCTGTCCTCGCTGCGTGATGTCATGGCGAACACCGCGACACCTATCGCGCTGGGGGAGAGACTGTTCTCCCGGTGGGACTTCCGCGAGGTGCTCACCTCCGGGGCGGTGGATATCATCCAACCCGATGTCTCCCACGCCGGTGGCATCACGGAGACCCGGAAAATCGCCATGATCGCCGAAGCCTACGATGTGGCGCTCGCCCTGCACTGTCCTCTTGGACCAATCGCGCTCGCCTCCTGCCTGCAGGTCGACGCGGGCAGCTACAACGCCTTCATCCAGGAACAGAGCCTGGGCATCCACTACAACACAAGCAACGATCTGCTCGACTACGTCACCGACCCATCGGTGTTCACCTACAAAGACGGCATGATCGACATTCCGACCGGTCCGGGGCTGGGCATCGAGGTCAACGAAGACTACGTCATCGAACGAGCGGCCGAGGGACACAGGTGGCGCAACCCCATCTGGCGTCACGCAGACGGTTCGTTTGCCGAGTGGTGAGCTAGGAAACTCCGAAAGAAACAAGGACATTCAATGACGAATCCAGAGACAACTGTGCTGCCCGCAGGCAAACGAGCTAAGTCACCGGGACGTGCCAGGTGGTGGATCTTGGGCTGGCTGCTGGCAGCCATGATGATCAACTACATGGACCGGTCGTCACTGTCGATCGCGGCACCCCACATGATCGACGAACTCGGTTTGACCGCTGCCGACATCGGCTTGCTGGGAACCGCGTTCTCGCTGACGTACGCGTTCTTCCAATTGCCTGCCGGTTGGTTGAGTGACCGTCTCGGCGCGAAACCTGTCTACATCATCGCATTGGGGTTCTGGTCGATCGCGACCTCGCTGATGGCGTTCGGCCACCACCTGTGGCACTTCATGATCTCCCGAATCCTACTGGGGATCTTTGAAGCGCCGGTGTCACCCACCTCGGCGAAGATCGTTGCCGAATGGTTCCCGCCCAGGGAACGCGGCGCAGCAGTCGGAGTCTATGACTCGGGAAGTAAATGGGGGCCGGCCGTCGCTCCACCGATCCTCACCTTCCTCATCCTCGGGTTCGGGTGGCGTGCCATGTTCGTCATCCTCGGTGTGCTCGGCGTTCTCGTGGCCGTCGGCTTCTGGATCTTCTACCGTTCTCCGGAACACGATCGCAGAGTCTCCGCGGCCGAACTCGCACACATCCGGGCGAGAGAAGAAGACAATCACGCCCCCGCCGGGCACATCCCGTGGCTGCGACTCTTCACCCAGCCACAGACATGGGCAATGGTGCTGGGATTCGTCGCCGTAGTGTGGACGCTTAACATCTTCGTCACGTTCCTTCCGCTCATGCTCAACGACATCTACTCCGTCGCCGATGCGGCCCTGGGCTGGTACACCGCGATTCCATTCGCTGTCGGCGGTGTGGGCGGAATCCTCGGCGGATGGTTCACCACGAAGTACTCGAAGATGCGCGCACACCTGGCACCCCTTGCTTGCAAACGACAGATCGCTGCCGTCTACGGCGCAGCACTCGCGGTCTGCTCGATCCTCGTCGGCATCACCACCGGACACTTCGTTCTTCAGCTGTGTGCAATGAGCCTCGCGCTGTTCTTCTGCGGTGCACTGAGCGCCGTCGGCTGGTCGATCCCGGCCGACGTCGTCACCGGCACTCGAGTCGCCTCACTCGGGTCCATCCAGAACTTCGGTGGCTACTTCGCTGGTTCACTCTCACCCTGGCTCACCGGAGTGCTGGTGACAACGACCGGGTCCTACCTCGTGCCGTTCATCGTCGGGGCCGTGGTCGCTGTGATCGCGGGAATCGCCTATCTGCTTCTGCTGCGTACCCCGATTCGTGTGCACGGAGCCACTATCGAAAACGGAGAAACCACCTCATGACGAAGATCGCTGAACACACGCGCACGAAGCCCACACGGATCCGCTACATCATCGCGGTTCTGCTCTTCATCACCGTCGTCATCAATTACATGGACCGGGCCAACCTGTCTATCGCTATGCCGGCGCTGTCTCAGGAATTCGATCTCACCACCGGCCAGCAGGGACTTCTGCTCTCGGCATTCGGCTGGACCTACGCCGCGATGCAACTACCCGGCGGATGGCTGGTTGACCGAGTGCGACCTCGAGTGCTCTATGCCTCATGCCTCGTGCTGTGGTCCCTGGCTACGCTGTTCATGGGAATCTCCGGCGGGTTCGTTGCCCTCATCATCCTCCGGCTCTTGGTCGGCGGGTTCGAAGCTCCGGCGTACCCGATCAACAACAAGGTGGCCACCGCGTGGTTCCCGGAGCGTGAGCGCGGACGAGTCATCGCCTTCTACACCTCGGGACAGTTCATCGGCCTCGCGCTGCTCACACCCGTACTGTCGTGGCTGCAGACGGTGCTCACCTGGCACTGGGTGTTCATCCTCACTGGTGTCGTCGGCATCATCTGGGCATCGATCTGGTGGTTCGTCTACCGCGAACCGCGGGACAAGGCGGGGGTCAACCAGGCCGAGATCGATCTCATCGCATCCGGTGGGGGACTGGTCGACGTCGAGAGTGGTACGAAGAAGGAGACTAAGCCGAAGCTCAGGTGGTCCGACGTCAAGGTTGTGCTGACGAGGCGGAAGCTGTGGGGCATCTACCTCGGCCAGTTCTGCCTGACCTCGACCCTGTGGTTCTTCCTCACCTGGTTCCCGACCTACCTTGTTGATTACCGCGGAATGGACTACATTGAGTCCGGCTTCATGGCTTCTCTGCCGTTCATTGCCGCGCTTGTGGGCGTGCTACTCTCAGGCTGGGTCTCTGACCTTATGGTGAAGAAGGGCCTGTCTCTGGGCACCGCGCGCAAGCTGCCGATCATCATAGGTCTCGCAATGACGGTGTTCATGCTCGGCGCAAACTATACGAATTCAACTGCGTTGGTGATCGTATTCATGTCGATCGCGTTCTTCGGCAACGGCTTCGCCTCGATCACCTGGTCGCTCGTGTCCGCTTTGGCTCCAGAGCGCCTGCTGGGCCTGACCGGTGGCATGTTCAACTTCATCGGCAACCTTTCCTCTATTGCCACCCCGATCGTCATCGGCTTCCTCGTCACCGACATCGATTTCGCTCCGGCGTTCGTGTACATGGCAGCGATCACCATCGTCGGAGTGCTGTCGTATGTGTTCCTGGTGGGGAGAGTTGAGCGGGTGGACGAGTGAAAGAGCCAGGCTCGCTTCGAGCGATCAAATACTCCGATGTGTAAGAGTTTCTGGTCGGCGACACCGGTTCGAAACTACTATAGAATCAGGCACAGAGACAACAACTGGGGTGAAAAGGATCGGGTCAGATGATTCCGAAAGTGTCAAAACTCTCCAGGTCCAATGATATAGGCAGTAGCAAGTAGGGCCTAGTTCCAATCCACTGCATTACCATCTGGTGAAACCGGCGACTCAAATCAGGCTCCAGATAGTTAACTTGGATATAAAGAGTAGCAGTATCAAATTAATTATTTTCAATGACTGGAGTATATGGTTATGAGCGACAACGATGTCCTATTGCTGTCAGGAATGATTGATAAATCTCGGCAGGAAACTAATGAATTATCCTCGTCCGAACAAGAGGCATACTTTTTCTCGAAACACTATTTGAAATACTATAAACCTAGCCACGACGACGTGCAATCGGGAATCGTCGATGGAACGCTGGATGGTGGAGTCGACGCGGTCTATGTTTTTGGTAACGGATATTGCCTGCGCGATGATATAGGTGCAGATTCGCTTGGAAGGAGCCCGCAGCTCGATCTCATCCTTGTTCAAGTAAAGAACACCAAAGGATTTGGTGAATCGGCGATTGACAAGTTGATAATAAATCTTCCAAAATTGCTAGATTTTAGACGAGATGACTCAGCTCTGAGCGAGCAGTTCAATCCAAAGGTACTTGAGGTGACTCGCCGATTTCTCGAGTTATATCGTTCAATGGATATGCCTGCTCTTAGGATCTTTGTAGCATTTGCGTCGCTGAAATCTACAGAGTTCCATCCTAATGTCAATTTGAAGACTAAGGAGCTAGAGCGAGTATTGATAGGCTGCTTTGGCTCAAGCGAAACTCAGGTGCAATTGCTCGATGCTGCAGCAATATCCGATCTAGCGCGTGATCGACCACCGGTGACCGTAAATTTGACTTTAGCTGAGAACCCCATATCCACGGATATATCCGGTGGATATGTAGGTTTAGTTCGGCTGGAAGATTACCAGGATTTCATTACTGATAATTCAGGGAATCTTGACGCTGGGCTTTTCGAGGCTAATGTTCGGGACTACGAAATTGAATCAGAAGTAAACAAAAGTATTCAAGGCACTCTCGAGCATGAGGACAGGGTCGTAGATTTCTGGTGGTTGAATAACGGTGTGACCATCGTAGCCGATAAAGTGCAACTCGCGGGTAAGAATCTTTCGCTTGAATCTCCTCAAATTGTGAACGGGCTGCAGACTTCTCATGAGATCTACAAGAGAGGTCGCTCGCAAGAATATAGCGAAAACCGGGGAGTCCTTGTGAAAGTGATACAGGCAGGCGACGACGAAATCAAGGATAGAATCATTCGTGCAACGAACAGCCAAACGACTCTGGGGCTAAGTTCATTGCGCGCGACTGACCGAGTTCAGCGCGAAATTGAAGAAATACTGAGGGCAGAAGGACTCTATTACGAGCGTCGAAAGAACTATTATCAAAATCAGAATGTTCCGATTGTTGACCTTGTGTCCATTGACCAAATGGGTCAGGCTGTGATGGCTGTTCTTGTGCAGACTCCGGAGTTTTCACGGGGCTCAGTTTCTCGTATATTTGAAGACGAGATCTACAATGTCGTGTTCTCTGCGGCCCATCCGATTAGAGTTTATGCGAGGTCAATTTCCATCGTGCGCACGTGTGAATCGTATTTGCGTGATAATCGAACGACTCAGGCGCAGGTGGAAGACTTTGTCTTTCATCTGTCGATGGCGGCTGGCATTGCATTAACTAGGAAGCTCACACCTCGCGCGAAGGATATTGGGGCAATTGATCAGAACCTCAACGATGAGTTGCTCGGCTTTCTTGTTGAGTTAGTTCAAGATGAATTCGGGCGAACTGCGCGCGCGACAAACGAGGTGCTGTTTGACAGGCTGGCGAAAAATCCTCTAGCTACTACACAGATAAAGAAGCGAATGGGGCAATATTTAGCTTCATCTCGAAAGATTTGATTGTTGCGCTTGCAGGTGGGACGCCGCTTGATTGTTGCCCGCGTAGGTTTGTAAAACCGAACATAATCTTGCCGCGATAGGTGGGTTGTCAGTCACGCAGCCGGATGAGGTTAATGCCGTGTAGCGACAAGTGAGACGCGCTGGTGTGGTGGACGCTCTTCTGGTCATGGATGTTTGGGTGGCAATTGGCGTCGTGCATTTACAAGACGAGGCCCGGGACTCCAGTTAGATATGGAAATCCCGGGCCTCGAAATGGGCGCACCAGTCACACCGTCAGCACAACCTTCCCCGTAGTCTCACGCCCCTCAAGCGCCCGATGTGCATCCGCTGCATCAGCCAACGCGAACGTCGCGCCAACCCGGAAGTTCAGCCACCCGTGTTCGATGCCGTTGAACAACATCGCCGAGCGCTTAGCCAGTTCCTCCGAAGACCGGACGAACCAGGCCAGTGACGGACGGGACAGGAAGATGCCGCCCGAGGAGTTCAGGCGCTGGATGTCGAACGGAGGCACCTGACCCGAGGCCCCACCGAAGAGCACCATCGAGCCTAGCGGTGCCAGCGAGGCCAGTGATGCGTCGAAGGTGTCCTTGCCGACGCCGTCATAGGCGACCTGGACGCCTTCACCGTCGGTGAGCTCCTTGACCTTGGCCGCGATGTCGACACCATTGCCGTAGAGGAAAACATCATCGGCTCCGGCCTTGCGAGCCAGTTCGGCCTTCTCCTCGGTGCTCACCGTGGAGATGACGTTGCCGCCCAGGTGCTTGATGATCTGGGTGAGCAGCAGGCCGACACCGCCGGCGCCTGCGTGGACGAGGGCAGTGTGTCCGGGTTTGATCTCGTGTGAGCTCGTGGCCAGGTACTGGGCGGTCAGGCCCTGCAGGGGCATGGCGGCGGCGACTTCGGTGCTCACGCCCTCGGGCACGCGCAGCAGGTTGTCGGTCTTGACGATGACCTGTGTGGCATAGGAGCCGGGGCCTTCATGCCAGGCCACGCGGTCACCGACGGACCAGGACTCGATGCCTTCGCCGACGGCGGCAATGCGGCCGGTGCCCTCGGAGCCGACGATGTGCGGGTATTCCATGGGGTAGGTGCCCGAGCGACGGTAGGTATCGATGAAGTTCACACCCGCGGCCTCGACGTCGACGAGCACCTCACCGGGCCCGGCCTGCGGAGTTTCAATCTCCGAGAATTCGAGAACCTCTGGTCCGCCAGCACTCATTGCCCGAATAGCCTGCGTCATTGCGCCTCCTGCATATAATTTAAATGTGCGGTATAGTTATACATATGAACGATTTCAGTGTTGCCGTCTCCGGTGCCACCGGTTACGCCGGAGGGGAGATCCTCCGGCTGCTGAGCGCTCACCCCAACTTCAACGTCCGCACCGTGTGCGGGCATTCCTCGGTGGGCGAGAAACTCGGGCGTCACCAACCCCATCTTCCACGATTTGCCGAGTTTGTGGTCAAAGAGTCCACCGCCGAGGTGCTCGCCGGTCACGATGTCGTCGTCCTGGCCCTGCCCCACGGTCAATCCGGGCAGATCGCCGCCGAGCTCGAACAGTCGAGTCCCGAGACGCTCATCGTCGACCTCGCCGCCGACCACCGCCTCATCAGCGCCGCCGCCTGGGAGAAGTTCTACGGCTCGACCCATCAGGGCACATGGACCTACGGTCTGCCCGAACTCCTCACCGCAGGTGGAACCAAGCAGCGTGAGGCTCTTAAGGACACGAAGCGCATTGCCGTCCCCGGCTGCAACGTCACCGCGGTGACCCTGGGTCTCGCACCACTCATCCAGGCCGGACTCGCTGCACCCACCGGCCTCAATGCGGTACTCGCCAATGGAGTCTCCGGGGCAGGCAAGGCACTCAAACCTCACCTGACCGCCGCTGAAGTCCTCGGCGATGCGAGCCCCTATGGCACCGGTGGAACCCACCGGCACGTGCCCGAGATCGAACAGAACCTCAACGGCAGTCTCGGCGCCGACGCAGCCGAGGGCCCCATCCGGATCTCCTTCACCCCGACACTCGTGCCCATGGCCCGCGGGATTCTCGCGACCATCACCGCCGACCTGGGGGAGAGCGCACCACGAACCGCGGACGGCGCGATCGATGTCGCGGCACTGCAGAGCCACCTCGGCGAGGCCTTTGGTCAGGCCTATGACGACGAACCCTTCGTCCACCTTCCTCCCGAAGGCCAATGGCCGCGCACCTCGTCGACGACGGGGTCGAACATGGCCCACATCCAGTTCACCATCGACGAACGAGCCGAGAAGGTTCTGGTCGTCGTGGCACTGGACAACCTGGTCCGCGGCACCGCCGGCCAGGCACTGCAGTCCATCCACCTTGCCCTCGGCCTCGACGAGACCACCGCACTGCCCATGGAAGGAGTCGCACCGTGAGTGTGACCGCACCTCTTGGCTTCACCGCCTCCGGCCTCATCGCCGGACTCAAACCCAGCGGGAAGAAGGACCTCTCGCTCGTCATCAACACCGGCCCCGACAACGCCGTCGCCGCCGTCTACACCTCCAACCGATGCAAGGCGAACCCGGTCCTGTGGTCACAGAAGGTCTCGGCCAACGGCCAAGCCAGCGCCGTCGTGCTCAACTCCGGGGGAGCCAACTGCTACACCGGCGACTTCGGCTACGAGACGACGAAGCTCACGGCACAGTACACAGCCAAACTCCTCAGCGAAGCAGGCAACGCCACCACAGCCGATGACGTCCTCGTCTGCTCGACCGGACTCATCGGCGTCGGGGGACAGGACTTCCGCGACACCATCATCGACCACCTCCCACCACTGGTGGCAGCTGCCGAGGACTCAGTCGAAGGCGGCGCCGACGCAGCAGAGGCGATCATGACCACCGACACCGTCGCCAAGGTCGCGACACGCGAAGGCGGCTCCGGGTACACGATCGGCGGCATGGCCAAGGGTGCGGGCATGCTCGCCCCCGGACTGGCCACCATGCTCGTCGTCATCACCACCGACGCCAAGGTCGACCAGACCGTGCTCGACTCCGCACTGCGTGGAGCAACCAGCCGCAGCTTCGACCGCCTCGACACCGACGGCTGCATGTCGACGAATGACACCGTCATCCTCATGAGCTCCGGCGCCCACGAGGGGGCAGTCGATGAGGCAGAGTTCTCCAGCCTCGTCGCCGATCTCTGCCTCGACCTCATGCGCCAACTCCACGTCGACGCCGAGGGCGCCCACCACGACATCGCCATCACCACCCAAGGGGCCGCGAGCGAGGACGACGCTGTCATGGTTTCCCGCTCGGTGTCACGATCGGCCCTGTTCAAGGCCGCGATCTTCGGTCAGGACCCGAACTGGGGTCGCGTCGTCGCTCAGGTCGGGACCACCTCGGCGGCATTCGATCCCACGCAGATCGACGTGAGCATCAACGGCGTCGAAGTCTGCCGCGCATCCGGTCCCTACGAAGACCCGGACAAGGTCGAATTCTCCCGCGAGGTCGACGTCGTCATCGACCTCCACGCCGGCGACCAGTCCGCAACGGTCTGGACCTCGGACCTCACCCACGATTACGTCGAAGAGAACAGCGCCTACTCCACATGAGCAACCCGCACGACATGTCCACGAAATCCACGGCCGCCCGGCTCGCCGCCGCTCAGGTTAAGGCCGAGGCCCTGACCGAGGCACTGCCGTGGATCAAAAAGTTCTCTGGTGCCACGATCGTCATCAAGTATGGCGGCAACGCGATGATCTCCCCGGAGCTGCAGCAGTCCTTCGCCGATGACATCGCCTTCCTGCGCTTCGCCGGGATCCGTCCCGTCGTCGTCCACGGGGGAGGCCCGCAGATCTCGGCCATGCTGTCTCGCTTGGGTATTGAAAGCGAGTTCAAGGCCGGGCAGAGGGTCACAACCCCTGAAGCCGCCGAGGTGATCCGCATGGTTCTCTCCGGTCAGGTCAACCGCGACATCGTGAGCCGCATCAACCGCAACGGCAATGCCGCCATCGGCCTCTCCGGTGAGGACGCGGACCTGCTGCTGGCGCACAAAACCCACGCCGAGGTGGACGGACAGAAGATCGATCTCGGCCGGGTGGGCGAGATCGACCAGGTCAACACCACCGTCATCAACGAACTCCTCGACGCCGGTCGGGTACCCGTCATCTGCTCGATCGCCTCGGAGATCGACGGGGAAGCGGGCAAACCGCTCAACATCAACGCCGACCTCGCCGCTTCCGCGGTGGCCAAGGCGCTCAAGGCGCACAAGCTCATCATGCTCACCGATGTGCCAGGTCTCTACGCGAACTGGCCGGACACCTCTTCGCTGATCTCGCGCATCGGGCCGAAGAAGCTCAAGGAACTGCTGCCGAGCCTGGATGCGGGAATGATCCCGAAGATGACAGCAGCACTCGAGGCGATCGAGAACGGGGTCAAGCAGGCCCACATCATCGACGGCCGCATGGCGCACTCCCTGCTGCTCGAGGTCTTCACCTCAGAGGGCATCGGCACGATGGTCGAAGACACCGTCGTCGAACCCGCACCCCTGGGTGACGGGCACAAGGGTGAAGGGCACACAGGCGACGGACACGAGGGCGACGGAAACACAGGAACAGTGGAGGACAACAATGAGTGACACGCAGACCGCAGACTCCCAGACTTCAGACGCCCAGACCTGGCGCGACGACTTCTCCCGCGTCCTCTCACCGGTCTTCGGATCCCCTCAGCTCGATATCGTTCGCGGCGAGGGAACGAAGGTCTGGGATGCCTCGGGTAAGGAATACCTCGATCTGCTTGCCGGTATCGCCGTCAACGCACTCGGCCACTGCCACCCCGCCTGGGTCAAGGCCATCACCGAGCAGGCCGAAACCCTGGGCCACATCTCGAACTTCTTCACCTCGCCACCGCAGATCGCATTGGCCGAGAAGCTCCACAAGATCCTCGACCTGCCCAGCGGTTCCGCAGTGTTCTTCTCAAACTCCGGCACCGAGGCCAACGAGGCGGCCTTCAAGATGGCCAGACGCGCTGGGGGAGGCTCACGCCCGATTATCATCGCCATCGAAGGTGCCTTCCACGGCAGGACGATGGGCGCGCTCGCCTTGACGGCCAAGGCCGCCTATCGCGAACCCTTCGCACCCGGCGTCCCCGGCGTCGTCCATATTCCCTATGGCGACGTCGAGGCGCTCTCCGCCGCCATCAACGACACCACTGCCGCCGTCTTCATCGAACCCATCCAGGGTGAGGTCGGAGTCCGACAGCACCCGGCCGGCTACCTCACCAAGGTCCGTGAACTCACCCGCGAAGCCGGTGCCCTCCTCGTCCTCGACGAAGTTCAGTCGGGTGTGGCCAGGACCGGATCCTGGTTCGCCTACCAGGACCCGGAGATCGGCGAAGGAGTCGTCCCCGACATCATCACTTCGGCGAAGGGCCTGGGCGGAGGCATGCCGATCGGAGCCACCATCACCGTCGGCGATGCCAATACCAAACTCCTCGAAGCCGGACAGCACGGGACGACCTTCGGCGGCAATCCGATCGCGTGTGCCGCCGGACTCGCCGTCCTCGAGACCATCGAGAACGAGAACCTGCTCGGCCACACCCGGGACACCGGGGCATGGCTGACCGAGCAGCTGCTGGACATCGACGGCATCGAGAAGGTCACCGGCACCGGACTGCTGCTGGGCCTCGAACTGGCCGAGGGACTCAATGAAAAGGCGATCGCCGCTCGCGCACTTGAGGCCGGGTTCATCATCAACCCCGTCGCCCCCGGCCGCCTGCGCCTGGCCCCACCGCTGATCATCACGAAGGACGATCTCGGACCATTTCTGGAAGCGCTGCCCGGACTGCTGCGCGGCTGATCACGTTCGCCGCCCACTCAGCGGCCACCTCGGCGACCGGAGCATCCAGCGACCGACCCGGCCGCCCCACACAGACTGACAAAGGACACACCATGACACGGCATTTCCTCAAGGACACGGACCTCACCCCGGCCGAACTCACCCAGGTCCTCGACCTCGCGGTCGAACTCAAGGCAGCCCCGTACTCGCGCACCCCGCTGGCCGGACCGCAGACCGCGGCCGTGATCTTCGACAAGACCTCCACGAGGACCCGCGTGTCCTTCGCCGCCGGAATCGCTGCGTTGGGTGGCCAGCCGCTGATCATCAACCCCGGTGAGGCACAGCTGGGGCATAAGGAGTCCATCGCCGACACCGCACAGGTCATGTCGCGCATGGTCTCGGCGATCATCTGGCGCACCTACGCCCAAGCCGGGCTCGAAGAGATGGCCCAGTACTCCTCGGTGCCCGTCGTCAACTCTCTCTCCGATGACTTCCACCCCTGTCAGATCCTGGCCGACCTGCTCACGATCCGCGAACACCGCGGAGCCGTGGCCGGGCAGACCATGACCTACTACGGTGACGGCGCGAACAACATGGCCAACTCCTACGTCCTCGGCGGAGTCAACGCCGGCATGCATGTGCGCATCGCTGCCCCGGCCGACTACCAGCCGGCAGCCGAGATCATCGCCGAGGCCAACGAACTTGCCCAGACCACCGGCGGATCTGTCACGGTCACCGACGACGCGAAAGCCGCGGCCCAGGGTGCCGATGTCCTCGTCACCGACACCTGGGTGTCCATGGGACAGGACTCGGCAGGACGCGACGACGAGACCTCTCCGTTCGTGAAGTACCAGGTCACACAGGAACTCATGGAACTGGGCAACGACCCGATCTTCCTCCACTGCCTGCCGGCCTATCGGGGCAAAGAGGTCAGCGCCGAGGTCATCGACGGCCCCGCCTCGGCGGTCTTCGATGAAGCTGAGAACAGACTGCACGCGCAGAAGGCGCTGCTGACATTCCTCCTGGAGCAGCGATGAGCGAGAACGCCACATCAGCGACGAATTCGGCGCCGCTGACGAAGACCGCGCGGCAGCAGAAGATCATCGATCTCATCACCCGCACATCCGTGCATTCGCAGATCGATCTGGCCGAGAACCTGGCAACGATGGGCATCACCGTCACCCAGGCGACACTCTCACGCGACCTCGCCGAGGTGGGGGCCGTGAAGATCCGATCCACCGCCGGATCCGTCTACGCCGTCCCCGGTGAGGGCGGGGACCGGAGCCTGCAGCAGTCCACCGGCGACAGCCTCGACGCGAAACTGCCGAGGCTGCTCGAAGAGCTCCTCGTCTCCGCAGCGGCACAGGACAATACCGTCGTCCTGCGCACGCCTCCTGGAGCCGCGCAGTACCTGGCCTCGGCGATCGACCGCTCCTCGATGGTCGGAATCTTTGGCACAATCGCAGGAGACGATACTGTTCTCGTCATCGCCATGTCCTCCGTCGGGGGACAGGCACTGGCCGAGACATTCCTCGAATATGCGGCCGGAAACGCCGCCGAGAACTGACACACCCGATACACGCAGACCCGGCCGACCGGGAACTGGAACACCGAACCGATGGATTCAAACCGGCAGCGTGAAGGCGCCGACGGTGGGGAAGGACCTTTTGTGAGCGAACGACTGAGCCTATGGGGCGGACGATTCTCGGACGGCCCGGCCGATGCACTGGCCGCGCTGAGCAAGTCAACGGACTTCGACTGGCGCCTAGCCCACTACGACATCGCCGGTTCGAAGGCCCACGCAAAGGTCCTGCACCGCTCGGGTCTGCTCAGCGACGACGAACTCAAGGGCATGACAGAGGCGCTCGACGAACTCGGCCGCCGCGTCGAGACCGGCGAATACGTCGCCGCCGAATCGGACGAGGACGTCCACTCCTCACTCGAACGCGGACTCATCGAGATCGCCGGACCCGACCTGGGCGGCAAACTGCGCGCCGGCCGATCCCGCAACGACCAGATCGCGACCCTGGGACGCATGTACCTGCGCGATCACGCCCGTGACCTGGCCAGCCTGGTCCTCGACACCGTCGATGTCCTCATCGCCCAGGCCGAAGAACACCCCGAAGCACCGATGCCCGGACGCACCCACCTCCAGCACGCACAGCCCGTGCTCCTGGCCCACCACCTGCTGGCCCACGCCTGGCCGCTGCTGCGCGACGTCGGACGATTCGTCGACTTCGATGCGCGCGCCGGCATCTCCGCCTACGGTTCGGGTGCCCTGGCCGGATCATCGCTGGGCCTGGACCCGCAGGCCGTGGCCGCCGATCTGGGCTTCAACGACTCGGCAGAGAACTCGATCGACGGCACAGCCGGCCGCGACGTCTTCGCCGAATACCTGTTCATCACCACGATGATCGGCATCAACCTCTCCCGTCTCAGCGAGGAAGTTATCGCCTGGGCGACCAAGGAATTCTCCTTCGTCACCCTCCACGATGCGTACTCGACCGGGTCCTCGATCATGCCGCAGAAGAAGAACCCCGACGTCGCCGAGCTGACCCGCGGCAAGTCCGGTCGCCTCATCGGTGACCTCACCGGGCTGCTCTCAACGCTCAAGGCGCTGCCCCTGGCCTACAACCGTGACCTGCAGGAAGACAAGGAACCGGTCTTCGACGCCACCGACACCCTTGAGCTCCTGCTCCCGGCGTTCACCGGGATGGTCGCCACGCTGAAGTTCAACACCGAACGCATGGCCTACCTGGCACCCCGCGGATTCGCCCTGGCCACGGACATCGCCGAATGGCTCGTGCGCAAGGGCGTGCCCTTCCGCATCGCCCACGAACTCTCCGGAGAATGCGTGCAACTTGCCGAGTCGAAGGACGCCGAACTGTGGGATCTCACGGACGAAGAGTTCGCCGGCATCTCCGAGCACCTGACCCCCGATGTGCGTGAAGTGCTCACCACTCTCGGGTCGATCGACTCCCGCAGTTCCAAGGGCGGCACCGCCCGCAGCGCCGTGGATCAGCAGCTGGCCAATGCGAAGGCCGAAGTTGCGAAGCTGCGCGAGTTCGCTGATTCGGCACGGAGCGTGTGAAACACCGGCCGGGTACAGTGCAGCGTTGGCATCTCTGAAACCGTGAACCTAGCGTGCGACTTGTACAAGTTGTACGATAATGGCCATGGTTTCAGTGACACTGTCGCAATTCCGCAATCAGCAGAGTGACTACATTGCCGCTGCGCAGCGAGAGCCCGTCGAGATCACGTCGCGCGGGGCGGGCCGTCGTGCTGTCGTTGTGTCTCCGGAGTTCTATGACCGTGCCCTGCAGGCGCTGGAAGATCAAGCTGATATCCGATCTGTCGCCGCGACGCGTGATGAATCCGAACGAGTCACTCACGAGGACCTCGTCCGAGAGATTGGCTGCCAAACGGGATAAGCCGCTTGGAAGAGAATCCGCGCCTCGGGCGTGAAGAAACACCTCGGCACACCCCGTAGAATTGTCCCCGTCGGCTTCTCGCCGACACTTCATACACATCTGAAAGGACCGAAGTGACCGACATCTTCAGTGAACTCAAGGCCCGTGGCCTCGTCTCGGTTTCGACCGACGAAGCCGCCCTGCAGAAGGCTCTCAATGAGGAATCGCTGACCTATTATGTCGGTTTCGATCCCACCGCACCCAGCCTGCACATGGGCAATCTGGTCCAGCTCATCACCGCCGCGCGCCTGCAGAAAGCAGGACACAATCCTTTGGCGCTCGTCGGCGGAGCAACCGGGCTCATCGGTGACCCCCGCATGTCGGGAGAGCGCACGCTCAACCCGCGCGAGGTCGTCGAGGAATGGTTGGAGAAGATCCGGGCACAGGTCGAGAAGTTCCTCGACTTCAGCGGTCCCAACGCCGCGCAGGTCGTGAACAACTACGAGTGGACGTCCGAGATGTCTGCCATCGACTTCCTCCGCGACATCGGCAAGCACTTCCCGATGAACCGAATGCTGGCCAAGGAATCGGTCTCGGCTCGTCTCAACAGCGAAGCAGGAATCTCCTTCACGGAGTTCTCCTACCAGGTGCTACAGGGCAACGACTACCTCGAACTCCACCGCCGCTACGGCTGCTCCCTGCAGACCGGTGGCTCCGATCAGTGGGGCAACCTGACCTCGGGCGTCGATCTCATCCGTCGCGTCGAACAGCACAGTGTCCATGCCCTGGCCACACCGCTGATCACCAAGGCCGACGGCACCAAGTTCGGCAAGACCGAGTCCGGCACCGTGTGGTTGGACGAGAGCCTGACCAGCCCGTACGCGTTCAGCCAGTTCTGGCTCAACGCGGATGACCGCGACGTCGTGAAGTACCTCAAGGTGTTCTCGTTCCGATCGCTCGAGGAGATCGAGCAGATCGAGGCCGAATTCACCGCAGCACCACACACCCGTCTGGCACAGAAGGTGCTGGCCGAGGACGTGACGACTCTGGTCCACGGCAAGGAGAAGTACGAGCAGGCGACCGCGGCGGCTTCTGCGCTGTTCGGTGGGGGAGAGCTGGCCAGTCTCGATGCCGCCACCCTGGGCGCTGCGACCTCCGAACTTCCTCGCGGCGATGTCAGCTCGGCGCAGCTGGCTGAGGGCGTGCCCGTAGCGGACGCCTTCGTGACTGCCGGCATCGTGAAGTCCAAGGGCGACGCACGTCGAGCCATCAAGGACGGCGGCGCCTACGTCAACAACGTCAAGGTCACCGGTGACGACCAAACCCTGACCCCCGCCGAGGTGCTCCCCACCGAAGGCGGAGGAGTGATCCTCCTGCGTCGGGGAAAGAAGACCCTGGGAGCAGTTGACATCATCAGCTGAGCTCCACGAATGCCGACGACACCGTGCCTTTGATTAACTCGAGGGCACGGTGTCGTCGTATCCGGGCACATGGGCACGACTTGATGCCTTGGTGTCGAGCATGAAAAGCATTGGACAAGCGAAAGCCTTGTTATGAACGAAGACAAGGAAGTCGCTTGTATGTGGTGCTCGCCATTGTCAGATCTCTGGACAACCTCATGGCACTGACCGGCGCTGTGACCGAGACTGGTATCAGTACTACGTCGAAACGAGGAGAATATGAGAACACTGCTCAACATCATCTGGTTCATCTTCAGCGGACTGTGGCTGGCATTGGGCTATTACCTTGCCGGCATCATCTGCTGCATTCTCATCGTCACCATCCCCTGGGGCATTGCCTCCTTCCGGATCGGCAACTACGCCCTCTGGCCCTTCGGCCGCGAAGTCATTGAGACCAGGCCTGCTGGCATTGCGACGACTCTCGGCAACATCATCTGGGTCATCGTCGCCGGCATCTGGCTGGCCGTCGGACACGTGGTCACCTCGATCCCACTGTTCGTCTCCATCATCGGCATCCCACTGGGATGGGCAAACATCAAACTCATTCCCGTCTCACTGATGCCCCTGGGCAAAGAGATCGTCGACAGCGATTCCCTCATGCCCGGCTACCGCGGAGCCTGAGCCGGGTGCCACGCAACAAGGACCCGCATGTAGGGACTGAACCCCTAGAACTCGGGGAACGCGAGGCCCGATGAGGCTTCGGTGACGGGTGTCACAGCCAAAGGTTCGGTTTCGAGTTGCACGGGGAGGCTGGCCTGGTCTAGAGTTGTATCTCGTTGCCCCGCAGAAAACGAACTCTTCGAGAACAGTTTTCACCGGGTGTGACCAGCACAAACACAGTTTAGTTGGTTCACACGGAAACGTGGTTGGCAGCCACATAAATTGAAACTGACACCCCCAGTGAACACGCCCCTTTTTGTGGGTTGTGGTGATGGGTGAGTGTTTGTGGTTTGAGAATCCAATAGCGTGTTTGTTTGAACAAATAGTGATGCCAGAAACATTATTTTTCTGGTAAGACAATCACATGGTCACACATTTGTGACTGCCCTTCGCCGGGCGGTCACGCCAGCATGTGTGGACATGAACATTGAGCCGACTGCGGTCACCCCGTGATCGTTTGGTTGGCTGTCTTGCTGGGATTCATTCGTAACATAATTTTTTTATGGAGAGTTTGATCCTGGCTCAGGACGAACGCTGGCTGCGTGCTTAACACATGCAAGTCGAACGCTGAAACCCGCAGCTTGCTGTGGGTGGATGAGTGGCGAACGGGTGAGTAACACGTGAGTAACCTGCCCCCGACTTCGGGATAAGCCCGGGAAACTGGGTCTAATACCGGATATGACAACCGAAGGCATCTTTGGTTGTGGAAAGTTTTTTCGGTTGGGGATGGGCTCGCGGCCTATCAGTTTGTTGGTGAGGTAATGGCTCACCAAGACGACGACGGGTAGCCGGCCTGAGAGGGCGACCGGCCACACTGGGACTGAGACACGGCCCAGACTCCTACGGGAGGCAGCAGTGGGGAATATTGCACAATGGGGGAAACCCTGATGCAGCGACGCAGCGTGCGGGATGACGGCCTTCGGGTTGTAAACCGCTTTCAGCAGGGAAGAAGCCCCTTACGGGTGACGGTACCTGCAGAAGAAGTACCGGCTAACTACGTGCCAGCAGCCGCGGTAATACGTAGGGTACAAGCGTTGTCCGGAATTATTGGGCGTAAAGAGCTCGTAGGTGGTTGGTCACGTCTGCTGTGGAAACGCAACGCTTAACGTTGCGCGTGCAGTGGGTACGGGCTGACTAGAGTGCAGTAGGGGAGTCTGGAATTCCTGGTGTAGCGGTGAAATGCGCAGATATCAGGAGGAACACCGGTGGCGAAGGCGGGACTCTGGGCTGTAACTGACACTGAGGAGCGAAAGCATGGGGAGCGAACAGGATTAGATACCCTGGTAGTCCATGCCGTAAACGTTGGGCACTAGGTGTGGGGGACATTCCACGTTCTCCGCGCCGTAGCTAACGCATTAAGTGCCCCGCCTGGGGAGTACGGTCGCAAGGCTAAAACTCAAAGGAATTGACGGGGGCCCGCACAAGCGGCGGAGCATGCGGATTAATTCGATGCAACGCGAAGAACCTTACCAAGGCTTGACATACACCAGACCGTTCTGGAAACAGTTCCTCCCCTTTGGGGTTGGTGTACAGGTGGTGCATGGTTGTCGTCAGCTCGTGTCGTGAGATGTTGGGTTAAGTCCCGCAACGAGCGCAACCCTCGTTCTATGTTGCCAGCACGTGATGGTGGGAACTCATAGGAGACTGCCGGGGTCAACTCGGAGGAAGGTGGGGATGACGTCAAATCATCATGCCCTTTATGTCTTGGGCTTCACGCATGCTACAATGGCTGGTACAGAGAGATGCGAGACCGCGAGGTTTTAGCGAATCCCTTAAAGCCAGTCTCAGTTCGGATCGTAGTCTGCAATTCGACTACGTGAAGTCGGAGTCGCTAGTAATCGCAGATCAGCAACGCTGCGGTGAATACGTTCCCGGGCCTTGTACACACCGCCCGTCAAGTCACGAAAGTCGGTAACACCCGAAGCCGGTGGCCCAACCCCTCGTGGGAGGGGGCCGTCTAAGGTGGGACTGGTGATTGGGACTAAGTCGTAACAAGGTAGCCGTACCGGAAGGTGCGGCTGGATCACCTCCTTTCTAAGGAGCACACATAAGAACCCCAACGTGTCACCCGAACGTGGTGCCGGTTGGGAGCTCAAGGGTGGAACATCATTATTTTCGCTCAACCCGCACAGCGTCGTTAAGGTTCATGCCTTGTCGACGGTGTGATGATGGTGGGCTAGAACGAACACGTTATTGGGTCCTGGGATCACAAACCAACCAGCAATGGTTGTCTGTGGTTTCAACCAACAGGACCAACCCGTCCACACTCGCAGTCGAAAAAGCTGTTCGTGGTGTGGGTGGTGTTTGGTAGTGGTTTGAGAATCGTATAGTGGACGCGAGCATCAACAGCCCGAACATTTGTTTGGGTTGTTATGTAATGTGATTTTTCTTGTGAAATCTTAGTGTGAAAAATTTCGCACACACGATTGCAACCAATTTGTTTGGGTGTGATGAGTGTGTAAGAGCGCATGGTGGATGCCTTGGCATCAGGAGCCGATGAAGGACGTGGAAATCTGCGATAAGCCTCGGGGAGCCGATAAACGGGCTGTGATCCGAGGGTGTCCGAATGGGGAAACCCCGCCACATGAGAGTGTGGTGACCCGCATCTGAATATATAGGATGCGTGGAGGGAACGCGGGGAAGTGAAACATCTCAGTACCCGTAGGAAGAGAAAATAAAACATGATTCCGGGAGTAGTGGCGAGCGAAACTGGATCAGCCTAAACCGTGTGCGTGTCAAACGTGCTGGTGTTGCGTATGCGGTGTTGTGGGGAATGCGTGTTCGGTCCAGCATGACCGAGTCGTTGATGTGTGCCTTGTGTAGTCGAAGCTGGTGGGAAACAGTACCGGAGTGGGTGAGAGTCCCGTAGACGAAACATGTGGCCCCGACGATATGTGTTTGCCCGAGTAGCACGATACTCGTGGAATGTCGTGTGAATCTGCCAGGACCACCTGGTAAGGCTAAATACTTCCTGATGACCGATAGCGGATAGTACCGTGAGGGAATGGTGAAAAGTACCCCGGGAGGGGAGTGAAATAGTACCTGAAACCATGTGCTTACAATCCGTCAGAGCCTCCTTTGTTGGGGTGATGGCGTGCCTTTTGAAGAATGAGCCTGCGAGTTAGCGGTGCGTGGCGAGGTTAACCCGAGAGGGGTAGTCGTAGCGAAAGCGAGTCCGAATAGGGCGAATGAGTCGCGTGTCCTAGACCCGAAGCGGAGTGATCTAGCCATGGGCAGGGTGAAGCGTGTGTAAGAGCGCGTGGAGGCCCGCACCCACTTCAGTTGAAAATGGAGGGGATGACCTGTGGTTAGGGGTGAAAGGCCAATCAAACTCTGTGATAGCTGGTTCTCCCCGAAATGCATTTAGGTGCAGCGTTGCGTGGTTCTTGCCGGAGGTAGAGCTACTGGATGGCTGATGGGCCCCACCGGGTTACTGACGTCAACTAAACTCCGAATGCCGGTAAGGTTCAGCGTGGCAGTGAGACAGTGGGGGATAAGCTTCATTGTCGAGAGGGAAACAGCCCAGACCATCAACTAAGGCCCCTAAGCGTGTGCTAAGTGGGAAAGGATGTTCAGTTGCGAAGACAACCAGGAGGTTGGCTTAGAAGCAGCCATCCTTGAAAGAGTGCGTAATAGCTCACTGGTCAAGTGATTGAGCGCCGATAATGTAGCGGGGCTAAGTACACCGCCGAAGTTGTGGCAGCACCCCAAGTAGCCGTAATGGTGGGGTGTTGGGTAGGGGAGCGTCGTGCTGGCAGTGAAGTCGCCGTGTGAACGAGTGGTGGAGCCGGTACGAGTGAGAATGCAGGCATGAGTAGCGAAAGACGGGTGAGAAACCCGTCCACCGGATGACCAAGGGTTCCAGGGCTAGGCTAATCCGCCCTGGGTAAGTCGGGACCTAAGGCGAGGCCGACAGGCGTAGTCGATGGACAACCAGTTGATATTCTGGTACCGACGCTCAACCGTCAATACCAAAACACACGATACTAACCATCCAATCGTCCTTTCGGGTCTTCGGACCTGTTGTGGATGTGCGGCTGGGACCTGAGTGTGGAGTCGGTAAGCGCGAGGTGTGACGCAGGAAGGTAGCCAGGCCACGCGATGGTAGTCGTGGTCTAAGGTCGTAGCACGTGGGGGTAGGTAAATCCGTCCCCACTTTGAGTGTGAGAGCTGATGGGCGCCCCACTTGTGGTGGGGTGATCTGGTGATCCTATGCTGCCGAGAAAAGCATCGGCGTGAGGTTGTGTGTTGCCCGTACCCTATAACCGACACAGGTGGTCAGGTAGAGAATACTAAGGTGATCGAGAGAATCGTGGTTAAGGAACTCGGCAAAATGCCCCCGTAACTTCGGGAGAAGGGGGACCATCCCGGTGAAGCCAACGTGCTTGGTGATGTGCTGGTGGTGGTCGCAGAGGCCAGAGAGAAGCGACTGTTTATTAAAAACACAGGTCCGTGCGAAGATGTAAGTCGATGTATACGGACTGACGCCTGCCCGGTGCTGGAAGGTTAAGAGGACTCGTTAACCCGTAAGGGTGAAGCGGAGAATTTAAGCCCCAGTAAACGGCGGTGGTAACTATAACCATCCTAAGGTAGCGAAATTCCTTGTCGGGTAAGTTCCGACCTGCACGAATGGCGTAACGACTTCTCTGCTGTCTCAACCACGAACTCGGCGAAATTGCATTACGAGTAAAGATGCTCGTTACGCGCAGCAGGACGGAAAGACCCCGAGACCTTCACTATAGTTTGGTATTGGGATTCGGTGTGGTTTGTGTAGGATAGGTGGGAGACTGTGAGGCTATCACGCTAGTGGTGGTGGAGTCGTCAAGTGAAATACCACTCTGATTATACTGGATTTCTTAACTTCGGACCCTGATCGGGTTCAGGGACAGTGCCTGATGGGTAGTTTAACTGGGGCGGTTGCCTCCTAAAGAGTAACGGAGGCGCCCAAAGGTTCCCTCAGCCTGGTTGGCAATCAGGTGTCGAGTGTAAGTGCACAAGGGAGCTTGACTGTGAGACGGACGTGTCGAGCAGGAGCGAAAGCTGGGACTAGTGACCCGGCCATGGCTTGTGGAAGCGTGGTCGCTCAACGGATAAAAGGTACCTCGGGGATAACAGGCTGATCTTGCCCAAGAGTCCATATCGACGGCATGGTTTGGCACCTCGATGTCGGCTCGTCGCATCCTGGGGCTGTAGTCGGTCCCAAGGGTTGGGCTGTTCGCCCATTAAAGCGGTACGCGAGCTGGGTTTAGAACGTCGTGAGACAGTTCGGTCCCTATCCGCTGCGTGCGTAGGAAATTTGTGGAGGCCTGTCCTTAGTACGAGAGGACCGGGACGGACGAACCTCTGGTGTGCCAGTTGTACCGCCAGGTGCATGGCTGGTTGGCTACGTTCGGGAAGGATAACCGCTGAAAGCATCTAAGCGGGAAGCCTGCTTCGAGATGAGATTTCCAATCCATTAAGTTGGGGTGAGGTGTCCTATAGATTATGGGTTTGATAGGCCGGGTATGGAAGCACTGTGAGGTGTGGAGTTGACTGGTACTAATACGCCGATCACTCATCAACCTTTCATTTTGGTTGGTGTGTGCGTGTTTACGCTATGGGTTTTACGAGATACTTTATGAGTCACATTATGTGTGGTGTTCGCGTTCGCTGTACGGTTCTTGGACCGCTACTACATCCTTGAGTCTTTGTGATTCGGGTGGTGGTGGTTTGTTGGTTTTGCGGTGGTGATAGTGGTGGGGAAACGCCCGGTTAACCGTTCCGATCCCGGTAGCTAAGCCCATTCGCGCTGATGGTACTGCAACTTGGTGGTTGTGGGAGAGTAGGTGACTGCCGCAATATTCTTTAAGAGTGAGGGGTCATTCCACTTCGGTGGGATGGCCCCTTCCTTGCATTCACGAGTGGTGTGGTGGGGGAGTGTTTCCTGATTCCAATCAGCGGAGGCTCCTCCACCATTCTTCATTCACGGCTTCGAGGTCTCGGAGCGCCTACGAGCAGGAGATTCTCTCAATTCTGGGCCTGACCATCGGTTGAACTTTCCCAAATTCCTACGCGTGGTTCAGTCCACAATGATGGACCGTATAGGTAGTGTGGTGGTCACAACACGTAGGAAGGTACCGCTCATGCTCAACCGTCTGCACGATACCCTTAGGCTCCGGACCAACCCGGCAATCTTCTTTTCGTCAGCCGCGGTCATCATTCTGTTCGTGCTCGCCACGATCTTTTTCACCGACGCTCTCGACAGTGGTGTCTCTGTCGCGTCGGACTGGCTGCTGACGAACCTCGGATGGTTCTACATCCTCGGCGTCACCGTCTTTTTGGTCTTCCTCATCTACATAGCCGCATCACGGTACGGTCGGGCCAAGCTCGGCCCGGACAACGAGGAACCGGAGCACTCGAATGGTGCCTGGTTCGCGATGTTGTTTGCCGCCGGCATCGGATCGATCCTCATGTTCTGGGGAGTCGCGGAACCGGTCAGCCACTTCGGCGACCCACCTCGTGGGTCCTTGGGCATCGAACCCGGTACGGTCGAAGCTGCCACCGACGCGATGAACTTCACCTATTATCACTTCACCCTGCATACCTGGACGATCTTCACCCTGCCGGCGTTGTGCTTCGCCTACTTCATTCACAAGAGGAACCTGCCACCGCGTGTGAGCTCCATCTTCCAGCCGATCCTCGGTGAGAAGATCCATGGTCCCATCGGCAAGTTCATTGACGTTGTCGCCATCATCGGCACCGTCTTCGGTATTGCGGTATCCATCGGTCTCGGCACACTGCAGATCAACGGTGGTCTGGCCCAGGTCATCGGCATCCCGGAGAATGCACTTTGGCAGCTCATCATCATCGGCGTGGTCTGCGGCTTGGCGACTATTTCTGTGTCAATGGGTCTGGACAAGGGCATCAAAGTGTTGTCGAACATCAACATCGTGGTAGCTGTCCTGTTGCTGATCTTCATCATCGTCCTCGGGCCCACCTTGTTCATGGCTCGCGGCATCTTCGAATCCTTGGGCACCTACATCCAGACGCTTCCGGAACTGGCACTGTGGAATGACACCTTCGCCGACACAGGCTGGCAGAACACCTGGACGGTCTTCTACTGGGCCTGGACCATCACCTGGTCGCCCTTCGTGGGTATCTTCATCGCCCGGATCTCCCGCGGTCGTACCATCAGGCAGTTCGTCATCGGAGTTCTCGCGATTCCGTCGGCCTTCTCCGTCATCTGGTTCGGAGTCTTCGGATACGCTTCCTTTGACATCGAGTTCAATCAGGGTGGTGGACTCGTCGATCGCGTCGTGGAACAGGGTGATGTCCCTGGTGCGCTGTTCGCATTCCTCGAGCATTACCCGCTAGCTGCGCCAGTGTCCGTTATCGCCATCATCTTGGTGATCATCTTCTTCGTCACCTCGGTGGACTCTGCGGCTCTCGTGGTGGACACGATGAACAACGGTCACGAAGACTTCAATCCGCTGGGGCAGCGAATATTCTGGGCTCTGGCTATTGCCGTTGTCACCGCGGCGCTGCTCGTCTTCTCCGGTTCGGGTGGACTCGAGGCACTGCAGTCGACGATCATCCTCGTCGGGCTCCCGTTCTTCATCATCGCGTACTTCCAGATCTACGCCCTCATGCGAGCGTTGCGTGAGGACGCTGGTGAACTGCCACGAGTGCGAATGCGCAAGTGGAAGAAGGTGCTCCCACCCGAAGAGGTCGAGCGCAGGGCCGATGAAGACGACGTCTTCGCTCATGAATACGACGATGAGGAAGAGGTCGTGACTGCTCCCGAAGCTGTTGAGCCGGCGCCGGAGTTCCGCGACCCCTACATCTCTGAAGATGGAAAGAAGAAGAAACGCTACGGAACGCTGGCCAGTCGAACCGGCAGCGCGAAGAACGAGCCGGATCGTCCGTCCTCATCCGAGTGATCTCTTGAGGTCCGTCTAAGACGGGCAAGGGGCTGGTCATACCTGCGTGCCGGGTGTGGCCAGTCCCTTCTCTATCCACCAACCCGAGCTTCGCCGCGCGTGCTCGGCTGCTTGGACTGAGGCCCTGGCGATGAGCTTGTCGCCTGACAGATGACGAGGAGGGCCCCGCTTGTCAGCGGAGCCCTCCCAGACGGTCTAATCTCCTTGCGTCAGAACACTGTTCGGTCTCGATCGATCAGTGTCATGAGACGAGGTATCAGGATCCTGATTTGATCATTTCGGCGCACTTCTCACCCATCATCATCACCGTGATGTTGGGGTTGACCGTCGTGATCTCCGGCATGGCCGAAGCATCGACGACGCGGAGTCGGTTGACGCCCTTGACCCGCAGCTGGGGATCCAGCGGCGACGACTGATCATCGGCGGCACCCATACGTGCTGTGCCCACCGGGTGGTAGACGGTGTTGTGGGTGCGGGTGAGGTAGTCCTCGATCTGCTCATCGGTCTGCACGTCCTTGCCCGGGAACAGTTCCTCACCGGCCCACTCGGACATGGCGTCCTGGGCGACGATGGCCCGAGCCTTGCGGATGCCGGCGATCATGACGCGCATATCGTGGCCCTCTGGATCGGTGAAGTACCGAGGGTCGACGTGGGGCTTGTCCCGGAAGTCACGTGAGCGCAGACGTACGGTGCCGCGTGAACGGGCATGCGTGACATTGGGTGTCAGGCAGAAGGTGTTCTCCGACGTCGGGTAACCCTGACGCAGCGTATGCATGTCGAACGGCACGGAACCGTAGTGCATCATCAGGTCAGGGCGGTCCAAGCCCTCTTCGGTAGGGGTGAAGATGCCGGCCTCCCACCACTGGGTGGAGTCGTCGACCATGGGCTTCTTCGCGTCCCAAGCGATGACACCTTCGGGGTGGTCCTGGAGGTGTTCACCGACTCCCGGCGAATCGACGCGAACATCGATACCCACCTCGGCGAGGTGGTCCTTGGGTCCGATACCGGAGAGCATCAGCAGCTGCGGGGTGTTGATCGCACCAGAGGAGACGATGACTTCCCGCTTGGCTTCGATGCGCTTGGTGTGACCGAAGGCGTTGTTGACGACGTGGACGCCGGTGCAGTTCTCCTGCTCATCGAACTCGAGGACCTTGGCCTGAGTGTCGGTGAGGATCGTGAGATTCTCACGGTCGAGGATCGGGTGCAGGTAGGACACCGAGGAGGACGAACGTGTGCCGTCGGCCTTGCGGTTGACCTGGAAGAAGTTGGCACCGTTGATGACGGTTTCGCCTTCGTTGAACTGAACGCGGGGGATGCCCTCCTGCTCACAGGCGTCGAGCAGGGCAACACCGCAGGGGTCGTTCGGCGGCACATTCATCAAGTGCACGGGGCCATCGTGACCGTGGTGGTCACCGGGAAGCTCGTTGTTCTCCAGCTTCTTGTACAGGCCGAAGGTGTCCTTTGATCCCCACCCGGTGGCGCCGAACTTGGTCTCCCAGTCGTCGAGATCCTCGCGCGGTGCCCAGAAGGCGATGCATGAGTTGTGCGAGGAGCAGCCGCCGAGGACCTTTGCCCTGGCATGCCTCATATGAGAGTTGCCGTGCTCCTGCTCCTCGATGGGGTAGTCCCAGTCGAAGCCGGACTCGAGCAGTTCCATCCAGCGGTTGAGGCTGAGGATGACGTCCTCGCCGACATCGGTCGGGCCCGCTTCCAGCAGACCGACGCTGACGTCGGGATCCTCGCTGAGGCGTGCTGCCACAGCGGCACCCGCGGAGCCTCCGCCCACGACGACATAGTCAAAGCTATGAGTTGTTTCCACGTTCTGACTCTCCTTATTTGCTGTGATCGGGGAACCAACCGGTGACGGCGGGCTCGAGGTTCTGGTAGATGTGCTTGGCTTCCTGGTACTCGGCCAGACCGGTCGGTCCCAGTTCACGGCCGAAGCCCGACTGCTTGTATCCGCCCCACTCGGCCTGCGGCAGGTAGGGGTGGAAGTCGTTGATCCAGATGGTTCCGTGGCGCAGGCGCTGGGCGACCAGTTGAGTTTTGCCCGCATCTTGGCTCCAGACCGCACCGGCGAGACCGTAGTAGGTGTCGTTGGCGATCTCGACGGCCTCGTCGACCGTTGAGAAGGTCTCGACGGTGACGACAGGGCCGAAGGCTTCGTCGGAGACAACGGACATTCCGCGTTCGACCTGGTCGAGGATGGTGGGCAGGTAGTAGTAGCCCTTCTCCAGTTCGCCTTCGCCCCAGGTGCCGCCGCAGCGCACACGGGCGCCTTCGGCGACGCCCTTGTCGACGTAGGCGGTGACCTTGTCGCGGTGGGCTGCGGAGATGAGAGGTCCGGTTTCGGCGTTGTCATCGAAGGGTCCGCCGAGGCGGATCTGCTGAGCACGCTCGACGAGGCGGTCGACGAACTTCTCGGCGATCGATTCTTCGACGATGAGTCGGGCACCTGCAGAGCAGACCTGACCGGAGTGGACGAAAGCGGCGTTGAGAGCATTGTCGACAGCGGCCTCGAAGTCCGCGTCGGCGAAGACGACGTTCGGGTTCTTGCCGCCGAGTTCGAGGGCGATCTTCTTCACGGTTGCCGCTGCGTTGGCTGCGAGCAGGCGTCCCGTGACCAGGCCACCGGTGAAGGAGACCATGTCGATGTCCTCATGTGTCGACAGCGGTGCTCCTGCATCGGCGCCGGCGCCGAGGATCAGGTTGCCGACTCCTGCCGGCAGTCCCAGCTCTTCGAGCACCTGCATCGTCAGGATCGCTGTGTGCGGGGTGAGTTCAGCAGGCTTGAGGATGAACGTATTGCCGGCTGCAATGCAGGGAGCGATCTTCCATGCGGCCTGCAGCAGCGGGTAGTTCCACGGGGTGATGAGGGAACAGACGCCGACTGGCTCATGGACGATGCGGCTGGCGACCGTGTCGGTGCCGGCGTCGACGACGCGGCCCGCGTCGTTTGCGGCCAGTTTGCCGAAGTAGTCGAAGCAGTTGGCGATGTCGTCCATATCGATCTCGGACTCGACATAGCGCTTACCCGTGTCGAGTGACTCGGCACGAGCGAACTCTGCCTTGCGCTCCCGCAGGACCGACGCGAACTTGAGGAGAAGATCGCCCCGCTCGCTGGCGGGCACGCTTGACCAGACACCCGAGTCAAAGGCGCGACGGGCGGCAGCGATCGCGAGCTCGGTGTCGGCTGGGCTGGCTTCGTCCACCTCGGCGACGAAGCTGCCGTCGGCAGGATTATGGATCTCTCTGATCCCGCCGTTCTGGGCCGAAACCCACTGTCCATCGATGAAAAGCGTGTTGGGCACGATGTCTCCTATTCCTTGATGGTGAAAGTCGTTGAGATTGAGTTCGAGATTGTGCAGTCCACCAGTGTGGGCGGGGGAGTCAGAACTGTGAGCATGCCTCCTCTTTCCGCTGGTGGTGGCGCTTCCGATAGCCACGATATGCGAACAGGGGCGTCCGATGCTTAATCGAATGAACCGGATCACAGAAATCGAGCGCCAGGAGGCGCTTATGCGGGACTGAGCAATATCGGCTGTCGACATTCGAATGACCGCGGGTGGGCTCGGGAACGTTGGCGCTCTCGGTATCGCGTCGAGCGCTGTCCTGCGTTCCGGGCTCGGCGGTTACGGTGACAATGAGCACAAATGTCGGAAGTAAGTTACCGCTATTGATCGGACTGGCAATCGTGTGGTGGCGTTTGAAATGACGTCGGGAATTTGTGCGTGCATACCGAATGCATTTAATTGCCGATGTAGTGTGATGGGATGATAATGAAATTGATGTGGGCGAGCACAAGGAATTGACCGACATGCTCGAATCTTCCACGCCAGGCTTCATCAACCCTCTACTGACCTCGATGAGATGACCGTACGTCCCGCAGGCCACTGCCAGCGGGACGGCTCGCCACGATTCTAACAGAGCGTTTGAAAACGTCCCCAGGGTTTTGTCGGGCCCAAACTCCTAATAGGAGTGACGGTGGTCTAATCATTCGCCAACGGGTTGCGTGGTCGATCGGGACTGCGAGCAACCCGTCGGATATTTCGCCTTGACGCGGGCTCATGCGGCTTATGAGAACTTGTCGGCTCTGTTGCTGTGCTCGGTTCACCATAAATACGTGTTCTCACGCACAGGACTTACCGGTTTCCAGTGGACTAGAATGGTGCGGAATCATTGAAAAGACTTTATAGGGAGAATCGTGGCCCCAGGGGATTCGCGAGACAGCCAGCACAACCGCCGTTCGGACGGCGGGCGCCGCTCAGATCGCGACAGCAATCACAATCGTCGACAGGACTCTCACCAGTCCCGGGACGAGCGCGGGTCACGTAACTCCGATCGTCGCGACGACCGCCGAGGCGGCTACCAAGGTAACCGTTCTAACGACGGTGAGCGTCGTGGAGGTTACCAGGGCAATCGCAGTAACGACGGTGAGCGCCGCAGCTTCGGTGGTGACCGTCGCAATGACGGTGATCGCCGTGGGGGCTACCAAGGTAACCGCTCCAGCGATGGTGAACGTCGTGGTGGTTACCAGGGCAATCGCTCTAACGATGGTGAGCGTCGCAGCTTCGGCGGCGACCGTCGCAATGACGGTGAGCGTCGTGGCGGTTATCAGGGCAATCGCAGCAATGACGGCGAGCGTCGCGGTGGCTACCAGGGCAACCGTTCGAACGACGGTGAGCGTCGTGGTGGTTACCAGGGGAATCGCTCCAATGATGGTGAACGTCGCAGCTTCGGCGGAGACCGTCGGGACGATCGCCGAGGTGGGTACCAAGGGAATCGCTCCAACGACGGTGAACGTCGTGGGGGCTACCAAGGTGATCGTCGTAATGATGGTGAACGCCGTGGGGGCTACCAGGGCAACCGTTCTAACGACGGTGAGCGTCGTGGGGGGTACCAGGGCAATCGCTCTAACGACGGTGAACGCCGTGGGGGCTACCAGGGCAACCGCTCCAATGATGGTGAACGTCGTGGCGGGTACCAAGGCAACCGCTCCAATGACGGTGAACGTCGCAGTTTCGGCGGCGACCGTCGCAACGATCGTCGTGGGGGATACCAGGGCGATCGCCGTAATGACCGCGGAGGAGACCGACGTCGTGAAGGCGGCGGTAGTGATCGCGGTGGATTCGGTCGTAACAACAACGACCGTAGGGCCGTTCGGTCAACCGACACCGGCGAATACGCACGTGAGCAGCGTGCCCGTCGTCCGCGGATACAAGAACCGCCGATCCCCGAAGAGGTCACCGGCAAGGAGCTCGACAAGGAGCTGTTGGGCCAGCTGCGTTCTCTCGACAAGGAGAATGCTGCGGCAGTTGCCAAGCATCTCGTTTCCGCCGGAGGATTCCTGGACGTCGATCCGGAACGCGCCTACGAACACGCAAAGGCAGCCATGGCTCGCGCGGGTCGCGTCGGTCTCGTCCGAGAAGCCCTCGGCATTGCCGCCTACCACGTGGAGAAGTACGACGAGGCGGTGCGCGAACTGCGCACTCACCGTCGCATCTCCGGTTCGGACGACAACATCGCGCTCATCGCCGATGCCGAACGTGGCCGTGAGAAGCCTCAGAAGGCACTTGAACTGTTCGAGTCGGCAGCAGAGCTCGACCTCGACAACGATGCTCGCACCGAACTCGTCATCGTGGCAGCCGGAGCGAAATCGGACCTCGGTGACCTCAAGGGCGCACGCGCTCTGATCGAAGCCGAGGACTTCACGCAGAAGCCAAGCGGTGCACTGGTGCGACTGATGGCCGCATATTCCGAAGTGCTGCGCCTGCACGGAGAAACCGAGATGGCCGACAAGTACGAGGAGCTTTCGCGTCGCACTGCCAAGGCCACGGGCACTCTCTTCGGGGACGAAGAGCCAGACCCCAACCTCGGCGTGGAAATCGAGACCGTCGAAGAGATCGAAGATGACGAGCCTGCCTCACTCGACGATGCTCCTGCTGAGGCTGAGCACGGCTCGGCACACGATGCTGATGCTGTTGGCATGGCTGACGTTGACAACAGGGACGCTGCAGAACTCGAAGACGCTGAGTTCGACGATGCCGAGACCGAACTTTCGACCGCGGCTGGTTCAGGCGCCGACGATGTCGATTTCGACGACGCAGACGCTGAGGTCGCGGACGAAGCAGAGTTCGACGAGGACGCTGGCGACGCCGAGGCCGACGATTCCCCTACAGCCAGCCTCGTCGCAGACAACGCCATCACAGATGCCGTTGCTGACGCGGCTGGAGACGATCACGTTCCGGCGAAGTCGAAGACGCACGTCTCAGAGAAGGAACTGAAGAAGGTCAAGGTCTCTGACGAGGAGATCGAAGCTGAACTCGACGAACTTCTCGAGGACGCCGAGGAAAGCGCCGCTTCCGGTGAGGAGACTTCCGAGACCTCCGACGAAGAAGCTCACGCGGAACCCGAAGAATCGGGCACGAGCCTCAAGCCTGCAGACAACGCGAGCTCAGAGGAGACGAACGTCTCGTATCGGCTGAACGGTCATCAGTGACGCCAGTCGCCAATGCAGCAGCACCAGTCGATCGACGTGCGCCTGAGGAATCGGGCGCACCGATCGACTGTGTGCTGTTCGACCTCGACGGCGTTGTCTACCACGGTCCGGAACCGATCTCCGGAGCCGTGGAGGGCATCAACTTCCTCCACGATCAGTCCATCCCCGTCAGCTATGTGACGAACAATGCCACCCGCACCGCCGAGGTGGTGGCCGAGCACATCTCCACGCTGGGAATCAGCACGACACCTGCCGAGGTGACCACCTCGGCGCAGGTGCTGGCGGGGAAGCTCGCCGAGAAATTCGGGACCAGCGCACCCATCTACCTGTTGGGCACCACCGGACTGGCAACCGCACTGGAATCCGAGGGCTTGCAGGTCACACGCACCCTTGATGATGGCCCAGTGGCCATCGCCCAGGGGCTCGACCCGGAGATCACGTATCAAAAGATCGTGGCCGCCTGCGAGGCGATCACGGCAGGCATCGAATGGTGGGCAACCAACCCCGACTATTCGATGGTGGGACCTAGAAGCCGAGTCCCGGGCAATGGGGCATTCATCGACATGCTCGCGCGACTCACAGGCACGCAGCCGACCGTCGTCGGCAAACCCTCTCCGCACATGATGGAATTCGCAGCCCACAGGTGCGGAGCTCAACGTCCCCTCATGGTCGGCGATCGTCTCGACACCGACATCGAAGGCGGCAACTCAGCAGGGTTCGAAACCGCTCTCGTCCTCACCGGCGTCCACGACATCCACGATGCACTCCACACGAGTTCCGAGCTGCGCCCCACCTACATCCTGCCCAGTCTGCGGAGTCTGCCGACTCTGATCACCGGCAGCGCGCAACCAGCGTCGGACGAGACTTCGGGGTCGGCAGCATGTCAGATCGTCGACGGTGAACTCCGTGTGGACGAGTCTGCCCAGGACAGTGTTTCAACGGTCGAGAGCGCACTCCGATTAGCATGGGAGGCGATGGACCGCGGCGAGGACGTGGCTCCAGGGAATCTGCCACGGAGGATCCATGACTGAACCGAGCCACGAGCCACAGCAGCCTGCCGCACCGACCCCAACACCCGCACCGACTCCCGCCTCGGTCAACGGTGATGTGCCGGTCGAAGCCTGGCGTCGCGACCTCGAACAGATCGGCGAGGCACCCAGTGCCGAACGGCACGACCACCTCTCCGCACTCCTCGACGACCTCGACTCGCAGGTGAGTTCATTGTGAGCAGACTCGACCGCGAACTGGTCGAACGGGAACTGATCGCCACACGCTCCCGTGCGGCACGAGAGATCGCTGCCGGACGCGTCAGCGTCAACGGCCACACCGTGTCGAAGCCTTCGCAGGTCGTGTCCGACTCCGATGAACTCAGCGTTACAGAACCCGATCCGTGGGTGGCACGCAGCGCCCACAAACTCCTCGGCGCGCTTGAATCGTTCTCAATAGACGACGTCACAGGACTGAGCGCACTCGACGCCGGCGCCTCTACCGGCGGCTTCACGCAGGTTCTGCTGCACCGCGGCGCGGCAGAGGTCTGGGCCGTTGACGTCGGACACGACCAATTCGATGCCGGACTCCGCGAGGACCCGCGTATCCATGTCCGGGAGGGCCTCAACCTCCGCGAGCTCGACGACTCCGATGTACCGCAGGTCGATCTGGTCGTCGCCGACGTGTCCTTCATCTCCCTGCGCCTCCTGCTGGCCCCGCTGCTGGCAGCCACACGACCCACCGGTGAGCTGCTGCTCATGGTCAAACCCCAATTCGAACTCGCCCGCGGCGCACTCGACAAACACGGTGTCGTGGCGACCGCGACCAAACGGCGCCGCGCCCTGGACTCCGTCCTCGCCGGCATCAGCGAACACGAGGCTCGCGTAACCGACATCGCGCCCTCCGTCCTCCCAGGTCCGAGCGGAAACCGGGAGTATTTCCTGCGTGTTCGACCAGGGAAAACACGAACCGAGTCCGATAGGCTCAACGAGGCGGACATCGAAACCCATCTGGATCAGATCATGAGAGGAGAGCCGTGAGCCGACACATCATGGTGCTGCTGCACCCCCAACGCGAGGAATCAGCAGTGGCAGCAGTGAGCGTGTGGAAGGCGCTCCTCGACGACGGAATCACCCCAGTCGTCCTCGACGAGGAGGTCCTCAACTTCGCCGAACGCAGTTCCCACGCCGACGTGCAACAGGAGCTGCTCAGCCGCTGCGAGGTCATCGACCCAGCCCAGCTGGCGATCTGGAAGACCAAATGCGAACTCGTCATCGTCTTAGGCGGCGACGGCACGATCCTGCGCGCGGCCGAACGCTTCCACGGGTCCGGTGTGCCGCTCATGGGCGTCAACCTCGGACATGTGGGATTCCTCGCCGAAAGTGAGAGAGAGGACCTCGCCGAGGCGGTCCATCGAGCCTCCCAACGTGACTACCTCGTCGAGGAACGCCTCGCACTCGACGTCACCGTCTGGCACGAAGGGGAGGCGATCTACAACGCCTGGGCTCTCAACGAGGCCACCATCGAAAAGACCTCCAAGGCCCGCATGATCGACGTCGTCCTCGGCGTCGACGCCCGACCGGTGTCCTCCTTCGGCTGTGACGGAGTGATCCTGGCGACGCCGACCGGATCGACCGCCTATGCGTTCTCTGCCGGTGGACCCATCGTCTGGCCCGAGGTCGAAGCGCTGCTGCTCATCCCGATCTCAGCCCACGCCCTCTTCACCGAGCCACTCGTCGTCAACCCCGACTCCCGCCTCGGCGTGGAGATCTCCCCACGCAACCCGGACTTCTCAGCAGTCCTGTGGTGCGATGGACGCAGAGCCCTGGAGTTGCCCGCCGGGGCACGGATCGAAGCTAAGCGTTCACAGTCTCCGATCAAACTGGCCCGGCTGCACACCGGTCCCTTCACCGATCGATTGGTGGCGAAGTTCCGACTGCCCGTCTCCGGTTGGCGGGGACCGATCGAGGAGGCGTAGATGATTTCCGAACTGAGGATCTCCCACCTCGGCGTGATTGCCGAAGCAGAGGTCGAACTCTCCACCGGCTTCACCGTCGTCACCGGTGAAACCGGTGCCGGCAAGACGATGTTCGTCTCCGCGCTGAGCCTGCTCATGGGCCGCAAGGTCGGTTCCGGCGTGGTCCGCAAGGGCGCTGAGAAGGCCGAGGTCGAAGGCATCTTCTCCTCGGTCACCGACTCTGTGCGCTCCCGCATCGAAGAAGCCGGCGGCAGCGCCGAAGACGAAGCGATCATCTCCCGTACCGTGGCCCAGAAGGGCCGAGCCCGCGCCACCGCCGGAGGACGCACCGTCCCCATCTCCGTGCTCACCGAGATCTCCGATGAGCTCATCACCCTGCACGGACAGTCCGAACAGCTGCGACTCAAGGGCCCCGCCCAGCAGCGCCAGCTCCTCGACGCAGCCGGAGGCCCCGAACTCGAAGCTGTGGCCAAGAAATACCACGCGGCATTTGAGAACTGGCGCGAGACCCAGACCAAGGTCGCCCGGATCAAGGACAGCACCGCGGCCAGGCGGGAGAGGATCCTGTGGCTGAACGGCTGCCTCGAAGCCATCGACAAGGTGCGCCCGGTTCCAGGCGAAGACGAAGCTCTGACCGCGCAGGCCGCGAAACTCGGTGCCGCCGCCGAGATCACGCAGGCCGTCGGCAGCGCCCATGACCTCCTGCTCGGCAGCGAACTCGACGATGCCGGTGCCGCTGTCGATCACGTGCACCAGGCGATCAGCGCACTGTCCGACGTCGAATCCGCGGACCCGGAATTGGCCCGCATCAAGGCCGCCCTCAATGACGCCGTCCTGCGACTGTCCGACTCCGCCGCGGAGCTCAGCTCCTACCTCACCGGATTCGACGAACTGGGGGAGACCTCACTGGAAGAGACCGAGGCCCGCCGGGCCGAACTCGGGTCCCTGGCCGCCTACGGCCAGAACGTGACCGAGGTACTCGACTTCGAAACCCGGTCAGCTCAGGAACTGGCAGAGCTCGAAGCCGATGACCGCGACCTTGACCAGCTCGACGCCGAACTCGACGAAGCCCACAGCGCGATGGTCGAGGCGGCTCGCGGCCTGACCGAGATCAGAACAGCTACCGCAGCATCGTTCTCCCGCGCCGTGAGCGCAGAACTGGCAGCCCTGTCGATGCCGAAGGCCCAAGTGACGTTCGAACTCACCGACCGGGAGCCGGCAGCCCACGGCTGTGACGACGTGCGACTGACCTTCGCTCCGCACGACTCCTCGGCCGGAGACGACATAGGCAAGGTCGCCAGCGGCGGTGAGCTCTCACGCGTCATGCTCGCCATCGAGGTCGTCCGCGCGGCAGGGGAGGCCATCCCCACCTACGTCTTCGACGAAGTCGATGCCGGTGTCGGCGGAAAGGCCGCCATCGAGATCGGGAGACGACTGGCGAAGCTGGCCGAGAACGCCCAAGTCATCGTCGTCACCCACCTGCCGCAGGTCGCGGCCTGGGCCGACACGCACGTCACCATCGTCAAGGACGATGACGCCGAGACGGTGATGTCCGGGGTCAGAGAGCTCAGCGAGGACGAACGGGTCATCGAACTCTCACGGATGCTGGCAGGCATGGAGGACTCCTCCTCAGCGAAGGCCCATGCAGCCGAACTGCTGGACTCGGCCCGGCAGGTCAAGACCGGCTCAGCTGCGCTGACATGAGAGAATAGGCTCACCATGAGAGCGCGTAGAACCCGGGAGAAGCACATAGTCCCGACCAGGTCAGGCCCGGCTCCCGCCAGGCTCGACCGGCGGACGAAAGACCTCACCAAACGGCTGAGCGCAGGCGATATCGCGGTCATCAAACACGGCGACATCGACCGAATCTCCGCCGAGGCGCTCGTGGCCTGCAAACCAGCAGCCGTCATCAACGCGGACAAATCGATCTCCGGACGCTACCCCAACCTGGGACCGGGAATCATCGTCGACGCAGGCATCCCCCTCCTCGACGCCACCGGCCCCGAGATCTTCGACCTAGTCGACGAGAACGCCCAGATCAGCATCTCCGATGACACCGTGTTCCTCGACGAGAAGGAGATCGCCACCGGCATCGTCCAGACCTCGGAGACGATCGCGGAGGACATGCACGCTGCCGAGGCCGGAATGAACTCCGTGCTCGTGGACTTCGTCGACAACACGATCGAATACATCCGCAAGGACTCCGACCTGCTCTCGGCCGAACTCGTCGTTCCCGAGGTGGCCACGAAGTTCGAGGGTCGACACGTCCTCATCGTCGTCCGCGGCTATCACTACAAAGAGGATCTCGCGATCCTCGGTTCCTACATCCGCGAATACCGTCCGCTCCTCGTCGGCGTCGACGGCGGTGCCGACGCCATCATCGAGGCCGGCTACAAGCCCGACATGATCGTCGGCGACATGGACTCCGTCTCCGACACGGCGCTGACCTCCGGAGCCGAAATCGTCGTCCACGCCTACCGGGACGGAAACGCTCCCGGAACCGAACGTGTTCACTCCCTCGGCGTCGAATGCGTCGCCTTCGCGGCGTCGGGCACCAGCGAGGACATCGCCATGCTGCTGGCCGACGACAAGGGTGCCGACCTGATCGTGGCCGTGGGCACCCATGACACCGTGATGGAGTTTCTCGACAAGGGCCGTAAGGGCATGGCCTCGACGTTCATTACGCGCCTGCGGGTGGGCTCGAAGCTCATCGATGCCAAGGGCGTATCCCTGCTGTACCGGCAGAGGATCTCCAGCCTGCAGCTGAGTGTCCTGATCATCGCCGGCCTCGTTGCACTCGGTGTAGCCCTGTTCGCGACCGCTGCCGGCCAAACCCTCATCGGACTCATCGGAGCCCAGCTCGACGGGGTCTTCGGCTGGATCGGCTCCCTGTTCGGCGGCGACCCTGCTGCATCTTCAGAATCTGCCAGCATCATTCAAGGACTGACCAGTGATTGATTTTCGTTACCATCTCGTCTCTCTCGTCTCGGTCTTCCTCGCCTTGGCGGTGGGAATCGTCCTGGGCGCCGGACCGCTGAAGGAACCGATCGGTGAGTCCCTGCAGAGCCAGGTCGACTCGCTGCGCGCAGACCGTGACGATCTGCGCACGAAGATCGATGCCGCCAACGGCAATATCGACAAACAGAACGAATTCGTGACCTCCGCCGCCCCCGAACTCATCGGCGACACACTCAAGGGCGAGGAAGTCAGCATCATCGGCGCACCGAAGGCCGACCCCGAGCAGGTCGAAGAGGTCACCAACCGGATCAAGGAAGCAGGCGGCAAGATCGGCGGAGACGTCTCCTTCGTCGACAACACCCTGTCGCTGGCGGACTCCAAGGACTTCCTCGAGATTCTGCGGGAATCTGTTCCGAGCCTGCCCAAGGACGATTCGACCGCGCTGCGGGCCGCCCTCGTCATCGCACTGACCGGCAACGCCTCAATGCTTGAGGACAGCGAGGACCGGAAAGCTGCGGAGAAGAAGTCCTCCGGAATCTTCGACGCCTTCGTCGACGCAGGCCGATTGCGCACCGACACCGACCACAAGCCCACTCCGCTCTTCGTCGTCATCGATGACGAGAACTCAAAGCTCGCCGAGGAGACCGAACCCAGTCCCGAAGCGACCGGTGACAAGGCCAACCGCACCCTCATCACCGACTTCGTCAACGCGCTGACCTCGGACTCGAAGTCCGTGGTCGTGGCCGGAGATGCCGGTTCGGCTCAGAACGGCCTCGTCTCGATCCTCCGGACGGAGAAGTCGCGGGCCAGCACCGTCGACGGACTCGGTCTGGGAGCCGGCGCTGTCATCACAGTTCGGGCCCTTGCCGCAGGCGAGGCAGGAACCCACGGCCACTACGGCTTCTCCGATGACGCCGAAGAGATCATGCCCGGAAAGGACTGAGATGATCCGTTCACTCGTCAGCTCCGCCGTCGCCGGCCTCGTCGGCTACACGGCGACCAGAGCAATCCTCAACTCGAAACTGCGCACCCATGACAAGGTGGTGCGCACCAACCATGCCGGAAATGACGTCTCTCTCGTCGAGGGTCCTGCCGTCACCGCCGGACTGGTCGCCGGCAGCCTCCTCATCGAAGAACCACGCCAGCGCGCTGCCACCCTGCTGGTGACCACAGTCGCAGGCGGCTTGGGCGCAGTCGATGACTTCCTCGAATCAGGGGACTCGAAGGGGCTGCGCGGCCATCTCGACGCCCTGGCCCGCGGCGAGATCACCACCGGTGCGATCAAAGTCATCGGCATTCCCATAGCCTCGATCGTTGCAGCGACGATCCTGCGCACCGGTGTAAACAACCACGGGCTGTTCTCCTCCCATCGGACGACCGAAGACCAGACATGGTGGGGGTCCACGGTCGACGTCGTCGTCACCGGGGGAGTCATCGCCGGCACCGCGAACCTGTTCAATCTGCTCGATCTGCGTCCCGGACGTGCCCTCAAGACGGGACTGCTGACGTTGGCCTTCATGCCCCACAGACATGGCCTGACCTGGGCACCCGGCGCAGCCATCGCCGGGGCCAGCGCGGCGGCCTGGCCCGATGACCTCGACGGCGCCGTCATGCTCGGCGACACCGGCGCCAACGCACTCGGTGCGGCGCTGGGCACGGTCCTGGTCGAGAACTCCACGGCCAAACAACGTGCGCTGGTCCTCACAGGACTGGTCGGTCTCACTCTGCTCAGCGAGAAGGTCTCCTTCACCTCGATCATCGAATCGACCCCGGGACTGCGAGAGATCGACGCCTTCGGCCGCGAGGTCGTGTGAGTAAGCTGGTTCGAGTCTTCGCCTCCGCGGCGCTGCTCGTCTCGGTCATCACCCTCTTCACCCGGCTCGTCGGGTTCCTGAGGTGGCTCGTCTTCTCGCCCAATGTGGGCGCCGGGTCGGTCGGCAACGCCTACCAGACCGCGAACCTGGTCCCCAACATCCTCTTCGAAGTCGTCGCAGGTGGCGCCCTGGCGGGTGCCGTCATCCCACTGCTCGCGATTCCGCTGGCCAGATCGGACAAAGAGACGGCAGGTCGAATCGCTTCGGCACTGCTGACCTGGGCAGTATCGGTGACGCTGCCGTTGAGCATCATTCTCGCGGTCTTCGCGCACCCGATCGCAAGCTTGCTGATCGGCACCGATGTCGACAAGGCAGGCCAACTTGAGGCGACTGTCGTGTTCCTGCTCATGTTTTCCCCCCAACTCGTGCTCTACGGAATCGGGGCCGTGCTCACCGGTGTGCTCCAGGCCCATCGGAAATTCATATGGCCGGCCTTTGCGCCGTTGCTCTCAAGCCTCGTCGTCATCGGCTGCTACATCGCCTACAACATGGTCGGCGGCTCCGACGAAACCTGGCGGGACCACATCGGTTGGCTCGGCTGGGGTACGACCATCGGCGTCGCCGCACTGGCGCTGCCGCTGGCTCTGCCCATGCGCACCACCGGGCTGCGCATCAGGCCCACCTGGAGTTTCCCACCCGGAGTCGCTCATCGGGCACTGCGTCTGGCTGGTGCGGGCATGGCGGCGCTGCTGGCACAGCAGGCCGCGATGTTGGCGACCATGCTCCTGTCGAACCATTCCGGTGGCGAGGGTACTTTCGTTCTCTTCAGCTACATCAACGCCGTCTATCTTCTGCCCTACGGCGTCCTCGCGGTGACAGTCGCCACTGTAGTCTTCCCTTCCCTGTCATCCTGGGTCGCTCGTTCCAAAGACCCCGATGTCAGCGACACGGATCGAGACAATGCCGGAGTTCAACTGCGACGTCTGACCTCGACGACAACCGCGCTGATCATCAGCATCGGTCTGCTGGGCACGGTCATCCTCGTCAGCGCGGCAGGGCCTCTGCAGACATTCTTCACCGCAATCGATGCTGCAGGCGAAAGCGGAGATGCGCCCTTCGACGCAATGAGTCAGGCGATCATGGTCATGGCTCTTGCTGTGCCTGGCTGGTCCTTCGTCGCTTGGGGCACCCGCGTGTTCTACGCGCTGGAACATTCGCGTCATTCAGCGGTGGCGACGACGACCGGCTGGTTACTAGTCATCGTCGGAATGCTGTTGGCAGTCTTGGTCATCAACGCCGACGGCGATGACGGGCTGACGCTGGTCTCCATCTGCATCGGCTACGCAATCGGCATGAGCGTCGCCGGAGGTTTCCTGCTGACCTCGATGCGGCGGGTGCTGGGGCCTACCGGGCTCCACAGAGTGGTGCGCCGAGGACTGCTGTCTCTGGTTGCCGCTGCTCTCGCGTCGGTTGCCGGCGCGCTGGTCTCGCATTGCTTGGCGGGGCCATTGGGCATCGACGCACTGTCTTCGGTGGCCAACGGCGTGATCTCCGCGCTCATCGGCTGCGCGATCTTCGCAGCGATCGTCATCCTCGACAAAGGGTTCATCTCCGAGGTGCGAACGGTGCTCGCAAGTCGCCGAGGTGGCCCTGACCTTGCCGAACAGACCGATCCTGCCGTACAGGCCGCCCCACCGATCACCCCCAACGAGAATGAGGATGAGAGATGAGAATCGTCTACGTGCTCGGCACATCGACCGGGGGAGTGGGCACCCATGTGAGAGCCCTGGCCAGAGACGTCGCCGCAGTCGGCCATGAGATCGGAATCATCGGACCCGCCTCCACCGACGGACACTTCGGCTTCTCATCATTGCCCGGAGTGCGCTTCGCCGCCCTCGATATGGGCACTGGAATCGGTGTCCGCGATGCCGCGCTGATCATCCGCCTGCGCGGCCTCATCGGCAGCTTCAACGCCGATATCGTCCACGCCCACGGCTTCCGGGCCGGCTTCGTCGCTCTCCTGGCCGTCCGCACCACGAGACACCGTCCCCGCCTCATCATCAGCCTGCACAACCAGGCCAGCGGCCACGGATTGCGCGGCACCGTCGAAACCGGCATCGAGACTCTGCTGGCCAAGGGCGCGGACCTGACGCTGGGGGCGAGCACCGATCTTGTGGACCGAGCCCGAGAGCTCGGTGCCGGTGACGCCCGGTTCCTGCCCGCCGCTGCTCCGGAAGTTCACCTTGTCCGCGCCGAGGCGGCTTTGGCCACCCGTGCATCCCTGGCCGAGGAATTCGGGTTCGGACCCGAGGCTGTCATCGTGCTCGCCGTCGGGCGTGTCGCACCGCAGAAGAACTACCCGATGCTGGTCAGGGCCTTGGGCCACCTCGGCGAGGCTCAGTCTCCGGACTCCGAGACTCCCGAGCTTGTCTTTCTCATTGCGGGAACCGCGGATCCCACTGTCCTCGACGAGGTGCAGGGGCAGTACGAGAGCCTCGCGGCCACCTCGGCGATTCCGGCTCTGCATTTCCTGGGCCCGCGTGATGACATCGCGGCACTCAATGCGGCCGCCGATCTCTACGTCCTCACCAGCGTCTGGGAGGCCCGTGCCCTCGTGCTGCAGGAGGCACTGATCTCCGGGCAGGCCATCATCGCCACGAGTACTGGTGGAACGACGGAACTCGTCGATGACGCGGGCATTCTCATCGACCTCGACGACGACACCGGACTGGCCGCCGCCATTGCCGAACTGGCCACCGATCCCGCCCGCCGGGCCGAACTGGCTGCGCGCGCCCAGGCTCGTGGAGCGCAACTTCCCGATGAGAGGGAAGTGGCCAAAGAACTGGTGGGCATATACACGGAACTCATGCCCTCCCAGGTAGGGTAGAAGCAGCGTCGATCTATTGAAAAGGATGAGGAAATGAGCGAATCCGGCGAGGTCCACCCACTCAGCGCAGACACGAGGATTCTGCATGTGCTCGCCGAAACTACGGGTCCCGTTGTCGAAGTGGCGAAACTCGCAGTGCTTGGGCATCTGCGCGCAGGCTTCAAGGTAGCGGTCGCCGCCCACCGTTCGCTGCTGGGCACCTTCGGAGTCCCCGAGGAACTGGCAGACAACTTCCGTGAGATCGAACTCGCGGCCAGACGACGCTTCACGCTGGCAGATCCCAACACCGCATTCACTCTGCACAAGTACTACCAGCACGTGGACATCGTCCACGCCCACGGACTGCATGCCGCGACGCTCGCCGGCCTGGCCTTCACTGGCCTCCCGGCCCGCCTGCACCCGAAGGTCGTCGCAACGGTCGAGTCCTTCGACGCGGCCAATGTCATCGAGAAGACCGGCGCCGAGATCGTGGGCCGCACCGCGACCGCGATCTTGGGCACCACCGAACCCGTCGTCGACTACTTCGGGGAGAAGGTTCCCGTCGTCGAACGGGCCGAGCTCGTCCATCCGGACATCGACGTCGACCTCACCGTCAGGACACCGCGGGCACAGGTGCGCAAGGAACTCGGCGTTCCAGAGGGCACTTGGATGGTCGCCAGCCCCATCGCCCTGCGCGACCACACGGCCCTGGCCACGGTTCTCGACGCTGCCGACCAGATCAATACGAAACGGCCCGGACGCCCCGTCGTCACGGTGCTCACCGGCACCGGCAGGGACCGGAGCACGATCGAGTCTGCCTTCGCAGACCGACACGTCATCGTCGCCCCCGCCGGTGACCTCGTCGACGTGGCAGCAGCTGCGGACGTCGTCATCGCCAGCGAGACCATGACCGGACTCAGCCACGAGGACCTCATGCAGCTGTCGAAGCCGGCGGTCTTCATCGGCAACACGCGACGGGCAGGCATCTGGGGTGCGGCAGCGAAGGCCGTTGCCGCCGACGACACGGACGCACTTCTGAGTGAGATCAATCATCTTATCGACGACCCGGCCGGACGCGGTTCGCAGGCTGTGGCCGCGAAGAAGCGCGTGATCGACGTGAACAACGGGGCCGCGATCTCTGCGACTCTGCTTGATCTCTACGCCGAAGTCGCCGAATCGTCGGATTCGTGAGCCGGACTTTGATAGAATCAAATCCCGTGGTGAATCGAACTGGCCCAGGCGGCACAAATACGGCAAAGCACATCTTCGTCACGGGAGGCGTTGCCTCTTCGTTGGGCAAGGGACTGACGGCTTCGAGCCTCGGTCACCTGCTCACTCAGCGCGGACTCTCGGTAGCAATGCAGAAGCTGGATCCCTACTTGAATGTGGATCCGGGAACAATGAATCCCTTCCAGCACGGTGAGGTCTTCGTCACCGAAGACGGTGCTGAGACCGACCTCGACATCGGCCACTACGAACGATTCCTCGACGTCAACCTCGACGGCGCGGCCAATGTGACGACCGGACAGGTCTACTCCTCGGTCATCGCCAAGGAACGTCGCGGCGCCTACCTCGGTGACACCGTGCAGGTCATTCCGCACATCACCGATGAGATCAAATCACGGATGCGGGCCCAGGCCGAACGTCCTGTCGACGAACGTCCCGATGTCATCATCACCGAGATCGGCGGCACCGTCGGCGACATCGAATCCCAGCCGTTCCTCGAGGCCGCACGTCAGGTCCGACACGACATCGGCCGCGACAACGTCTTCTTCATCCACGTCTCCCTCGTCCCGTACCTGGGACCCTCCGGTGAGCTGAAGACGAAGCCGACCCAGCACTCTGTGGCCGCACTGCGCTCGATCGGCATCCAGCCCGACGCGATCGTGCTGCGCTCCGACCGCGAGCTGCCGGACTCGATCCGCACGAAGATCGCCTCCTCCTGCGACGTGGAATCCGATGCGGTCGTGTCCTGCGTGGACGCACCGAGCATCTACGACATCCCGAAGGTCCTCCATGACGGAGGCCTCGACGTCTACGTGATCCGTCGGCTCAACCTGCCCTTCCGCGACGTCGACTGGACGAAGTGGGACTGGGTGCTCGAACGCGTCCACAATCCCGCACACCATGTGCGCATCGGCATCGTCGGCAAATACATCGACCTGCCCGACGCCTACCTGTCGGTGACCGAAGCGCTGCGTCACGGCGGCTTCGCCAACGACGCTCGGGTCAAGGTCGAGTGGATCCAGTCCGATGACTGCGAGTCCGAGGACGGTGCGGCTGCGAAGCTCGCAGGCCTCGACGCGATCTGCGTGCCCGGCGGATTCGGCATCCGCGGCATCGAAGGCAAGCTCGGTGCGCTGAAGTACGCACGCACCAACGGCATCCCGACACTGGGATTGTGCCTGGGCCTGCAGTGCATGGTCATCGAGTACGCCCGCAACATCGCCGGAATCGCTGAGGCTTCGTCCTCCGAGTTCGACCCCGAGACGCAGGTCCCCGTCATCGCGACGATGGCCGAGCAGCTCTCCATCGTCGAAGGCGAAGGCGACCTGGGCGGCACCATGCGCCTGGGCACCTACGAGGCGAAGCTCGACGAAGGCAGCGTCGTCGCCGGAGTCTACGACTCGACGCTCATCACCGAACGTCACCGTCACCGCTACGAGGTCAACAACTCCTACCGCGAGGATCTGGCCAAGGCCGGTCTCCGATTCTCGGGCACCTCGCCCAGCGGTGAGCTCGTCGAGTTCGTGGAGCTGCCGGAATCCGAGCACCCCTACTACGTGGCGACTCAGGCTCATCCCGAGCTCAAATCACGTCCGACCAAGCCCCACCCGCTGTTCTCCGGACTCGTGGCAGCGGCCCTGAAGGCCCAGAAGTAGTCAGGACCAATGTGAGCGATCTGCGCGACGAAGCCTATACGCCGGACGTCACCGACTCCGAGGTCGTCTACCACGGTGCGGTGTGGAACATCCGACGCGAGACCTTCGACCTGCCCGAAGCAACTGGGTTGGTGCGCGACATGATGGCTCACACCGGTGCTGTCGCGATCGCGTGCGTGGATGAGCAGGAGCGGATCCTGCTCATCCAGCAGTACCGCCACCCTGTTCGGGCCAGGCTCTGGGAAGTACCGGCCGGTCTCCTCGATGTGCCCGGCGAGGAACCCTTCGCCGCGGCGAAGCGGGAGCTGGCGGAGGAAGCCGATCTCCGGGCCACTCGCTGGGAGGTCCTCACCGACTCTTGTCTCACGCCCGGCGGCAGCAGCGAGACGATCCGGCTGTACCTGGCCAGAGGCCTCGAACTCATCGCCGACGAAGACCGGCACGAACGCAGCGAAGAGGAAGCCGGCTTCAAGTTCCGGTGGGCCAGTCTCGATGAGGCACTCGATGCTGTCAGCGCCGGTGAGATCACGAACTCGATCGCACAGCTGGCGATCCTGCAGGTGGCCCGCGTCCTGCGCGCAGAAGCCGCCGGTGAGCCCACTAAGACTCGCAGCGTCGACGCACCCCGCCGCCTCGTCGACGGCCGACCGCAGGCCTGAGGGCACGCCATGGCCCGGCACGGTGCCGAACTTCTCCCGGAACTTCCGCAGTCGCTGGCTCGTGCGTTTGAGACGTACCTGAACTCGCTGCGCTTCGAACGTGGGCTCTCCCGGAACTCCATCGACGCCTACGCCCGTGACCTCGCCAGGTACGGGACGTGGCTGAACGGGCAGGGGATGAGCCGCCTCGGCGAGGTCGAACGTACGCACGTCGAAGCGTTCGCGCTTCACCTCCTCGACGAGAACCTGGCCCCACGGACTCGAGCACGAGCACTCGTCGCGGTGCGCCGTTTCCACGGATTCGCCCTCGGCGAGGGACTGGCTGGCACGGATCCGGCCTCCGAGGTCAACCCACCGCAGGAAGAGCTGCGTCTGCCCAAGGCCCTGTCCTTAGACGATATCGAAGCGATGCTGGCAACCACCGGTGGTGAGGAACCAGCACAGATTCGTGCGGCCGCGCTGCTCGAGCTGCTCTACGCAACAGGTGCGCGGATCTCCGAGGCCGTCGGGGTCGATCTCGACGACCTCGACCTTGAGACCAGCCTCGTGCGCCTCTACGGCAAGGGCGGGAAGGAACGGATCGTGCCGTTCGGCTCCCACGCCGCTACAGCATTGGGCGCCTGGGTGTCACGGACCAGGCCGAGCATGGCCGCGAAGGCCAGATCATCGGCACCGGCCGGAGCGCTGTTCCTCAATGCACGGGGAACTCGGCTCTCACGCCAGACCGCGTGGCAGATCGTCAAGGACGCCGGGGAACTGGCAGGGCTGGAGGCCGAGGTGTCACCGCATACGTTCCGACACTCGTTTGCGACACACCTGCTCGAAGGCGGGGCCGATATCCGCGTCGTCCAAGAACTGCTGGGACACGCCTCAGTCACGACCACGCAGATCTACACCAAGGTGTCGGAGGAAACATTGCGGGAAGTGTACGCGACCTCGCACCCTCGGGCGCGGTAGGGTTGGACCAGAGAGCAATGAAAGGTGGCCATCCGAGTGATGAATACGCAACAGGCGTTGGATATTCCCAAATCGAAATCCACTGTCCCTGAGCAGCAGGACTTCGACGAACCAGCACCGCTGGACACTCATGGGCCCGCCCGCATCATCGCGATGGTCAACCAGAAGGGCGGCGTCGGCAAGACGACCTCGTCGATCAACCTCGGCGCCTCACTGGCCGCCTACGGCCGCAAGATGCTCCTCGTCGACTTCGACCCGCAGGGAGCACTGTCGGTGGGGCTGGGCGTCAACCCCTACGATCTCGAGATCAGCATCTACAACCTGCTGATGAACTCGCGTATGGATCCTCACGAGGTCATCGTCGGCACCGATTTCGACAACATCGACATCCTCCCGGCCAACATCGACCTCTCCGCTGCCGAAGTCCAGCTCGTGGGCGAGGTCGCCCGTGAGCAGATCCTCTCTCGTGTGCTGTCCAAGGTCGCCGACGAATACGATGTCATCCTCATCGACTGCCAGCCCTCCCTGGGCCTGCTCACCGTCAATGCGCTGACGGCCGCGCACGGCGTCATCATTCCGCTCGAGACCGAGTTCTTCGCCCTCCGCGGTGTCGCGCTGCTGGTGGAGACCATCGAGAAGATCCAGGACCGGCTCAATCCCTCCCTCGTCGTCGACGGGATCCTGGCCACGATGTTCGACTCGCGCACACTGCATTCCAAAGAGGTCATGTCGCGTGTCACGGAGGCCTTCGACGACAAGGTCTTCGACACGGTCATCAACCGCACCGTGAAGTTCCCGGACGCCTCGGTCGCCGCCGAACCGATCACGAGCTTCGCGCCCAAGCATGCAGGCTCCGAAGCCTATCGTCGCCTGGCCCGGGAGCTCATCGCCCGCGGAGGCGCACCCTGAGCGAAACCGTCCACGAGGGGTTCCAGGTTGAGCTGGAGAACTTCTCCGGTCCCTTCGACCTGCTCCTCGGCCTGATCTCGAAACGTCGCCTCGACGTCACAGAGATCGCTCTCGCCGAGGTGACCGATGAGTTCATCGCGTACACGACGAGTTTGAGTGAGCGCACCGGTGCCAGAGCCGGGTCCAGCCTCGCCGAGATCTCCCAGTTCCTGCTGGTGGCCGCGACCCTCCTCGACCTCAAGACGGCGCGACTGCTGCCCAACGAGGACGGCGAGGAGGACCTCGATCTCGAACTGCTCGAGGCCCGTGACCTTCTGTTCGCCCGTCTCCTGCAGTATCGGGCCTATAAGTCCGTGAGCAGATTCTTCGCCGAGGCCATGGCCGCGGGTTCGGTCAGGGCACCACGCAGCGTCGGACTCGAGCCCGAGTTCCAGGACGTGCTGCCGCCGCTGCAGATGCACATCGGACCCGGTGAGCTGGCCGGACTCTACGCGACCGTGCTCCAACGCGATCACACGCCCCCGAGCGTCGCCGTCGACCATATCCATCTGCCGCTGGTCAGCGTCTCCGAGCAGCGCGGCCACATCCTCAGCCTGCTGCGGGCCGGGGACCTGCACTTCCAGAGACTCCTCGACACCGCCGACAACACGCTGGTCGTCGTCGCCCGCTTCCTGGCGCTGCTGGAGCTGTTCAAGGTCGGCCTCTGTGACTTCGCGCAGGAGGAGCCGCTGGGACCGCTGCTCATCTCTCGTACCGACTCCACCGACGACGGGGTCGACCTGCGCACCGAGGGGGAGTGGGACGGTGCTCCCGTGGAGGAATACGGTGGCGACAATGAGGTAGACGCAACCAACGAGGAAGAGGAACTGGCATGATCGACGATGAAATCCTGGCCGGGATCGAGGCCGTCCTCATGATCAGCGACTCCGCTGTCTCGGCGACCGAGCTGGCCACCGCCCTCGGACTCGATGAGGACACCGTCACCGATGCCATCGCCGAGCTCAAGGCCGACTACGACGGCGGAGAGGACAGCCGCCAGCGCGGATTCGA